>JBKQVT010000056.1:0-6472 GCA_052139835.1 Thermoguttaceae bacterium
CGTCAGCGTGATCCGTCGAGCGTGTTTCATGGGTTTCTTTCTCCGTATAAGGATGAAACCCCGAACACGCCAATAAGTTCCGCTATTTATGTATCACTACACTAGCTCCTAACTTCTAACTCCTTCCAAACCGCCCCAGTATACCGCACTGCTAACTGGTTTGAAATTGGCAGGCGTCCCCCCCGTCCAGCCGGCACCGCGTCAGTTCGACCTCGCCCCCGAGCAACTCGGAGAACAGCATCTTTTCCATCGTGCACACGCTGCGGTCGCTCTCGGCCAGGGTGGGATACGGACAGGCATGTTCCGTCAGCGAAGACTTGTTCCCCGAATTCTCGACGGAAACCGGGATGCGGCGCTGGGCGAGCAGTTCCCCCAGCGAGCGGATGCGCTCCGCCGCCGTGGTCCCTTGGATCTTTTCCGCATACCCTTGTGCCAGGGTGCGGGCGATGCGGCGGAGCATTTCCCGCCGCCGCTTCTCATCCTGCATCTGGCTGACCTCGTTCCACAAGGCCAGGGCCAGGTCGGTGAAGTTCGAGCCGGTGGACATCACGCCCTTCTCGGTGAGCCAATAACGGTGTTTCGGCCGCCCGCGCCCGGCACGGACCGCTTCCCGCTGAATCATGGTCTTGTAAGTCAGCCGGATGAGTCGTTGGCGAATGGCCGTCGGGGTAACTTCCATGGCGTCGGCAAGTTGGGCGACGCTCAGCGGACCCGCGATCCGCAACAAGTCCATCAGATCGCTGTCAGAATTGGGGTGTTCAATGCTCATGGGGCTTCCCCCTTCCCATCTTTCCCGCAAAACGAATAAACACTTGGACCTATTCAATAATACGGTGCGCGGCGTATTTTAGCAATGGTCGCTGGCGAAAATCAAGGTAATAAGAAAATGGGGGGTGAGGAACGCGATGGGGCCCAGGCAACGAGCCTGGCAGGCATCGGGCTGGACTTTGGCCGGTTCTCGCCGGATGTTTTCTACTACCTCTTGGGGGCAGACGGGGCTACAATGTTGCCATGGCCGACGCTCCCCAAAAAACGCCGCGCCGCCGCTGGTTCCGCCTCACGCCGGATCGGGCCGTCGTTGCCCTCCTGGCCATGGAGGGCTTTCTGCTTCTGTCCGGGTGGTTTCAGTGGTTCGCCTTCAACCGGCACAAGGGCTACACCGTGCTGATCGCCATCGCGGCCGTCGGCGTGGCGCTGCTCCTGATGTTGCTCTGGTTTCTCGTCGCGGTGCTCTTTCGGCTGCGGTTTCAGTTCAGCATTCTCTCGTTGCTCTTGCTGACACTCGTCGTCGCCGTCCTTTGCAGTTGGCTCGTGGTCGAGAGGAAACAGGCAAGGGAGCAGCGTGAGGCGGTCGTTGCAATCCGGGCATTTGGAGGGTGGGTCGTCTATGACTACGAGGCCGACCAAGGGGCGCGCAACCAGGGATTTATAGCGGTCAATTCGGCTCCGGTGCTGCCGGGACCGGCGTGGGCGCGGAGGCTGCTCGGGGACGACCTCTTCGCCGATGTGGTTAACGCCGACGACTCGATGCGGTCTCTTGTGTTTAGCCGGCCCGGCCGGCCCGTGCCAAACCGGATCACGGACGCCTGGTTGGAGCACATCGGAAAACTACACGGGCTGGAGGCATTGGACCTTGGGAACTCGCACGTGTCGGATGCGGGCCTGAAACAGCTTCGAGGGCTGACACGCCTTCGGAAGTTGGATCTCTGGCGGACCAGTATCACGGGCGCCGGCCTGAAGGACCTTCAGGGGCTGACGGGCCTCCGGGAGTTGAACCTCAGTCGGACGCCAATTACGGACGGTGGCCTGAAGGAGCTTGAACGGCTGACGGGCCTTCATGAGTTGGACCTCGGTGAGACGTCAATTTCGGATGCCGGCTTAGAGCCGATAGGGAAGCTAACCCAACTTGAGGTGTTGGACCTCTGTTTCACGCACATCACGGGGGTGGGTATGGCGAAGCTGGGAGGCCTGACGCACCTCCGAAACTTGTGCGTCCTCAACACGTCGTTTACGGACGCTGGCCTCGAGCACGTAGGAAAACTGGCCCGCCTGGAGGTCCTGAACATCGCCGGCACCCGGGTCACGGACGCCGGCCTCGCAGAGCTGGAAGGGTTGGCTCGGCTCCAGGAGTTGAACCTTTACGGGCCCATGATCACGGACGCCGGCATGAAGCACATAGGGAAGCTGACCCGCTTGAAGGTCTTGGACCTCGAATGGACCGGGGTTACGGATGTTGGCCTGGAGCAGTTAACCCGGTTGGGCGAGCTTCGGCGCCTCAGCCTCCGTCTTACAACTGGCCCGACAAAGGGCGGAGTGTGGAAGCTTCGTCGTGCGTTGCCGAAATGCGAGATCGCTTTTGAGACCTGGCCCGACAACCCCGTGCCGGCACTGGAGCCGGAGCACTGACTTTTTTGCCGCATTCTCACGCCGTAAAGAACCCGTCCACCGCGGCAAGAAACTCCTCTCGCGTGGCCACGCGGCCGACCGCGGCACGGAAGGCCCGGGACCCGTCGCGGCGGCGGGCATAGCAACAGGCCAGCTTCCGCATGAGGATCGTCCCCTTCGCCGGGCCGAATTGCTCGACCACCAGCCGATAATGCTCCAAGAGCAATTGCTTCTGCTCCGGCAAAGACGGCTCCGGCGGGATCGGCTCGCCGCGCAGGGCGGCGGCGACCTGGGCGTATAGCCACGGCCGGGCCAAGCCGGCCCGGCCGATCATCAGGCCGTCCACGCCATAGCGGGCGAATGCCTCGACGACCTGCTGCGGAGTGGCCAGGTCGCCGTTGCCTATCAGGGGGATGCGCTGCAAGTGCGGCTTGATCCGCGCAATCTCGTCCCAATCGGCCCGGCCGCCGAAGCGATCGGCCACCGTGCGGCCGTGGACGGTCACCGCCGCGCCGCCGGAGGCTTCGACGGCCTGGGCCACGTCGATGGCGTTGATCGTATCGCGCGACGCGCCCAAGCGGATCTTGGCCGTCACCGGCGCCGGGGCGCAGGCGGCCGCCACGCGCTCGACGATGCGGCCGATGCGCGCCGGATCGCCCAGCAGATACGCGCCGCTCTGGGCCCTCTCGGTGACGTTGTGCGCCGGGCAGCCGAAGTTGATATCCACCACGCTGACGTGGAACTCTTGGACCAAACGTTGCCCCACGGCCGCCAGGCTCTCGGGATCGTTGTCCCAGATTTGCACGGCCAGCGGGCGCGGCTCATCGAGGATGCCCCAAAGTTGCTCGGGAAACGAGCGGGCGTGGGCCTGGCGCCCCAGGAAGCCCCGCGCACTGACCATTTCTGTGGCCGGCAGGCCCACGCCGCCCAGGCGGCCGGTGATTTGCCGATAGGCGTGGTCGGTAAATCCGGCCATCGGCGCTTGCAGCACCGGCGGCGTAATCAGCAGCGGCCCGATCCGTAGCGGCTTCATGGAGTTTTTGGCGGCGCCGGCTGGGACGCCGCAGGGTCGGCTCCCGGTCCCGCCGGGGCCTTGCCCAGTTCCTCGGCCGGGGCCAGCACGATCACCGACAAGTTGAGCCGGTCCTGCTGCCCCTGCTCGTCGGATACCATGACTTCCAGCGGCACGGCAAAGGCGAATTGGTCCGCCGCCAGCGGCCGGCCGGTCAACCGCCGGAATTCGCTCCGCACGGTGTCCGCTTGCCTTTCGAGGGACGGCCGCCCAGCGGGCTGCTTCAAGGCGGAGAGACACTTCTTCCAGATCGCGGGCAAGTCGAGCGTGGCCTTGCCGCCGGCCGCATCCAGAACAAGCCCCTCATACTTCCGCGCCGCCGTGAAGGTCCGCCGCCCTTCGCCGCCGACGGCGGCAAACTGCACCTCCAGCGGCTTCTGCACCGAGCCGATGCCGATCCGCGGATACTTCAACACCAGCGGCACGGGCAAGTCCTTGCGGACCGCGGCCGGGATCGGGCAAAACAGCAAGCGGTTTCCCTGGGGAAGCAAGACCGTGTCCTTGACGAACGTCAGCCCGGCTTGGTCCACTCCGTTGCCCGAGTTGAACCCGGCGGAAGGCCATGGCGCCGCGATCACCGCTGGACCAACCCCGGCGGGGAGCCCCGCGCCGCGCGGGCTGATGTCGATCGCGTCGATTGCCTCGCCCAGCACGAGGTTCCAGAACACCAACTCCGTCTTTTGGCTGCGGCCCGTCCAGGCCGAGCGGAGTCCGGCGGCCAGCGGATAGTCGGGAGAAATCTGGGCGCCGGGCGGCAGCGTCGCCACCGCCTTGCCCTCTGCCATGACGAGTTGGCCGTTGACGATGGCGCGGCCCCAAAGTTGGCGGCCGCCGGCGCTGCCGTTCCCCGCGCGGAAGGCCGCGGGAACATAGGACCCGCGCGCGGCCAACTCCACCAAATCAGGCAAGTTTCTCCCCGAGAGCCAGCAGCGGGGTTCACCCGTCTCGGCCTCCACAACCTGGTCCAACTGCTGCACGGCCCCATCGCCCAGCGGTTCGGCGATGGGGAGCGCGCCGGAGCGATTGTAAGGCAAAGACGACCGGCCGCGGTCGCCGTCGTCCCCGGCGCCGGGTTGCAGCGTCCGGCGATCGAGCAAGCGGAGCAGGAACCCGGCGCTGTCGCTGATTTCCACGGCCACGCGATGGTCCGGCGTGGCGGCCAGGGCCAGCGGAGTCCCGCCCAGCAGGACGCGCTGGCTCCGGCTCGGATCGGCCCGATCCAGCCGGTAGAGGACGTGGGGAGTTGGCGGAATCACGAAGACGAATTTCTCGTCCAGGGCGATGAACTGAACGCCGCCCGGCATGGAGTGGGTGTTGACCACCTTCTGCGAAGCCAGGTCGACGAGCGCGAAATCCATGGGCGAATCGGCGGACGCGGCGGCGCCGCTGGCCGCCGACTGCCCCCAGGCGACCGTGCTTTTCCGCTGGCGATCCAACGCCACGCCGCGGATGAAAAACCCGAGGTGTACGCCGGGGACTTCCACGCGGATCGACAGCGTCACCTCGTCGCTCAGGTCGCCTTGCGACGCCTTGACGACGACTTCGTGCGTGCCGATCTGCGTCAGGCTGGGGGCCAGCACCAGGTCGTTGTGGTCGATCTTGGCGAAGGGGGGCGGGGAGTCGAGGGTGAACTCTGGTTTCGCGCCGCCGCGCGGGGCGTTGCTCGCCAGCGGCACGCGCGTCGTCTTTCCGACGGCCGCCGTCGTCCGGTTGGGGATAACGAGTTCCAGGCGATTGGGGAATTTCACTCCCAGATTGTCGAGCCCCACGACGTAGCCTTTGGAGGCCAATCCGCAAAACACACGGCTGCCCGCCAAATCGTACTGAACCGTCTCGGTGGCGGCCGTGGGCGGCGGCGCCGCGGCGCCGGGCCCCCTGGCGGGAGAGGCAACACCCGGCTGCGGCCCCTCGGCCACCGGAGCGTCGGGCAGATCGATCTCCTTGAGCGTCTCCGCCGCGGAAAACGTTTGCAACACCAGTTGCGACTCTTGCAGCGAAGCGGCCAAGTCCAACACCGGGTGGATCGCCACCGGAGAGCCGGCAAAGGTGCGTAGCGGCGGGCCCGGTTCCGTCGGGAACAGGCAGTTCCCCACCGTCCACCAGCGGCCCGCGGCCGTGACCGCGCCGTAACCCCGGACGCCGTTGATGCCGGAGGGGAGTTGCTGGAACGTGCCCGCCCCCTCGTCGACGTCGAACAAGCCGCTGGCCCTGGTAAAACCGCCGTTATACCAGCAGACCAGCAGCCGCTGGCCGTCCCGTGCCATGGCGACCGGGAGAAGATTCTGCTGAATCCAAATACTGCCGCCCGACGCGGCGCTGGCCACCGGGAGGGCTTCTTTCCGCTTCAGATCCACCCGCACGAGCAAGTGGGCCGTCACGCTGCCGGGAGCGAGGGGCACGTTTGCGGCGGGCATCCCGCCGGCGTTCGGGTCACAGAGGGCGTACACGTAGGGGTTGTCGGCCTTCGAGCAGAACAGGTCGCGAATGACGCTGCCCGACAAGGAAACCGTCCCGGAGACTTTGTTCTCCTTCAGGTCGATCAGTGCCAGGGCCGCGCTCTTCGGGCAGGCGGCCACCAGCCAATGGCCCTTCAGCACCATCTCCGCGGGGTTGCCCTTGATGGCCAGCCGTCGCAGTTCCTTGCCTGTGGCCGGGTCGTATTCCACCACGGCGTCGGCCGTGGGCATGGAGGCGAAGATCCGCCCCGTGGTCTCCTCGACGACCCATTGCCGGACCGGCTTCTCCGGGGTGATCGTGGTGATCTTGGGCTCATCGGCCAAGGCCACGGCGCTGAAGAGCATCCCGCCCAGACACGCCGCTGCGAGAGTTCGGCGGATCGGCGACATGAGGTTCTCCTCCCCTGGTGAGGTTCTGGACAATAGTATCCGGCACACGCCGTGTGGGCCGCTAAAAAGTCAATGTTGTTGAAATTCGATATTTAGGACAGTTTTTGTTCCTGCGGAAGGCGAGAGCTTGTTGGCTGGGGATCGTCAGGCCGAGGTGGTCGCGGATCCA
>JBKQVT010000057.1:0-17413 GCA_052139835.1 Thermoguttaceae bacterium
CGATTGGCGGTTGCCGAGGTCACTCAGGAGGCCGCCGGCCAACGGCTGCGTGAGCTGGAGGGCCTGGTCGCTGCCGCCGACCGCTTGCCGGCGGACTATCTGGCGCCCATCCTGGGCGCCGGCCGCGACGGCGACCGCCTCTGGGCCGCTTCGCCATGGATCGACGGCCGCACGGCCGCCCAGTGGCTCGTCCACCAGGGCCGTTTCGCCCCGGCGGCGGTGCTGGAAATCGCCCGCGCCATGACGGCCGGACTGGCGGCGCTGGAGGAAATCGGCCTCTGCCACGGCGACGTGGCGGCGCAGAGCCTGTTGCTGACGACCGACGGCGCCGTGGTGCTGCTCCAGCCTGGCCTGCGGGGCATTCTTCGGCCGGAGGAAGGTTACGCGCGGGCCGAATTGTCGCCCGAGGCCTACGATTATTTGGCCCCCGAGCGGATTGCGGCGGGCACGCCGCCCGACCACGCCGCCGACGTGTATTCTTGCGGTTGTGTGTGGTGGCATTTGCTTTGCGGCCGGCCGCCGTTGGCTGGCGGCGAGAGCCTGGCGAAGCTCCGCGCCTGCCAGGCGGCGACCATCGACGACGTGCGGCGCTTGGCGCCGGAGACACCCGCGGCCCTGGCCGAGACCATCGCGGCCTGTGTCCGCCGCGAGCCGCGCGAGCGGCCCGAGTCGATGGCCCGATTGGCCGACTTGCTCGGCCGACCCTCACACAACGGGCGGCAATCGCTGGCGCGAAGTCTGGGACGCTATCAGGGGGCCGCTTTCTCTGCGCCGCCGTCGAGCCAGCAGGCCGCCCGTAGGACCTCGCAGCGGATGGCCGTTGCGGTGCTCGCGCTGATGGCCGTGGTGGCGGCCCTCTGGTCCCTCTGGCCCCGCTTGAATCGCGCCGCGGCGACACAGACTCCCGCCCGGCCGGCCGCCGGGCGAGCCGCGGGGTTTATCCCCGCGGTTCCCCTGCCCACGCCGTTGCCCGCCAAAACAGAGCGTATCGTGGTGGGCCATGCCCACCCTACGGCCACGGCCGACCTGATCTGGGACGGCAAAACGCCCTTGGAAAGCTGTGCCCTGCAGCCTGGGCAACGTGTCCACGGGGCGGCGGGGAAACGGCCGATGGTTGCCGTGCCCGCCGCGGGCCTGCTGGTTGCCACCGACGGCGTCTGCTTCGAGGACATCGACTTCGTCTGGAGTCAGTCCGTGGCCCAGGGGGGCGCCATGATCCAGCTCCGCGCCGGCCACGGCGAATTTCGCCGCTGCACGTTTTACGCCGCCGCAGCCGCCGCAGCCACTCGGCCCAGCGCCATCGCCTGGACCCATCCGGCGGACGCAGTCGCGGCGGCCACGGCCTTGCCCAGCGGGCGGTTGCGGCTGCGCGATTGCGTGTTCCGCAACGTGGCTGCGGCCGTCGACTGCCGCACGCTCGGCGCGCTGAGCGTGGAGATGGCCAATACGCTGCACGTGGGGGTGGGAGCGGTCCTGCGGTTGGATCATTTCCCCACCGCCGACGAGCCGCTGAGCATCAGCCTCGATCGGGTGACGTTGCGGGGCACCGGCCCGCTGTTGCAGTGCGGTGGGCCCCGCCGGGACGACCGGCCGCACCCGACCGCGGCCGAGCCGCCACCGCCGGGTGAAATCTCCGTGCGGGCCTCCGGCTGCGTCCTGGCGCCGGGGGCCGGTCAAGCCCTGCTGCTGTTGGCCGGCCGCGATCTGCCGGCCAATCTGCTCACCGACATCCAGTGGACGGGACAAGGCTCGCTGGTCTTGTCGGAAACGCCAATCGCCGCCTGGCGCCGTCCCGACGGCAGCCAGCAGGTCCTCGACGAGTCGCGCCTGTCGATGGCCGGCCTGGTCCGCGGCACGGTCGTTTTCGCCGGCCGTGCGGAGGATGGTCCCTCCGGCAGCCAGGTCCTCCACTGGCAGGCCCCGTCGCAATCCTCGGATCCGCCGGGCGTGGACGCCGACGCACTGCCCCGAAAGTCCCCTGCCCTACCGTGAGAGGGGGGCTTGCGCGATTTTTCGCATCCCCTAGGAGCGGCCGAACCGGCATCGCAGGCAATCATTTGACAAGATTCTTCGGTAACTTAGACTTCCTTGAGCGGTGCCCGACCCGAGAGCCCCCGCTTCGCAGCATAGACTTGCATAGACGGGTTGCAGAGAGGATACCGCATGCGGCGCCTTTGGCGGCTAATTTGGGACGAAGAAGGACCAACCGCGGTCGAGTACTGCGTGATGATGGGCATGATCTTGTTGGTGGTCATCGGGGCCGTCGCCACGGTCGGCACGAACACCAACAACATGTGGGTCAAGATCGTGAACAGCCTCGGCACCGTCGTCTTCGGCCACTGAGCGGGGCCGCTGTGCCACTGCTGGCTTGTCCAGCAGTGCCGAGTTGCCGCCGTCCGCTGCATTGCACCCGGCGATCAGCGGCGGAAGGCCTGGTAGTAGAGCAGCCCCAACATGCTCTTGGCATCGCGCATGCGGCCGTCGCCGACCATGGCCAGGGCTTCGTCCCACGTGCACAGCAGCGGCCGGATGTCTTCACCGGCATCCAGCGCGGTGGGACCGGGCTGCAAGTCGGTGGCCAGGTAGAGGACCATCCGCTCATCGAGGATGCCCGGCGACATGTAGAAGGTGGCCAGCGGCTCGAGGCGCCCGGCGCGGTAGCCGGTTTCCTCGGCCAGTTCGCGGTGGGCGGCCTGGAGCGGTTCCTCGCCCGGCTCCAGCGTGCCCGCCGGCAACTCGAGGAGCGTCTGCGCCACGCTGGCGCGGTAGTTCTCGACGAAGCAGATGCGCCCGTCCCCCAGCAGCGGCAGCAAGACGACTGCCCCCGGATGCCGGACCACCTGTTTTTCGTGCTGGCTGCCGTCGGGCAGGGTCTGGATCACCCGTTCGACGCGGAAACGCTTGCCTTCAAAGAGCACCAGCGGCGTGGTCATGGTGGGGAAAGTTTCCGTTGCAAAATGTCTTATTCGATCTCAATGAGCGGACGGACCCGGCCGTCCCCGAGGAAGCGGGCGACCAGCGTCTCGCTGGTCAGATTATGGCCCAGCAGGGTGCGGTTGCCCGGCTCGGCCAGCGATCGGTACACCAGCCATTGCCGACTGCCCGCGGCGACGCGAAAGCCGACGGCCGTGTCGGCCGACTGGACCTGCATGGCCTGGCCGACGCTGAGCGTCCGCCAGGCAAGCCGCCGCGGCCTGCGGCGATCCAGATCGAACCACAGGGGCGCAAACAGCCGCGGGGCGTGGGCCGCCTGCCGCAACTCCAGGCAAACGGCCGCCGCCGCGCGGGTGCCACTGGCTCCGCCAGTGCTTATTCGGACCAACTCGCCGTCCCGGTGGCTGCCGCGACACACCGACAGCGCCAAGGGCAAAACCGTCGCCAGCCGCCTGGCTCCGTGAAAAAGCGAGGCCGCCCCGCTCTCTTTCGCCCTGCGGAGGCTGACGGCCGGGCCCAGCGGCAACCGCCCAAAATATTGCAGCCCCACCGACCGATCGCCCAAAACCGCGTCGGCCAACAGCAGGAAGCGGTCTTTTCGCGCCAAGAGCATGTGGCGCTCGATCCGCAGCCCGCCGGCTAGATCGGCGGCCAATTCGAGGTAATCCACGTCGCTGTCGGAGTAGCGGCAAACGGCCTGCCAGGCCACCGTGGGGGGGGCAGCCTGCCCGTCCTGGAAGACCTTCATCTGCCAGGCGCCGGAGCAAAGCACCTCGCCCCCGGCCGTCAGTTCCATCTCGACCGACGGGCCAGCATAGCGGACCGTCATTTGGACGTAAGGCCGTAAGCGGCTCGATTTCAACACGGTGAGGGAATTGCGCATCGGCCATTTCGCACGGGTTGGACAGGCGGTGGGAAAGTAGTTATGTTAATGGACGGAAGGCCGGTTGTCTTGCCCCGGAATTGTTATTCTTTGACCCCATGCTAGAGGAGCGTCGATCATGGAATCGCCTCGCTTGTTGAAGAACCTTGTGGCGGCTGCCACGTTGGTGGTCGCGGTGCTGTTGTGCGGATGTCCGTCGGAGGAGCCGGCGAAGCCCAGCGATTCCAAGCCCAAGCAGGAAACCCCGGCCCCGCAGGCGGAGAAGGCCAAACCGGCCGCCGAGAACAAAGCCTTGGAATCGCAGGAGAGGCCCCTCGTGCCGGGGCCCACCGGGGACGCTCGCACCGAGCCGGTCTACCCCTCTCCCACACCGCCCGCCGCGGCCAAAGAGACCAAGGGCGTCACGGCCGTACCCCTGGGGTGCGACATGAAGGACTTGACCTCGATCGACCACTGTTCGCCGGCCTGGATGGACCTGAAGCACAAGGAAGTGATCCTAGTGGGCGAGACCTGCAAGGCGGAATACCCGCTGGAATTCTTCGCCACCCTGCGTGATCGGGCCTACGAGGCGGCGGTGGTGGTCGACACCCCGCCGAGCCTCGTCCATGCGGCCTTGCTGCTGATGGGGGCCAAGCCCGGTCATCCGGTGCGGTTCGACCCGAAATACGAGCCGCCCACCGGCACGGAAGTTCTCATCGAGGTCCGCTGGAAGGACAAGGACGGCAAGGTGAAATCCTGCCCGGCCCAGCAGTGGATCCGCAACATTCAGACGAAGAAGGCCCTGGACGTGAACTGGGTGTTTGCCGGCAGTCTTTTCCGCAAGAACGACGCGACCGGCAAGAAAGTCTACGCCGGCGATAGCGGCGACTTCGTCTCGGTGTTGAACCTGCCCACGGCGACGCTCGACCTGCCGATCCGCAGCCGCGGCGCCTTGGAATCCCGCCTGTTCGAGGGCTTCGTCGAGAACATGCCGCCGGCAAAGACCCCAGTGACCATCGTCTTCACGCCGAAGGTCGAGGAGAAAAAGGCCGAAGGGGGGCCGGGGGGCGAGATGGAAAAATGGATGAACAACGGCGGTGACTCCGGGAAGGGCGCCTTCGGCGACGCGGCTCCCGAAGGCAAGGACGCAGCGGACAAGACCGACAAGGGGACGGAGGGAACCGACAAGGGGGAGAAGGCGAAGGAGTAAGGTGAAGGGGAGTCGGAGGCGTCAGCCTCCGGATAGGGCGGATTGCGAAACCGCAAGCGGATGCCCCAGGATCCGCGGCCTCCAATCCCTAATCCCCAATCCCTAATCCCTTCCTTCCCTTATCCCAACAGTCGCCGCACGCTCTCCATCAGCCGCTCCATCGGGAAGGGCTTGCGGATGTAGTCGTCCACGCCGAGCATCTCGGCATATGCCTTGTGACGGCTCCCCTCGTTGGCGGTCACCATGATGATCCGCACCGGCACCGACCGCGTGCGGCGAAGCTTCTCCAAGACCAGGAAGCCGCTCCGCTTGGGCATCATCATGTCGAGAATCACCAGGTCGGGATCCACCCGCTCGGCCATCGCCAGCCCCTGGTTGCCGTCGCGGGCGACGAGGACCTCGTGGCCGGCCGCCTCCAGCGCGAGCTTCATCGCCTCGACAATCTCGCGGTCGTCATCCACGAGTAGGACGCGTTTGCGGGCGGGGGCGTCCTGCTTCTCTTGGGGACTGGTCTGGGCCATGGCGTGTCTCCCTTCCTCGCGGGGGCAACCTGAAGCGGCATCCGGAGCAATGCTCCACGTCCTCCATAAGTACCGCAGGCAGCCTTGGTTTGCAAGGGCCCCGAAGAAGGGGGAAGGCGGCAGGGCGGTCAGCGGAATGTTGCCGGGCGGGCCAGGGCCTCGGCCAGCCGGCGGAGGTATTCACCCCGGGGAATCTCGATGGCGCCGAACTGGGCCGTGTGCGGCGTGAACTGCTGGATGTCCAGTAGCGCGTAGCCTTGCGCCCGCAACCGGGAAACCAAGCGAACCAAGGCCACCTTCGAGGCGTCGCCGGCGCGGTGAAACATCGACTCGGCGGCGAACAGCCCGGCGATCGCCACCCCGTAGACGCCGCCGGCAAGTTGCCCCTCGTGCCAGACTTCGACGCTATGGGCATGTCCCAGCATGAAAAGCCGCGTGTACGCCCCGATCATCGCCCCGGTCAGCCAGGTCCGCCCCTTGCGGTCGCCGGCCGTGGCGCAACCGCGGATCACACCGGCGAAATCCTCATCCAAGGTCACGGCAAATCGCCCGCTGCGGCAGGTCCGCTGCAAACGCCGCGGCACGTGAAAGCCGTCCAACTCGATGATCGCCCGCGGATCGGGCGAGCACCAGGGGATGTCTTCACCGGCCTGGCCGCTGGGCCACGGGAAAATGCCGTGCTGGTAGGCGTCCAGCAGCCAGTCCGGCGTGAGCTGGCCGCCGAAGCCGACAATGCCCTCGGCGCCAGCCTCTTCGGCGGGCGGAAAGAACTTCGACGGCGGAAGAGTAGTCATAAGGCGACACACGGCTGGATAAACCGTGACTGCTTGATCCAGCGTGGATTATAATTCCTCGTAAGCAGGATTGCCACAGTGGGGGGGGCAAGGTATCTTGATGCCGCGAGAACTTCGTACCCCCCTCGCCAGGCGGCTCGCCGTTTCTCTCATGCCGACCGAAAAAGCCACCGCCATCGTCCTCCGCACCGTCGAGTTCAGCGAAACCAGCTTGGTGGTGACGCTGTTCACGCGGGAATTTGGCAAATTGGGGGCTTTGGCTAAGGGCGCGAGGCGGCCCAAAAACCCTTTCGAGTCTGCTCTTGACCTGTTGGCCATTTGTCGAATAGTCTTCCTCCACAAAGCGTCGGACGCCCTGGACTTGGTGACGGAAGCCAAGCTCCTGCGGCGGTTCCGCCTCGTCGGCCGGGACTTGTTCGGACTGTATGCCGGCTACTACGTCGCCGAACTGCTCGGCGAACTGACCGACGAGGACGACCCTCATCCTGAACTGTTCGATTTGGCGGACGAAACCCTGGAAGCCCTGGCCGCGGGAGACGCGGTTCCTCGGCGGATTGTGCGGTTCGAACTCGGCGCGCTGCGGCTGTTGGGACACCTGCCCGCCCTGCAAACTTGCGCCGAATGCGGCACGCCGGTGGCCAGCACCGGCCGGGTCGCCTTCGGCCAGGCCGAGGGCGGCGTGTTATGTCCCAAGTGCCGCGCCGGAAAACGACAGGTGATTGCGATCAGCGCGGGCGTGCTGCGGACGATGGCCCAACTGGCCGACCTGCAAAGCCAAAGCTGGCGCCGCCTGGAGATCGATCCCCGCAGCCTGGGAGAACTCCGCGGCGTACTGAACCATTACTTGCTGAACCTGGTAGGCCGAAAACCTCGCATGCACCCCTACCTCGGCGCCCTGTGGAGCACCTAAGGCCACGGGGCGCCGCACGCCGCCGCGCGTGAGCGGTGCGGAAAACACCACGACAAGGACGTCGCGCATGTCACTCCGGATCGGCCTGCTCGGGACTCTGCTGGTCGGATGGGGCTTCCTGTCCGGCTGTACCAGTGTGCCGCCGGGGCCGCCTGCCGCTGCCAATCCACCGGTCAACTACAATGGCCCCGCCGCGGCTCCGAACCAGGGGTCGTTGTTCACGCCGATGGCCGGCCAGCAGGGGATCGAGTCGTCGCCGCCCGGCGCGGGGGTGGTGCAGACCTCGGCGGTTGCCCCCGCCACCGCCATGCCCTCCTATGTCGTCGCTGCCCCGGGCGCGGCCCCCGCGGGCACGGTCCCGGCGGACAGCGGCCCCTTGCTGGTTCCGCCGGCCAATGCCCCCGGCGTGACGGCGCCGCCGGGCCCGCCCGCTGCGTCGTACCCAGCCGGTCCGTCCGCCGCCACGCCCAATCCTCCCGGCCCTGCGCCGGCCGCGACGGCCACGCTGGCCCCGTCGTCCACGGCCGGCAAGGCCAAGTCAGCCAACGACGATACCGACTTCGAATGGTCCGACCTGGCGCCGGACGTGATGTGGGCCAAGCTGATGAAGAAGATGGGCTATGGCCCCGACGAGGCGATCGCCCGCGTCCAGTTCCGCGAGGGCGAAGCCCTCTTTCTCGCGAAGAAGTATGCCGAGGCGGCGCCGAAGTTTCATACGGCCTCGTGGCGCTGGCCCGATTCGACGCTGGAGGAAAACGCCCTGTTCCTCGAGGGGGAGTGCTACTTTTTCGACGCTCAGTACGGCAAGGCGGAGGACGCCTATGACGCCTTACTGAAGGCGCACGGCAACACGCGCTACATCGACACGGTGATCTGGCGGCTCTTTGCCATGGCCCGCTATTGGGAGCAACTCGACGCGGTCCAGCCGCATTGGGCGGTGACGCCCAATTTCAACGACAAGACGCGGCCCTGGTTCGACTCCTGGGGCAACGCCATCGGCGCCTACGAGTCGATCCATCTGCACGATCCCCGCGGGCCGCTGGCCGATAGCGCGGTGATGGCGATGGCCAACATGTACTTCCGCGCCGGGCAATACGAGGACGCCGCCTTCCACTACGACATCCTCCGCAAAGATTATCCGAAGAGCAAGTACCAGTTGCGGGCGCATCTGCTCGGCCTGGAGAGCAAGATGCGCATGTATCAGGGCCCGCTCTACGACGTCCAGCCCCTGAAAGACGCCGACGAGATCGCCGCCCAGACGCTCAAGCAGTTTCGCGGCCGCCTCGGCGACGAGGAGGCCAAGGTTCGGCAAACCCGCGGCCGCATCGTGGAGTTGCGGGCCCAGCGGGAATGGGTCATGGGGCAGTATTACGACAACAAGAAATACTACGCCGCGGCACGGCAGTATTACAAGTTTCTCGTCGACAACTATCCACGGACCGTTTACGCCGAGCAGGCCCGCGACCGCCTGGACAAGATTCGCAACGAGCCCGACTCACCGGCCAATCATTTCAAGTGGCTGACGCAGGTGTTCGATCACGAGAGGTGATGCCATGACGGCCTGGCGCCGGCGGCAAGGGCCGCCGAAAACGATCGCTCCCTGGCTGGCCTTGCTGGTCGCGCTGGGCGGCTGCGCCGGCTACCGCTTCGGCAACCAGTCGCTCTATCCGGAGGATATCAAGACCATCCGCGTCCCCGTCTTCCAGTCGAGCAGCTTCCGCCGCGATCTGGGCGAGCAGCTCACCGAGGCGGTCGTCAAGGAAATCGAAAAGCGAACGCCCTACAAGGTCGTACGCGACACCGGCGCCGACAGCGTCCTCATCGGCCGCATCACCGGCGAGCACAAGAAACTGCTGGTCGAGAACCTCCAGGGCGATTCCCGCGAAGTGGAATACGACCTGGTAGTGAACGTGCGCTGGATCACCCGGCACGGCGAAGTCATCCGCGAGGAGAAGCCGCTGAAGGTGCCCGGCGACGCCGTCGACGTCAACGCCTCTTCCCACCAGGTCCCCGAGTACGGCCAGTCCACGGCCACCGCCCAGTTGCAGGCCATCCAGACGCTGGCCGAGCGGATCGTCAACCTCATGCAAACGCCCTGGTAGCAAGGATAAAGGATCAAGGATGAAGGATGAAGGATGAACCACGGTCGTAGCCTTCTTGCTCCTTGATCCTTCATCCTTTATCCTTTACCTTATGCCTGCCCCCTGCTGGAAACTCCGCACCCGGACGCTCTCGGCCGGGCGGATCCCGCTCCTGATGGGCATCCTCAACGTCACCCCCGACAGCTTCTCCGACGGCGGGCAATTCCTCGATCCCCAGCGGGCGATCCAGCACGGCCTGGAACTGGCCGCTGCCGGGGCCGACCTGCTGGACGTGGGCGGGCTGAGCACCCGCCCCGGTTCCCAGCCGGTCGAAGCCGAGGAAGAACTCCATCGCGTGCTCCCCGTGATCCGCGCGCTGGCCCGCCAAACCGCCGTGCCGATTTCGGTGGATACCTACCGGGCGGTCGTCGCCCGCGAGGCCCTGGACGCCGGTGCCGAGGTGATCAACGACGTGACCGCGCTAGTGGCCGACGCGGACATGCCGGCCCTGGCGGCCGCAAGCGCCTGCGGCCTCTGCGCCATGCACATGCGGGGCACGCCGCGAACCATGCAGCAGCAGCCCGTCTACCAGGACGTCGTCGGCGAGGTGCTGGACTACCTCCGCGGGCGTCGCGACGCCCTGCTGGCCGCCGGCGTCCAGCAAGCCCGCATTGCCCTGGACCCGGGCCTCGGCTTCGGCAAGACGACCGCGCACAACCTGCTGCTGCTCGCGGAGATCGAGCGGTTTCACGCCTTGGGCTGTCCGCTGTTGGTGGGCCCGTCGCGGAAGCGATTCCTCGGCGAAGTGCTGGGCGATTTCGAGGCGGACCGCCTGGCCGGCACCATCGGCGTGGCCTTGGCCTTGGCTCGCCGCGGCGTGCAGGTCCTCCGCGTCCACGACGTGGCGCCGCTGCGGCAGGCGCTGCTGCTGTTTCAGGCATGCGGGGGACGCTAGGCGAGACGAATCCACTGGCCCGGTTCGATGGCATAAGTTCTTGTTTCGTAAATGTTTGCAGTCATTGCTCGCAACACCCCTCCACTGGGAATCGCCGTTGACTTGCCGACCGCGAACGGGGATACTTCCGCGGCGATTCTCCGTACAATTCCGTCAGTGGCCCCTCCACCAGCGGCGAGGTGCCCCCGGGGCCCCGTTGCGTCATGAACGATTTGCACCAATATTGCCTCGACCTGGCCCGGCGGGCCAAAGCGGCCGCCGCCGCACTGGCCCAGGCCAGCGGTGCGCAAAAGCAGAAGTGGCTCCGCGGCTCCGCGGAGTTGCTGGCCCAGCGCACGGACGCCCTGATCGAAGCCAATCGCCTCGACCTGGCGGCCGCGAGCGGTTACGGGCTCAGCGCGGCCCAGATCGACCGCCTGCAACTCACCCCCGCCCGGATCGCCGCCATGGGCAAGGCCCTGGAGGAAGTGGCCGCCCTGCCGGAGCCCATCGGCGAGGTGATCTCCTCGTCGGTCCGGCCCAACGGCCTGGAGGTGCAAAAGGTCCGCGTGCCCCTGGGGGTGATCTTCTTCATCTACGAATCGCGGCCCAACGTGACCAGTGACGCCGCGGGCATTTGTGTCAAGAGCGGCAACGCCGTGATTCTCCGCGGCGGCAAAGAGGCCGCTCACAGCAACGCGGCGATCGCGGAAATCCTGGCCGCGGCCGCCGCCCCCGCGGGCCTGCCGCCGGACGCCGTCCAGTTGGTGGCCACCGCCGATCGCGCCGCGGTCGATGAGTTGCTGCACCTGCCCGAGTACATCGACCTGGCCATTCCCCGCGGCGGCGAGGGTCTGATCCGCCGCGTGAGCCAGGAGGCGCGGATGCCGGTGCTGAAGCATTTCGCCGGCAATTGCCACGTGTACCTCGACCGTACGGCCGACGCCGACATGGCCGAGCGGCTGGTGCTGAACGCGAAGTGCCAGCGGATGGGCGTTTGCAACGCGGCCGAGTCGCTGCTGGTCCACGCCGAGGCAGCCGCGGCCCTATTGCCGCGCGTGGGCAAAGCGCTGCGGGAACGCGGCGTGGAAATCCGCGGCGACCAGCGCACCCGGCAATGGCTCCCCGAGGCCAAGCCGGCCAGCGAGGAGGATTATTACGCCGAATACCTGGGGCCGGTGATTTCCGCGTGCGTGGTCGATTCGCTGGACGAGGCGATCCGGCACATCAACCAGTACGGCTCGCGGCATACCGACGCCATTGTCACGGCCGACCTGGAGGCGGCCCGGCAATTCGCCGCCCGCGTGGACAGTTCCGCGGTGATCATCAACGCCAGCACGCGATTTAACGACGGGGGCGAGTTCGGCCTGGGGGCCGAGATCGGCATCAGCACGGACAAGTTCCATGCCCGCGGCCCCTGCGGCATCTACGAATTGACCAGTTACAAGTACGTGGTTTACGGGGCAGGGCAAGTGCGGGAATAAGGCGGAGGGCGGAGGGCGGAAGGGGGAAGGAAAAGAAGGAACTCGTAACACCTTTCTCATGCAAAGGACGGATCCATGGCCGCAGATGTACTCAGCCAGGCGGAAGTGGAAAACCTGCTCAGCGCGATGGCCACCGGCAGCAAGGCCCCGGCGGCCTCCGCCGCGGCCGATGGCGAGTCGGCGCCCCCCGCGCAACACCGCGAAAAGGTCACGCCCTACGACTTCAAGCGTCCCGAGCGGGTGGGCAAGGAGCAGATGCGGGCCTTGCAGACGCTGCACGAGGGCTTCGGCCGCAACTTCGGCGCCGCGTTGTCGGCCCTGCTGCGGAGCATCGTCGAGGTGAAGCTCACCAGCGTCGATCAGCTCACCTACAGCGAGTTCGTCTTCAGCCTGGAAAACCCCACCTGCTTCAACCTCCTCAAGGCCGAGCCGCTGGAAGGCAACCTGATCCTCGACGTCAACCCCTCGATCCTCTATCCGATCATCGACCGCCTGCTGGGCGGCGGCCGAGAGGGCGGTCCCTTGGCCCGCCGGCCGCTGACCGAGATCGAGTTGCGGCTCGTGTCGCGGATCACCTCGCTGTTTCTCGACGAGCTTGGCCACGCCTGGGAAAACGTGCTGGAGCTGAAGTTCGAGGTCGTGCAGGTCGAGAGCAACCCGCAGCTCGTGCAGATCGTCCCCCCCAACGAAGTCGTGGTGGTCATCAGCTTCGAGCTGACCATCGGCGACCTGCGGGGGATGATGAACCTCTGCATCCCCTACAACTCGATCGAGCGGATCGGCGGCCAGCTCTCGGCCAACAGTTGGGTGGCCTACGGCCGCCGCCAGGCCACCTCGGAAACCATCCAACAGATCAGCCGGGCGGCCTGCGCCTCGCGGGTGCAACTCCACGTCCGCCTGGCGCAGACCCGCATCGGCACCGGCGAGCTGATCAGCCTCCGCGTCGGCGACATCATCACCACGCCCAAGGATGTGCATAGTCCCCTGGTGGTGTCGGTGGAGGGGATTCCCAAGTTCCGTGCCCGCCCCGGCGCCTTCAAAGGCCACAAGGCGGTGCTCATCGACGGCGTCATCGAAAACCCGGCCGAAGCCCTGGGACAATAGGGACGAAGCGAGAAGTTAGGAGTTAGCAGTTAGAATCGCGCAGTGGTGGGCCCTTGACGGTTCTAACTACTCCTAACTTCTAACTCCTAATTTCTAACTCCTAACTCCTAACTCCTCGATTCCATGCCCTTCTCCTACACCTGCCCGCACTGCGGTCACGAAAGTTTCATCTCCGAGCAGTATATCGGCCGGAGCGGGCCCTGCGCGGCCTGCGGGCGGATCATCACCGTGCCGCCGCCCGGCGGGGCGCCGCCGCCGCAGATCGGCGACGACGCCGTCGTGCGCATGCTCCTGCCGGTGGGCCGCTCGGCATGGGCGATCGCCGCCGGCTACGCGGGCCTCTTCGCCGTGCTCTTCCTCCCCGCGCCCGTGGCCCTGCTGCTGGGACTGCTGGCCATCCGCGATCTGAGGAAGCATCCGGAGAAGCATGGCTGGGGCCGGGCCATCTTCGGCCTGGTCATGGGCACGCTCTTCTCCCTGCTGCTGGCCTTCGGCCTGATCGCGGGTCTAATTGACGCCTCTCGGCATGGATTCCGCTGACCGCCACCGGTTTGCCTTCCGGCCTTTCGGTACTACAATGTACTGAACCATGAGGCCAATTCGACTCGCCGGGATGCTCCTTCTGCTCGCGGCCGCACTGGCGGCGCCGGGATGCGGCGCTGGCGGCGCGCCCGGCGATTCCGCCGCGGCGCCGGCGAAAATCCCCGTCTTCGCCGGCATTCCGCCGCTGGCCTGGCTAGTCCAGCGCATCGGCGGCCCGTGGGTGGAGGTCGGCGTGCTGGTTTCGCCGGGGCAGAATCCCCACGTCTTCCAGCCCTCGCCGCGGCAGGTGCTGGCGGTGAAGAAGGCGGCGCTTCTCTTCAAGATCGGCATGCCCTTCGAAAGCCGGCTGGTCGATCTGCTTCAGTCGCGTCACCGGCGGACGACGGTGGTCGATGCCACGGACGGGATCGACAAGCTGCCGCTGGCCGACGAGTGCGAGGACGAGGCGGCGGCGCCGGGGCAGCGCGATCCGCACGTCTGGCTGGCACCGCGGAACCTCAAGATCATGGCGGCCAACGTGGCCGCGGCCCTGGAGAAGGCCGCCCCGGCCCATGCCGCCGACTTTCGCCGCAACCGCGCCGCTTTGGACGAGGATCTCGACCGCCTGGACGCCAGCCTCCGCCGGGCCTTGCGGCCCTTCCGGGGCCAGACGTTCTATGTCTTTCACCCCGCCTTCGGCTACTTTGCCGACGCCTATGGCCTGCGGCAGAAGGCCGTGGAGAGCGAGGGCAAGTCGCCCACCCCCCGGCAACTCCTGGCGCTGATCAAGCAGGCCCGCGCCGAGGGGGTGAAGATCATCTTCCTCCAGCCGCAGTTCGGCGGCCGCTCGGCGGAGGCGGTCGCCAAGTCCATCGGCGGCGTGGTCGTGGCCATGGACCCGCTGGCCGCGGACGTGATCGAGAACCTCGACGACGTTGCCAAGAAAATCCGCAGCGCGCTGTCCCGGGGGAAATGACGCCATGACAGAGCAACCGATCATCGAGCTCCGCGACGTGTCGTTCGCCTACAACGGCGTGCCGGTCTTGGAGAACGTCAACCTCACCATCCGCGCGCATGAATCGGTGTGCATGGTGGGCCCCAACGGCGGCGGCAAGACCACTTTGGTCAAGCTGATCCTCGGCCTACTGGAGCCGCAAAGCGGCGAAATCCGCGTCTTCGGCCGGCCGCCGCGCTGCGCCCGCCTCCGCATGGGCTACATGCCGCAGCACGTCCAGCACGACCCCCAGTTTCCCGCCACCGTGATGGACATCGTGCTCATGGGCAGGCTGGGCGCCCCCGGGGTCCGCGGCCTGCTGGGTTGGTATAGCCGCGACGATCGCCGCGCGGCCTTCGAGACCCTCCGCCAGTTGGACATGGAAGGTTTCGCCCGGCGGCCGCTGGCCGCGCTTTCCGGCGGCCAGCGGCAGCGGGTGCTCATCGCCCGCGCCCTCTGCTCCCAGCCCGAGTTGCTCCTGCTGGACGAGCCCACCGCGAACATCGACAGCCTGGTGGAAGCCCGCCTCTTCGAACTCCTGCGAGAAATCAATCGCCGCATGACCGTCGTCCTGGTCTCCCACGACCTGGGCTTCGTGGCCAACATCGCGGAAAACGTCATCTGCGTGAATCGCCGGGTCGTGGTCCATCCCACCAGCCAGTTGACCGGCGAGTTGATCCGGGAAATCTACGGCGGCGACGTCCGCATGGTCCGCCACAGCGACGTCGTCTGTCAGCGCCAGCACGTCGAGAGGGCGGACGACCAGGCTGCGCCCGGTGCCCGAGGGCGGAAGGCGGAAGGCGAGCGGCGATGAAAACACGAGGCGGACCCATCGCTTGCGGTTTCGCAAGCGCCCTTAATCCAATCTCCAAGGATCGCCACCATGCTTGATTTCTTCGAGGCCCTCCAGGATCCCGACGCCTCGTTCCTCCGCTATGCCCTGCTGGCCGGCGTGCTGGCCAGCGTCTCGCTGGGCATCATCGGCGCCTACGTCGTCACGCGGCGGATCAGCTACCTCGGCGGGGCCATCTCCCATTGCGTCCTCAGCGGCATCGGCCTGGGGATCTTCTTGGGCTACGCCTGGTTTAACCCCATGTATGGGGCGGTCGTCGCCGCCTTGCTGGCCGCGGTGCTCATCGGCCTGGTCAGCCTCTATGCCCGCGAGCGCGAAGACACGGTCATCGGCGCGCTCTGGGCGGTGGGCATGGCCGTGGGCATCCTGCTCTTCGCCGCCACCCCAGGCTACACCGACCCGATGAGCTACCTCTTCGGCGACATCCTCCTGATTTCGCCGGCCGACTTGTGGTTGGTGGCGGGCCTCGACATCCTGGTGGCTGGCGTGGGCCTGGTCTTCTACCACAAGTTCCAGGCCGTCTGCTTCGACCAGGAGTTTGCCTTGCTCCGCGGCCTGCCCGTCAAGGCCATCTACCTGCTCCTGCTCTGCCTGACGGCCTTGACCGTGGTGCTGCTCGTGCGTCTGGTGGGCATTGTGATGGTAGTGGCGCTGTTGACGCTGCCGGCGGCCGTGGCCGGCTTCTTCTCCCGCCGCCTTTGGCAGATGATGCTCCTGGGCGCGCTGATTTGCGCCGCGCTGATTGCCCTCGGGCTGGGCGTGAGTTTTCACTACGACCTCCCCACCGGCCCGGTCATCATCGTCCTCTCCGCGGCGGCCTATTTGGCGGTGATCGTCGGCAGCCAGTTGCGGAAGGGGCTGGGGGCTGGGGGCTAGGGACTGGGGGCTGGGGGCTGGGGGCTGGGGGCTGGGGACCCGCCCCCACGCCCACCGGCTGCGCCCGGTGGGAATTTGGGTGCGTGCCACCGGCTCTGCCAACGTCCGTTCGGACTGCGCGTTGCACCACCGGTAGACCGTCCGAGCGGGCGTCATATTACGGTTCTCGTTCTCCCGGTCTTCCAGTCCTCCAACACCAGGAATCCGGGCACAACGCAGCGAACCGGCCCGCCAGCCAAGTCCATCTGTGATGTAACCTCGACGGGAAATACCTTGTCGGCGCCGCGGCCGAGCTTCTGATAACTTTCCGCCACGTGCGCATCGTCAGGTGCGACGACGCCGTACCAGAACATGACCTGGCCGCGCGGGCTGACGACAACCGGCTGCAAAGTGCCCAATCCACCGTCGCCCCGGGCCGGCGGTGTGAGGTAGCCCTGCATCTTCGACCCGTCGGCCAGCGTGAACATGGCACGCACAATGAACATTCCAGCCGAAGGATCAAGGGAGCCGAGGACTTCGCAAGGCCGAACAGTCGCCTCGTCCTGACCTTCCTCGCCTTCTTCATCCAAGGCAAACTCCCAAACTGGGAACTGGTTCAAGTCGTCCAAAGTGAGCTCGTAAACCTGTTTTCGGATTCTCATGGCCCGTGCAAGTGGTTCAGTGGCGTGGCAGAAGGCGGGAAAAAGGGCCAGGACGATCTTGCGGGAAACCGCCCATTTTGAACAGTCAAATGCCCTTATTGGCGTCGCGCCGCCGGGACTCTCCGGCCTACTTCACCACCGCCGACGGCATATTGGGGCTCTGTGGATTCACCGTGATCGTCTGACGCGACGGCGAGACCACCAGGTCCATGTCCTCCATCGGCACGGCGCCCAAGAGGACCGATTCGCCGATCACCAACGCGCCCGTGAAACAAGTCCGGTTCTGGAAACGAATCTGCACCGGGCCGACGTAGGGAACGACCTGCGACCGCTCGTCGGCCGTGGTGACTTCCCGCTTCTCGATCTCCTGGAGTTCGAGTTGCACGGCAACGTGCGCGGGGATACAGAGCGTCATGGCCCCCGTGTCGACCAGGGCGGATACCACCAGGGGCCGCAACGACGGGTTCTTTGGATTAGCCAGTTCGACGGTCGCGGTGATCAGGCCCATCGGCGTTTCTCCGTGCAGTGCAAGAGCCGCTACGCTACTGTACCGGCAGAAGGGGCGAAAGGCAAGGGGGGAACAAGCAGCGATTCCGCAACTCGGCCAATTCGGGTTGGTGGGAATGGCTGGAAGGTGGTTTGTCGCCATGCTTTGTGTGTCGTTTGACGCCAACGAGGCGAGTGGGGGCAGTT
>JBKQVT010000058.1:0-7076 GCA_052139835.1 Thermoguttaceae bacterium
GACGTGCCATCACGGGGACTCCGTTCAACAGGGTTATTTCCGAAAACCACCCTATCGAACCTCCCCGTGATGCTTTCACCTATACCAGTTTTCCACCTCGTTGCATTTCAATTTTGACACCGCCTAATCATAAGAAACCGACCCGCCGGCCTTCTCGATCCAGTCCACCGCCTGCCGCTGCTCCTTAGCCTTTTTCATCGCCGGCGCCAGCCAACTGCACGGGATGGCGACAACGACGACCAGCAGGAGCAACGCGAGGATACTGAACTGGAAGCGGAGCCGAAAAACCAGGGCCGCGAGGAACCACAGCAACATCAGCAGCAGGAAGGCGCCGACAGCCCCCACGGCAATGACCACCGGCCAACCCTTGGACATCCAGTGGCACTGCTTGGCCAGAAACAGCAGCCCTTCGAGGGCCAGCAGGGCGACAACGCAACGATCCGGCGTAATCCGGAACCAGCGGCGGCGGGCTTTTTCAGCAACGGCGGCCATGCCCGCAGTATAGCCGGATCCGCCTCCAAGAGGCAATGCGGTCCTGCTGGCCGGCGCTACAACGCCTGGGTGTTTCGGCAGAGGCCGGGAGCCGCGATCAACGCTTGGAGAACTGCGTCCCGCGCCGCGCGCCGCGGAGACCGTACTTCTTCCGCTCTTTCATGCGGCCGTCGCGGGTCAGCAACCCGGAGTCGCGCAGGGCGCCTTCCACCTCGGGACTGAACTTCTTCATGGCGCGGGCCAGCCCCAGCTTGATGGCGTCGGCCTGCCCGGTGATGCCACCGCCGCCGACGCGGACCACCACGTCGACCTGATCGCGCTTGCCGGTCTGCACCAACGTGGCCAGCACGGCGTTGCGCTGCTGGATGTTGTGGAAGAACTCCTCGAAGGGGCGGTTGTTGATGGTGATCTGCCCCTGGCCGGGACGGATCCGCACGCGGGCGACCGAACTCTTGCGGCGGCCCGTGCCCAGGATGTCGCCGGCGCCGGAAACTTTCTTCGTCGTGGCTGCGGCCATGGATTTCCTTTGGGGAGAAGCTAGGAGTCAGGAGTTAGGAGTTAGAATCGCGGAGCGGCGTGCAAAGCTCCACGTCCAACTTCTAACTCCTAACTTCCAACTCCTCAATTCTAAGTGTTAAGTTGTCGCCTTCGCCGCCCGCTGCTTCTTCACGCCCAACTCGATCGGCTCCGGTTGTTGGGCCTGGTGAGGATGCTGGGGGCCGCTATAGATTTTGAGCTTCTGGATCTTCTTGAAGGAGAGCTTGTTCTTCGGCAGCATCCGCCGCACGGCCTCGCGGAGGATCAGCTCGGGCCGGCGGGCCTTGCGCTTGGCGGCCGTCTCCACACGCAGCCCCGGGTAGCCCGTGTACCACGTGTACTGTTTCTGCTCCCACTTGTCGGGGTCGGAGAAGATGATCTTCTCGACATTCAGGACGATGACGAAATCGCCCGTATCGACGTGGGGCGTATACGTGGGCCGGTGCTTGCCCATGAGGATCATGGCGATCTGGCTGGCCAGGCGGCCGACCACCTTGTCGGTGGCATCGACGAGCCACCACTTGGCTTCGATCTCGCCCGGCTTGGCCATGTAGGTCTTGGTCACTAGCATCGCGGAGGGGCTCCCAGGGAAACCCGTGATTTTACCCGTTGGCCGGCGGGCTGACAAGGCGGGGAGGGGAAGTTAGTGCTTAGAGCTTAGAACTTAGTGCTTAGGGTGTAGTCTCGATCCCCACTCAAGGAGGAGCAGGGAAGAGGGCGACGGTCAGCACCCCGGCCCCCGCGACGCAGTCGCCGGGATTTTCCAATCCCAGCCCCCAGTCCCCAGTCCCCAGTCCCCCTTCCGCCTTACCGTGCGGGGAAGGCTGTGCTATCATACGCCCCATGCTCCGCTGGCGCGTCGTTCTGGCAGTGTTGATCGTGGGGGTCTTGGCCGGCCTCTGCTGGCTGGACGCCCGAGGGGCCGTGCCGGGCCTCTGGCTCCTGCCGGCGGCCGTCGTCTTCACAGTGACCGCCACCGGAGAAGCGATTGCGCTGGCCCGGCAGGCCGGCATGGCGCCGCCGGCCGGGATCGTTCAGGCGGCCAATCTCCTGCTGGTGCTGGCCCCCTGGGCGCCCGTGCTCGCTCAACATTGCCCCTATTGCCGGCGTTTCGCGGGCCTCTGGGGCGGCAGCCCCTGGGCGGGCGGCACGCTGGCGCTGTGGATCGTGGCGGCCGCCCTGATCCTGGTCTTCCTCGATCAGATGCGACGCTACCGCAAACCGGGCGGCATCACTGCCAACCTCTCCGCCGCCGCCTTCGTCATGGTCTACGTGGGCGTGATGCTCAGCTTCGCCGTCCAATTGCGGACCCTCTGGGGCCTCACCGCGGTGGCCTCGTGGCTGATTACGGTCAAGGCGGGCGACATCGGCGCCTATACTCTGGGACGCACCCTGGGCCGCCACAAAATTGCCCCCGTCCTGAGCCCAAAGAAGACGATCGAGGGGGCCATCGGGGCCCTGCTCTTCTCTTGCCTGGCATCGTGGGCGACGTTCACCTGGCTCGTGCCGGCGCTGGCGACGGGGGACCGGCCAAGCGGGCCGAGCTGGGGTTGGCTCCCCTTCGGCCTGCTGCTGGGCGGGGTGGGCATGATGGGCGATCTGGCCGAGTCGCTGCTGAAACGCGACGTGGGCTGCAAGGATTCCAGCCGTTGGCTGCCCGGTTTCGGCGGCGTACTGGACATCCTCGATTCGCTCCTCCTGACGGCGCCGGTGGCCTGGGCATGTTGGGCCTTAGGGCTTGTATAAGGGGGAAGGCGGAGGGCGGAAAGGGGAAGGAAGGAGAAGGATCAAGGACGAAAACCGGAGCGTCCGCCCCCGCGACGCAGTCGCGGGGCTTTTCTCTTCCGCCTTCCGCCTTCCGCCCTCCGCCTTGTCGCAAAGAAATTCCGCGCGAAACGCTGGTGCTCCCCCCCGGGTTTGGAGTAAGATGGGGGCAGCCAAGGAGGCTTGCCATGGCAATTCGAGTCGTTTGCCGCAACGGGCACGTGCTGAAGGTCACCGACAGTTCGGCCGGCAAGTCTGGTCTGTGTCCGGTGTGCAAGGTCCCAGTGCAAATCCCGCCGAAGAAGGCGGAGGCGATGACGGAGGATTCCCTCATGGACCTCCTCGGCCCGCAAGAGGGCGATCCTTCGCCCGGCCCCAGGGAGTGGTCCGCCCCGGAGCCTACCAAGCAGCCCGCCACGGTCCAGCAAGCGCCGCCCCGGAAGACTTGTATCAAGTGCAACCGTGAAATGGACTTGGGCGTGCGGATCTGCCCGCACTGCAAGTGCTATGTCGGGGGCGCCGGTGATCGCCACTAGAGGGTGGCCATGCCGTCACGTTGCGAAACAACGGGCTCGGCATGGAACTGGCTCGATCGCCGATGCCACACGCCGGCCAGGCAGCGTAGGTTATGCTTTAGCATAACATCTTATGCTGTAAAGTGTTATGCTAAAGCATAAGCTACTTTCCACCACGGTCGGGCAGGGGCAATTGCGGTTTCCTTGCGGCCGCTGCTAGTCGGGCCGGCCTAGAATTCGGTATACTGGGGATATGCAGACGTGGTCTATGGTGAGCGCGGCGGCCATATGCCGGCGCGGCCCGGATGAATGAAACCGCCATTTCGGTCGTCAGTTCTGACGTCTTGTTGACCCTCTTTGGCGCCTGCGATCAGCACGTGCGGAGGATCCGCGATGCGCTGGGGGTGAGCATCTCGACCAGCGACGGCCGGATTCATATTCGCGGCGACGACCAGGCGGTGGCCCGCGCCACCGAGGTCATCGAGCAGCTTCAGGCCTATGCGCAGCGTCACGGGGAGTTGGCGGCGGAGGACGTGATGCGGGTGCTGGAGGACGTGCGCCGCGGGGAGCCGGCCTCGTCGCCGCCGCCGATCGAGGTCTTCAAGCCGGGGCGGCAAATCCGGCCGCGGACGCGGGGACAGGCCCGCTACCTGGAGGCCATCGGCGGGCACGACATCGTGCTCTGCCACGGGCCGGCGGGGACCGGCAAGACCTTCCTGGCCGTGGCCATGGCCGTGGCCGCCTTGAAGGCCGAGCGGCTCCGCAAGATCGTCCTGGTGCGTCCCGCCGTCGAGGCCGGCGAGAGCCTGGGCTTCCTCCCCGGCGACCTGCAGGCCAAGCTCAATCCCTACTTGCGGCCGCTGATGGACGCCCTGCGGGAAATGATGGATTACGACCTCGTGAAGCGCTACACCGAAGAGGACCTCATCGAGGTCATCCCCCTGGCCTACATGCGGGGGCGGACGCTCAACGAGGCCTTTATCATCCTCGACGAGGCGCAGAACACGACCGTGGCGCAGATGAAGATGTTTCTCACGCGGATGGGCGCCGGGTCGAAGATCGTGGTCTCCGGCGACATTACGCAGATCGATCTGCCCGCGCACGCCAAGAGCGGGCTGGTCGACGCCCTGGACCGTTTGCGGGGGATCGCGGGGATTGCCGCCGTGGAGCTGACCACCGCCGACATCGTCCGCCATCCGCTGGTACAAGAGATCGTGGACGCTTACGAAGGCGGCGCGCGGAGACGGCATCACTTGACCGAGGAGCATCGCGGCCCGCGCGATTGAGCTACCGATGGCCACGGGGGGTCAGAAAAGGACACGATCGGAGCGGGTCGCCGCGCTGGAGTTGCCGCCGGGGCAATGGGAGCGGGCCTGGATTAGCCTGCGGCGGCGCGACGTGCTGGCGCGGATCGGCCTGGCGTTGGCGGCGGCGGTGGCCATGTGCTGCGCGATCCACGCCTGGGATCCGCCCTTTTCCTACCGCATGGGGCACGTGCCCGCGCGCGACATCATGGCCCGGCTGCCGTTCACCCAGGCGAAGCCGCAGGAAACGCAGCAGAAGCAACAGCAGGCCCGCAACGGCGTGCGTTGGATTTTCAGCCGCGACCCCAAGCCGCTGGAGCAGTTGGGGGCGTCGCTTTACCTGGCGGTGGTGCAGTTGACGACGCCGGCGACTCTGACGGAGGCGACGAGGCCCTTGTGGCGGAAGTTTCAGCCGCTGCCGGCGGCGGGCGCGTCATCGGCGGCGGGGCCGCGTACGGACGAGAAGGCGTTCCAGGCGTTCCGCGCCGCCTTGACGGGTACGGAGAACCTTGCCCGTTTCCAACGCGACCTGGCAGCCGCCTTGACCCCCTTCGAGCAACGAGGATTATTGGACCTCAAGCCGGACAAGGGGGGCGAGCAACCGCGGCTGGGCAATCCGGAAGAGATCCTGGTGCACGCGGCCGGGCAGGCAGAGCCGCTGGAGGTTGTGACCGTCGCCGACGTGCTCCTCGGCGACGGCGCCGCCATCCACCGCAGCCTGCAAGAGCACTTCCAGAGCCGCGACGTGGCCGACCGCGTGTTCGCCTGGCTCTGGCCCCAACTGCCGGCGGCAGTCACGCTGAAGCAGGAACAACAGGACCAGGAGGCGACGCGGCGTGCCCAGGACGAGGCGGCCGCCGCGGTGCCGTCGGCGGTGCATACCTTCCCGGTGGGTTCCTCGGTGGCGCTGGCGGAGCACCCCCTGGACGCCGAGCAGATCGAGCTTCTAAAGCTGGAGTACGCCGCCTATCTCGCCCATCGCCCCGCCGCCTTGCGACTGGCCCGCACCGCCGCCGTCCTCTTCCTCCTCTTCGCGCTGCTGATGCTCTGCGGCATCCACATGCGTTATCGCCAGCGCGGGCCGCTGGCCAGCCTGGGACGCTTGAGCGTCATCCTAGTCCTGGCGCTGGCCACGGTCGTGCTGGCGCGCTGGGCCGCCTTGGACCCCTGGCGGGCGGAACTGGCGCCGCTGTTGCTCTTCGGCATGACCATGGCCATCGTCTACCGCCAGGAGCTGGCCCTGCTGATGTCGGGTATCCTGGCGTGGGTGGTCACGCTGGCCGTCGGCCACGGCCTGCCCGAATACATCCTCCTGCTGGGCACGCTCACCGCCGCCGTGGTCACCCTGGGACAGATCCGCAGCCGCAGCAAGCTGATCTACGTCGGCCTGGCCGCCGGCGGCGTGGCCTTCGTGCTGGGCGTGGTGCTGTCGGTGATCAACAGTCAGTCGTTGGACGCGGCCTTGTTCCGCGACGCCGCCTGGACCGGCATGTGGGCCGTGGCCGCCGGCTTCATCATGACCGGGCTGCTCCCCTTCATCGAGCAGGGCTTCGGCGTGCTGACCGATCTGAGCCTGCTGGAGCTGGGCGACGTGACCCATCCGCTGCTGCAGGAGCTGGTCCGCCGCGCGCCGAGCACCTACAGCCACTCGATGACGGTGGGTTCGATCGCCGAAGCGGCGGCCGAGAGCATCGGCGCCCGCGGCCTGCTGGCCCGCGTGGGCGCCTATTTCCACGACATCGGCAAGATGCTCAAGCCGGGCTACTTCATCGAGAACCAGGGCTCCGAGACTAGCCGCCACGAGGCCCTCGTACCGGCCATGAGCACGCTGGTGATTATCGCCCACATCAAGGACGGCTCCGACCTGGCGCGGCAGCATCACCTGCCGCAGCCGATCATCGACCTCATCCAGCAGCATCACGGCACCACGCTGGTCGAGTATTTCTACGACCGTGCCCACCAGAAGGGCGGCGACGCCAACGGCAACGAGGTGGATGAGAGCATCTTCCGCTATCCCGGCCCCCGGCCGCAGACCAAGGAAGCGGCCGTGCTCATGCTGGCCGACGCCGTGGAAAGCGCCAGCCGCACGCTGGTCGATCCCACCCCGGCGCGCATCGAAAGCCTCGTCCGTGGACTGGCCGAGCACCGCCTGCACGGCGGCCAGTTCGACGAAAGCGGCCTCACCCTCCGCGAACTCCGCACCATCGAACGCTCCATGGTCATGTCGCTGACGGCCATCTATCATGGACGGCTGAAATATCCGGAACCGCGCACGGCGTGGGAGAAGAAAACCCCCGCCTGAGATCGTGACCACCATCGCCATCGCCAACCGACAAACGCTGCTGCCGATCGACGAGGGGGCGATCCGCCGGGCGGTCCGTGCCATCTTGGCCGACGAGATCCCCGGCAAAGCGACGATCAGCGTGGCCGTGGTCGACGACGACGCGATCAGCAAGCTGAACGA
>JBKQVT010000059.1:0-18183 GCA_052139835.1 Thermoguttaceae bacterium
GCCGCCGGGTTTATCCCGGCGGTTGGCCGGTGGGGCGCGGATGATCAGGGCCACGCAACCGCCGGGATAAACCCGGCGGCTCGCCATTTATCCTCACGGCCCGCGGTCGAGCTTGCCGCGGTCGCCCAGGTCCACCGAGATCGTCTGCGTCTTGCCGTCGCGGAAGATCAGCAGCGGCACGCGCTTGCCCACCTCGATCAGACTGACCAGGTTGATCAGATGCGCGTCGTCCTCGACGCGCTCGCCGTCGATCTGCAAGATCACGTCGCCGGCCTGCAAGCCGGCGGCCTCGGCGGGAGTGCCCTTGATGACGCTCAGCACCCGCGTGCCCATCGGATTGGGCAGGCCCAGCTCCGCCGCCATGGCCGGACCATAGCGCGACTCCAGGCTCACCCCCAGAAAGGCGCGGGTCACCTTCCCCGAGTCGATCAGTTGCCGGGCGACGTTGATGAACATGTTCATGGGGATGGCAAAGCCGATCCGCTCGCTGATCCCCGACTTGCTGGCGATGGCGCTGTTGATGCCGATGACCTCGCCGCGGAGGTTGCAGAGCGGACCGCCGCTGTTGCCGGGATTGATGGAGGCGTCGGTCTGGAGGAAGTCCTGGTAGCGGACGGTGGCGTTGCCGAACTGCAGATCGCGGCGGCCCTTGGCGCTGATGATGCCGAAAGTGACCGAATTCCTCAGCCCGAAGGGACTCCCCACCGCCAGCACGAAATCGCCGACCTCCATCCGCGTGCTGTCGCCCAGCGTGGCGCCGACCAGGCCGGAGCCCGCGACGGCCAGCACGGCAACGTCGGTATCGGCGTCGTCCCACATCTGGCGGGGATGGAGCTGCCGGCCGTCGGCGAGGTTGAGGTCGATGCCCTCCAGCGTGGCGGCATGGACCACGTGCCGATTGGTGAGCACGTAATATTTTTCCTTCCACTGGATGATGACGCCGGAGCCGGCCTCTTCATTGTGGCCGTGGCCATACTGGAGGCTGCCTGGGGTGGAGCTGTCGGCCTCGATGTTGACCACCGTGGGGCCGACGAGCTTGGCGACCGTCTTGACCACGGCGGCCTGGGCCTCCAGGACGGGGGCGTTTTGCGCGAGGGTGCGCTGCCAGGCGGCGCGCTCCTGGGCGGCCGAGAGGTCGCGGGCCAGGCCGGCGGGCGTGGCCGTCGGCGTGGGCGCGGCCGTCTGGGCCTGCGCGGCCGCAGCGGCCAACAGCCCGGCCGCCATCAACAGGACCAGCGCCGCCGCTGGCGGCGCCAAGAACGAACGAGTTCCTCCCTGCCTTCGCTCCATAGAATGATCCAGCGGTTGTTGCGCTCGTGCTCCGCGACGAAAAAGGGGACAGTCCCCATTTTCCCTTCAGCCGCTCAGGAAACGTCCAACTCGATGTCGTTGATGGAAAGGTCGGCATCGTTGCCGGAGACGTCGAGCAATCGGCTCCAATCGACGTCGGCCGACGACGAGGCGCCTTGGCGCTCGGCCTCGCGCTGGCACTTGATGCAATAGGTCGCGTACGGCAGGGCGTTCAGCCGGGCCATGGGGATGTTGGTCCCGCAGCCCTCACAACTGCCGAACTGCCCGTTGCGCATGCGCTCCAGGGCATACTCGATGCGGGTCAACTCGCGGCTCTCCACCTCGGCCAACTGCGAGCTGATTTCGTCCTGCACGCTGTCCAAAGCGGCATCGACCATATCGCCGGAAGTCTGGGCCCTGAGTTCCTTCAACAGACTCAGGTCGCCCGCCAGTGCCTTGCGCAAGGCATCGCGCCGTTTCATGAGAAGCTGGCGCATGGTAAGGATCGCATCTTTGCGGCTCATAGGGCTTTCACCTCGGTGTCCGCTTCAGGCCGCGCTGAAGGTTGCCCCCCCTCAGTGTAGCCGTATTCGAACTCCTCCTCTACGTGTGACGGATCGTTCCGGTCTAGTCGCTGTCAGCGGCGAAGGATGAGCCCGCCGGTGCTGACAGTAACCAAACTATACTACGCATTTCAAGGGCCAGGGGATCAAAAAAATCGATTATATCTACCCCCTCCACACGCACCCTGGCTCGGCGACGGTAAGGGCTTATCGGCAAACAACTTAGGCAGCACGAGACGGACCAGCCGTCTAGGGCGTTTCGGAGGCGGGTCACCGGCGGCGGTGAGGACACTTCGGCAGGACAAAGCACACTAGCATAGCGTATCGCTGCCGCGGTTTCTACCCCCTTAACGCTAACGGATAATCGACAAAACCGGCACAGATATCCAGCCGTTTTTCCACCGCGGGGAAGGAATCCTGGAAGTGCCCCCGCGGCCGTTGACCGCGGGTTGGGCGTAAGCTAAATGCCCTAGAGGGTTTAATACGCCATTTCTCGAGTTCCACGTCGACCGTGCTCCGGAAGGGTGCCACGGTTGGCTTGCCAACCGTGCTGCCCCCGCACTGCTGGGCGAGCCAGCAGTGACACCCAGCCGGGACCACTCCTGGTGAATAAAAACATGCTTAGCAGCACCCTGACCGCCGCCCCACCCCACACCTCCACCAGCCCCTTAGTCCTCCGCGTCCGCGGTCCGGGGCGTGACGGGCAGATCGTCCGGCTCCGCGCGGCCAAATGCACGGTCGGGGCCGGGCCGCGTTGCACCCTGCGGCTCCGGGCCCGCGGCGTGGGACCGCTCCATTGCCTGATCGTCCGCGGCCCGCAGGCCACCATCGTCCGCCGCTGGTCAGCCGACACCCTGCTGAACGGCCAGGCCTTCACCGATGCCCCCCTAGCCCCCGGCGACCGCTTGAGCGTCGGCGCCATCGAGTTGGAGGTCCTGGGCGCGGCTCCTGCCGACCAGGGCGATACCGACCAGCCCAGCGGGCAACTGGCCGCGTTGCAGGCCGAGTTGGACGCCCGCCAAAAGACGCTCGCCGACGAACAATCGCGGCTTGCCGGCCGTCAGCAAGAGTGGGAAGAGCGGCGCAGCCAGTTGGAAAGGCAGCAGCAGGCGATGGAAGAAGACCGCCATCGCTGGGAAACCGAGCAGAAGGATATTGAAGAAGACCGCCATCGCTGGGAAACCGAGCGGAAGGATATTGAAGAAGAGCGCCGCCGCTGGGAAACCGAGCGGAAGGAAATGGAAAAAGACCGCCGCCGCTGGAAGACCCAGCAGAAGAAAGCGGCGTCGCAAAGCGCCGCCGAGTCGCAGCAAGACGCGGCCCGGCAGGCCGAGTTGGAGGCCCGCGAGCATGCCTTGGCTGACCGGCAGCAGCAGTGGGAGGCCGAGCGCGAGGAGTCCCAACGGCAACTCAGCAAGCAGGGCCAACAACTGGCCGCGTTGCAGGCCGAGTTGGATGTCCGCCAGACGACGCGCGCCGACGAACAATCGCAGCTTGCCGGCCGGCAACAGGAATTGGAAGAGCGTCAAATCCAGTTGGAAACGCAGCGGGAGTCGCTGGACGAAGACCGCCGCCGCTGGGAAGCCCAGCAGAAGGAAGCGGCGTCGCAAATCGCCGCCGCGCGAGAGCAAGACGTGGCCCGGCAGGCCGACCTGGAGGCCCGCGATCGCGCCCTGGCCGACCGGCAAGAGCAGTGGCAGGCCGAGCGGGAGGGGTCGCAGCGGCAACTCGATGAGGCAGCCCAAGAGCTTCACGCCCTCAAGGCCGACTTGCAGACGGCTGAAGAGGCCCTCGAAGAAAACCGCCGTCGTTGGGAGGAGGAGCAGCGGGAGGCAAGGGCCCTGATGGCCGAGCGGGCCCAACAAGACGCGGCCCGGCAGGCCGAACTCGATCGGCGCGAGCGTGCGCTGGCCGGGTGCCGGCAAGAAACGGAGACGGAGCAAGAGGTCCAGGAGCAACTTCCTGAGCGCGGGGATGAGAAGCCGCCGGTCGCCGCGGTGGAGCCGCCGCGGGCGGACCGCCGCCGGACGCCGGCCGGCGGGCCGGCCATTTCGCCCCAGGCCGCGCCGCAGCACGGCGGCGAAGAAGAATCGATCGACGACTACATGACGCAACTGCTGGAGCGGCTGCGCAAAGGGAGCGGATCGCCGGCCCCTGCCCGGCGGGTGGAGGCCCCCGTGCCGACCCCTGCGCCGGTCCGTGCGGCAGAGCCGGCGCGGGCCGTCCCCAAGGAGCCGGAGGTGGCCGATGCGGAAACGTCCCCGCACGCCCCGACGGCCGCCCCGCGGCCGGCAGCGGTGGAAACCGCCCCGCACGCGACCGCGCCGGAGACCCAGGTGAGCATGGCCGCCATGCGCGAACTGGCCAATCTATCGGCGCAAAGCGCGATCAGCCGGCACAACCGCTGGCAAATGGTCCGCACGAAGCGCGGCAAGCTGCTGATCGTCCTCCAGGGATTGATCATCGGCGGCGCGCTGTTGTGGATGTGGGGGCGTCCCGGCGCCCGCGTCTTTATCTTGTGCGGGGCCGTGGCCAGCTTCCTGACGGCGGCGGTCTGGGGCATCGAATATGCCGTCCTCACCGGGCGGGCGATCCGCGACAAGTTCGGCCTCCTCACGCTGCCGCGCGACGCCGCGCCGGCGGAGCCGCCCGCGGCCACCCAGGAGGTCAAAGGCCGCGGGCAGCCTTGACGTCGTCGAAGTCGCGCAGGTGATAGTCGATGCCGACGTAGTCCAGCACCCGCAGCAGGCCGCGCAGGGCCACGCCCATGCCGTCGGGCCCGCTGAAGCCGCCGAACTGCCCGCCGCCTTTCAGATGCGGCTCCAGGTCGAGGAAGACGCCGGGAATGCCCCGCCGCCCCAACCTCTTCTCCAGCGCCGGCAGCACCCGGCTGAAGTCGCGCAAGATCGCCTCGTGCGCGGCGTCGCCCTGATCGGCGGGGGCGAAATGGATCGGGGTCTCTTCAGCCGCCGCACCGCCGTCGCCGCCGGCGTGCCCGCTGGCGGGTCGCGGCCGGCGATAGTCCTTCACGTGCATCCACCCCAGGCTCGCCTTCATCGCCAGGTATTGCTCGAACACCTCCGCCGGGCGGTAGCCTTGCACGAGGATGTTGGCGGCGTCGAAGACCAGGACCATGGCCGGGTGGTTCACCTGGCGGTGAATCTCGGCCGCCAAGTGGCCGTTGGCGCCCACCAGGTCCGCCTCCACCTCCAGGCCGAAGGTCAGGTCGCTGCGGTGGCACGTCTCGGCGATCTGCCCCAGCCAGTCGACCGCCTGCGGCAAGTGCTCGCGGGGCTCGCTCCCCCGCGGCGGATAAAAGGAAAAACCGCGCAGCAGCTTGGTCTCCAGGGCATGGGCCAGCTCGCACGCCTTCTGCACGTCGCCGCCCAGGTACTTCTTGATCGGCACGTAGGCGTTCTTCGTGCCGTCCTCGGCGTCCAGCAACTTGACCTTGCCGATGGGCGAGCCCAACGACGACACGTTCAGCCCGTATTCATTCTGAAGCTGCCGGAGCTTCTGGATTTCGGGCAGGGTCAGTTGCACGACGTTCTTCACGCCGCGGCCCACGTCGATGAAGCGGATACAGTGGTATTGCAGCCCCAAGGCCGCCAGGGCCGCAAACTGCTCGACCGCCGTCTTGTGGTTGGCGGCCTCGTCGCCAAAGGCGGAAATAATCACGCGCGGACGCTCGTCCATGGCCGGCCTTTACCTGCGAAGGGTGGAGTTCGGTTACCGGCGTTATTGTGACGGTTACCGAGGCGAACAGCAAGGGGGGCGGGGTAAAGGCGGAGGGTGGAGGGCGGAAGGGGGAAGGAAAGAGGCACCACCACGCCCACCGGGCACCCGCACAGCGGGTCGCGTCCGGTGGGAATGGGCCGACGAGAAGAACGTTGCTGATCGAACCACTTGCTACGTTGTCGGCGCGGCCGACGCCCGTTCGATGCTGGCAATGTGCAACAAGGAGCAGAGAATCACTCGATCCGAATCGGGGACGCCGATGACCAAGGTGGACCTCAAGAGCATGGCAAACTCGGGATGAGGAATCCGGTGAACGTCGCCGTTGGAAAGCCTTACCTCAAGCGGCTCAAAGGGCTGCCGCTTCAATAACTCGCGGATCGTTTCGGCGTTCATGGACCCGGCCTTTCGGAAATGGCAACTTACGTGCGATAATCCAATTATATCGTCGCTAGAGCACGACCGGCGATGATTTCAACCCATCCGCCGGGATAAACCCGGCGGCTCGCTTCATCCTTCCCCCTTCCGCCCTCCGCCCTCCCCCTTATTTTCCGCCCTCCGCCTTGACGGTCACACTGGTCCTGATTCCCCCTCGGGCGGTGAACGAGGCCACGAGCGTCATCCGCCGCGGCCGCAACACGCCAACCAGGTCGTCGAGAATCCGGTTGGTCACGGCCTCGTAATAGATCCCCTCGTTGCGATACTGCTGCAAATAAAGCTTCAGGCTCTTCAACTCGACGCACTTTTTATCCGGAACGTAGCTGAAGGTGAGCGTGCCGAAGTCCGGCTGCCCCGTCTTCGGACACACTGAGGTGAACTCCGGACAGACGATCTCGATGGTATAATCCCGGCCCGGACAAGGATTCTCGAACGTTTCCAAAATATCCCGCGACGGTTCAGTCACTTGCAGGTTCCTCCGGGGCCTCCGATAATTGTGGCATGGAAGAAGACTTGCGAGAAGGGGACGGAGAAAATTCGAGCACGCCGGACCGTCCGGCCGTGATCCTGCTTTCCGGGGGGTTGGATTCGGCCACCGCCGCCGCCATGGCGCGCGAGCAGGGCTTCGCCCTCTACGCCCTGTCGGTCGATTATGGCCAGCGGCACCGCTTCGAACTGGAGGCGGCCCGGCGGGTCGCCCAGACGTTGGGCGTCCGCCGCCACGTCGAGACGGGCGTGTCGTTGGGGCTCTTCGGCGGCAGCGCCCTGACGGCCGCCATCGAGGTGCCCAAGGATCGCGATCCGGGGCAGATGGCCGACGGCATCCCCGTCACCTACGTCCCCGCGCGAAACACGGTCTTGTTGGCGATGGCGTTGGCCTACGCCGAGGTGGTCGGGGCGGCCGACATCTTCCTCGGCGTCAACGCCATCGACTACAGCGGCTATCCCGATTGCCGGCCGGAGTACATCGCCGCCTTCGAGCGGTTGGCCAACCTGGCCACCAAGGCGGGCGTCGAAGGCCGCTTGTCTTTCACCATCCATACCCCCTTGATCCGCTGGACCAAGGCCCAGATCATCCGCCACGGCGTCGAACTGGGCGTCGATTACAGCCTCACCCGCTCCTGCTACGATCCCGACGCCGCGGGAGAGAGTTGCGGCCGTTGCGACGCCTGCCAGTTGCGCCTGAAGGGTTTCGCCGAGGCCGGCCTGCGCGATCCGTTGCGTTATCAGGCGGGGCACGAACAGTAGCAAAACATCCCATGCGGATTGCCGAAATCTTTCGATCGCTGCAAGGCGAGGGCCGGCTCACCGGGACCGACAGCCTCTTCGTGCGTTTCAGCGGCTGCAACCTCCGCTGCCGCTTCTGCGACACCCGCTATGCCTCGTGGAGCCCGGAAGGCGAGGACCTGGCGCTGGAGGAGGTCCTGGCGCAGCTCGTCGCCTTGGACCCCGCGGCCGACGCGCCGGTGCGTCACGCGGTGGTGACCGGGGGCGAGCCGCTGCTGTTTGATGAAGTGGCGCCGCTTTGCCAGGCCCTCCGCGGCCAGGGGCGGCACGTCACCATCGAAACCGCCGGCACGCTCTATCGGCCGGTGGCCTGCGACCTGATGTCGATCAGCCCGAAGCTGGCGCATTCCACGCCGACGCCGCGGGAGAGCCCCGCGTGGGCGGTGCGCCACGAGGCGGCCCGGCACGAGCCGGAGGCCATGCGCCGCTTGCTGGCCGAGTATGATTATCAATTGAAGTTCGTGGTCCACCGCCCGGAGGACTGCGACGAAGTCGAGGCCTATCTGGCGGAGTTTCCCCAGGTGGACCGCCAGCGGGTATGGCTGATGCCCGAAGGCGTCGAGGTCGAGGAGTTGGCGGAGCGAGCCCGCTGGCTGGAGCCCTATTGTGCCGCGGCCGGGCTGCGATTCTGTCCTCGTCGGCAGATCGAGTGGTTTGGTTCGCGGCGCGGGGTGTGAGGAACGAGGGGCTGGGGGCTGGGGACTAGGGACTGGAAAAGCCCCGCGACTGCGTCGCGGGGGCGAAGGGGATAGACTGGGGGCTGGAGAGGACAATGGCTCCTCACCTTCACTCCTGTTATGCTTAAGCATAACCTACTTCCAGCCCCTAGTCCCGAGTCCCCAGCCCCCAGCCCCATGAGCCGCCGCGCGTTGCGAAAAATCACCCCCGGCTTGGACCTCTCGCGGCACTTGAAGACGCTGGAGGAGTTGCCGCGGCCTTGGAGCCCGGCGGCCCTGTTCGGTCGTCAGGGGGCGCTGGAGGTCGAGATAGGCACGGGCAAGGGGCTCTTCTTGCGCTCTGCGGCAGCGGCCCGGCCGGAGGTCGATTTCCTGGGCACGGAAATCGCCCGCCGCTACGCCGAATTCGCCGCCGCCGCGCTGGCGAAGCAAAACCTTTCCAATGCCCTGGTGGTCCACGGCGACGCCCTGCGGCTCTTCCACGAGTGGCTCCCCGACCAATCGCTGGCCGCCGTACACATCTACTTCCCCGATCCCTGGTGGAAGAAGCGGCATCGGAAGCGGCGGGTGATGCGGGAGTCGCTGCTGGCCGACGTGGAGCGGACGCTCCAGCCCGGCGGCACGCTCCACTTTTGGACCGACGTGGAGGACTACTTCCACACGGCATTGGCCCTGCTGGCCGCCCACACGCGGTTGGAGGGGCCGCTGGAAGTGCCGGAGGCCCCGGCGGAGCACGACATGGCCTATCGCACCCATTTTGAGCGCCGCGTGCGGCTGGGCAACCAGCCGGTCTACCGGGCCGAGTTCCGGAAAGTCGGAGGGATTTAGGGGGATTTAGGGATTTAGAGATTTAGGGACTAGGGAATTGGGGAGCCGGCGTCTAACCCCTAAATCCCCAAATCCCTAAATCCCCAAATCCCTCCCCAGCCGGCCATTTCTGCCGCGTGGGATCGGCAGGAATTGCCCGTGGGCGCCACGATCCCGGCGGCGGCGTGGCGGCTGGTCCGGTTTGGGCGCACAAGGTGCAAGTCGTTGCACGGCAGCGATTTGCGGTCAGCCATCCGCTCCGCAGCCGGCGGAGGCCGCCTGGTTTGGCCCCGCATTTGCTCTCCCGCAGGGCCAAGCGCCATTCCCCCCTCTTCTCTTCGCTGGGAGTTGATTCGATGCAGATCAATAGTGTCCTGGGCGGGCTGCCCGACGCAACTTCGCTGGCCAAAGGCCGCACTTCCGCCGCCGTGTCTGCCGCCAGTGCGTCCGTTGCCGGCGCCCCGCCCACCGTGTTGAACAGCAATTCCGCCGCGGTCCGCGCCATCCTGGCCAAGTACGACGTCACCGACATTACGCCCAACGAGTTCTCGCAGATGGTTCAGAGCCTTTACAGCGCCGGCGCCCTTTCGGCGAAGAATCTGCAAGACCTCGGCGGGATCCGCACGGACCTGCTGGCCTCCGGCGTCGGGGCCGACGACTCGCTGAACCTGGTGGATTACTACTCGGACAAGATCGCCGACGCGAAGAGCCAGATGACCGCGGCCACGCCGGCCGCCCAGCAACAGCAGCTTGCCCCGCTGGTGCAACGGCTGGACTGGGTCGAGAAGTTCCAGACCCTGAAGGACGAGCCGCAAGGCGGCGTCAGTGCGCTGGCTTGAGAAAGAGCTGCCGCGCCTCGCCCACCGTCTCGTAGGTCCGCCCGGCGATGTTGTTGCGGTCGTTCTCCACCGCGATGCGGGCCAGTTCTTGACCGCAGGGGGTGGGATAATTCCCGGTGATGCAGGCCTGGCAGAGGTCGTGTGCCGGGAAGCCGATGGCGCGGGCGATGGCATCCACCGGCAGATAGCGGAGCGAATCGGCGCCCAGGCGGGCCGCCATCTTGGCCTCCACGGCGGGCGTCAACACCCCGCCCTGAAGAAACTGCGGCGCAAAGAGCTCGCTCACGGTCGACATGTCAATGCCGTAAAAGCAAGGGGAGACGATGGGCGGACAGGCCACGCGGACGTGGATCTCTTTGGGCTGTCCCATCTCGCGCAACCGCTGCAAGAGGACCTTCAGGGTGGTCGCCCGCACGATCGAGTCCTCGACCAGCAGCACCCGTTTGCCTTCGAGCACTTCGCGCAAGGGCGTATACTTGGTTTCCGCCTTGCGTTTGCGGTCGCCGCTGCCTTCGATGAAGGTCCGGCCGCTGTAGCGGTTGCGGATCAGGCCCTCGACGCTGGGGATCTTCAGGGCATAGGCCATGCCGTCGGCGGCCGCCTTGCTGGTGTCGGGCACGGGGACGACCACCGTCTGCTGGTCGATGGGGACCGTCTCCAGGCGGGCCAGCTCCTCGCCGAGGGCCTTGCGGGCAAGGTAGACGCTCCGCCCGTCCAGCGTGCTGGCGACGTTGGCAAAGTAGACCCATTCGAAGAAGCAATGGGCGTGCCGCGGGCTGGGGGCGAAGGTCTGCTTCTCCAGCCGCCCCTCGCTGATGACGATCGCCTCGCCCGGCGGCAGCGACTTGATGCTCTGCGGCGCGAAGCCCAGGTTCATCAGGGCGACGCTCTCGCTGGCCGCCGCGAACAGCGGCCCCTCGACCGCATAGCACAGCGGCTTGATGCCCAGCGGATCGCGGGCCACCACCATGTCGCCTAGGGCATCGAGAAATACCAGGCTGTAGGCGCCGTCGAATTTCTCGGCAATCTGCCGGAAGACCTGAACCAGCGAAGGCTGATCCTCGACCGACAAGGCCGTGCAAATCTCGTGCATGAAGATCTCGGTGTCGGTCTCGCGGGCGAGGTGGTTGTCGTCGTCGCCCAGCAACTGGCGGCGCAGTTCCCCGTAGTTGGCCAACTGGCCGTTGAAGGCGAAACTGAACCACTTGTGCTTCTTGATGTGGTGCCGCTCGAAGGGCTGCGCGTAGCTGCGGTCTTCCGCCCCACAGGTCGCGTAGCGGACATGTCCGATCGCCGCCCGCCCCGTGTATTCGTTCATCAGGCCCTCGTACTGGGCCCGATGACTCATGCGGAAGACCTCGGAGACCGAGCCCACGTCCTTGTAGGTGTCGATCAACTGGCTGCGATGCGGATTGAAGGAAGTCATCCCGGCGGCCAACTGGCCGCGGTTCTGGATGTCCAAGAGCATCCGCGGCATCAGCCGGCTGACCCCCTCCGGCCCCAATTCCAGGCATAAGGGGCTGACGCCCTTGCCGGGCAGGTGATAGATCGCCGCCACGCCACATTCGTCGCGCAGTTCGCTCATGGTCTCATTGTAAAGCAAATGAGCGAAAGGCGAAAGCGGTTCCCACAGAGGGGGGTGCGAAAGACGCGCTCTCTTGCCCCTTGCTCGCGTTACGGTATGCTAGGGAGACGCACCGCCGGGTGCCACGGTTGGCTTGTCCAACCGTGTTTCCGCACTGCTGGACAAGCCAGCAGTGGCACACGCACGGCTCCACACATGACCGATTTATTACGCCAAGAAATTGCCGCCCTGGCCACCTTGATCGTGGTCAAAGTCGGCACCCGGGTGTTGACCCGCGACGACGGGCAACTCGACCAACCGCGGCTTGCGCAGCTTGCCGAGCAGTTGCACGTCGCCCGGACCAAGGGGCGGAAGGTCGTGCTGGTCAGCTCCGGGGCCGTCGGGGCCGGCATGGGACGCCTGGGACTGACCGCCCGCCCCACCGATCTGGCCCATCTCCAGGCCGTTGCCGCCATCGGCCAGAGCTGGCTAGTCGAGGCCTACCAGCGGGCGTTGTCCGGCCACGGTCATCACGCCGCCCAGGTGCTGCTGACCGCCGAGGACCTCGAACACCGCACCCGCTACCTCAACGCCCGCAATACCCTCGTCACCCTCCTGGAATTGGGGGCCGTGCCGATCATCAACGAGAACGACACCGTCAGCGTGGAGGAATTGCAGACCACCTTTGGCGACAACGACCGGCTGGCGGCCCTTGTGACCAATCTCCTCCGCGCCCCGCTGCTGGTACTGCTCTCGGACGTCGATGGTCTGTACGACGGCGACCCGTCACTGGAGGGCAGCCGGCTGATTTCCACGGTGGATCGGCTGGACGAGTCGATTTTCGGCCTGGTCTGCGACCGTGCCGGGGGGCTGGGCAAGGGGGGTATGGCCAGCAAGCTGGAGGCCGCCCGGCTGGCCACCGCGGCGGGCGAAAACGTCATCATCGCCAGCGGCCGCACCCCCCATATCCTCTCGAAAATCATCGCCGGCGAGCCGGTCGGCACCCTGTTTCTCGCCCAGGGCCGCAGCGTGGCCGCCCGCAAACGCTGGATCGGCTTCACGGTCAAACCGCGGGGCCGGCTGCTGCTGGACGGCGGGGCCCGCGAGGCCGTCCTCCGCCAGGGGCGCAGCCTCTTGGCCATCGGCGTGGTCGAGGTGGAGGGGAATTTTCACAAGGGCGACGTGGTCGCCCTGGCCGAGGGCGACGGCGGCGAGCTGGCCCGCGGCCTGACGAATTACGGCGCCGAGGACCTGCGGAAGATCAAGGGCCTGCGGACCGGCCAGATCGCCGCCGCCTTGGGCCACTGCCCCTACGACGAAGTGATTCATCGCGACAACATGGTGATCACCGGCGAGCCGGCGGGCCCCTCTTGACTGTGTACGGAAGTATATTATACTAATGAGCGGCGACGGGGAGTGTTCCCTTCGGCCTACGCACCACCCTGGAAGGCAAATGCCCATGGACTCGTTCGACAATCTCACGGAGCGGCAGCAAGCGGTTTACGTGTTCATTCGCGAAAAGATCCGCGGCCGCGGCTATGGCCCGACCGTCCGCGAGATTGGCCGCCAGTTCGGCATCAACTCGCCCAACGGCGTGGTCTGCCACCTGAAGGCCCTGGAGAAGAAGGGGCTGATCGCCCGCGAGCCCAACATGTCGCGGGCGATTCAACTGGTGGCCGAGCCGATCGAGGACCGCAGTTTGCCCCTGGCCGGGCGGATCGCCGCCGGCGTCCTCCACCAGGCGATCGAGCAGAACGAGCGCGTCGATTTCGACAACATGTTCGACCCTGCCGACAAGGACCTCTTCGTGCTGGAGGTCAACGGCGATTCGATGATCGAGGACCAGATCGCCGACGGCGACTTCGTGGTCATCCGCAAGCAGAAGACCGCGCGGAAGGGGCAGATCGTGGTGGCCATCACCGACGAGGGCGAGGCGACGTTGAAGCGCTGGTTCCCCGAGCGCAACCGCATCCGCCTGGAGCCCGCCAACGCCGCCATGAAGCCGATCTTCGTCCGCGACGCGCAAGTGGTCGGCATCGTCGTCGGCGTGGTGCGGAAGCTCGAGTAAGAGAACCCTGCGAAACCGCAAGCGTGGCGCATCGCTTGCGGTTTCGCAAGAACGGAGTAAATCCCATGGTCGCCGGTTACCACCTGGTCTGGACGGCCTACGGGTGGTGGCTCCCCAACGATCCGCGTGGCAGCAATTCTCGCAAGGTCTGCACGGCCGCGCTGGTTCCCTTGGGCGACCTGCACCGCGGCCGCAGGCGCATCCAGCCAGCCGGGCGGATCGTGCGGGAGTTCTACGACGCGGCCCTCGGCGTTTTGAAATTTCCGCTGCTGACGCTGAGCGACGGCGAAATAGATGCCGTCGCCGCCGCGTTTGCCGACGTGATCCGCGTTCGGAATTACACCTGCTATGGGTGCGCGATCATGCCGGACCACGTCCACGTGCTCATCCGCAAGCATAGGGACAAGGCGGAGACGATGATCGCGCAATTGCAGGAAGCGAGCCGCGCGGCGGTGCTTGCGAAACCGCAAGCGGGACGCGGCGCCGATCATCCGGTCTGGGGTGGACCGGGTTGGAAGGTGTACCTGGAGACCCGCACAGACATGGAACGGGTAGTGAAATACATTTACGACAACCCGCTCAAGCTCGGCCGCCCTGCACAACATTGGCCCTTCGTGCGTCCCTACGACGGCTGGCTTCCGGGCCAGGTGCGGGTCGTAAAACCTACGCCGACTTCCCCAGCGCCGCGGCCTGGTTGAGCTTGTTGTAGAGCGTCTTGAGGCTGATCCCCAGTTCCTCGGCGGCCTTGGGCTTGTTGCCCGCGTGGCGATCCAGCGCCTCGGCGATGGCCTGCATCTCCAGGTCGCGGAGGCTGCAAGCCGGCCCCGGCTTCATCGCCAGCGAGGCCGGCGGCGGGACGGCCAGCCGCTGCGGCAGGTGCTCCGGCCCGATCACCGCGCCGTCGCAGAGGATCAAGGCCCGTTCGATGACGTTGGCCAACTCGCGGACGTTGCCCGGCCAGGTGTGCTGCGCCAGGGCAGCCAGGGCCTCGGGGGTGAAGATTTCGGCGTCGCGGCCGGCCGCCGCGCCGTGGCGGCGGGCGAGGTGGCGGGCCAACAGGGGCAGGTCGTCCAGCCGCTCTCGCAGCGGCGGCAGAGGTATCTCGAAGGTGTTGATGCGGAACCAGAGGTCCTCGCGAAACTCCCCGGCGGCCACCATGGCGTCCAGGCCGCGGTTGGTGGCGCAGAGCACGCGGACGTCGCAGGTAAACGACTCGTTGTCGCCCACGCGGCGGATCTCCCCGCTCTCCAAGAACCGCAGCAGCTTCGTCTGCAGCGGCTTGGGCAACTCGCCGATTTCATCCAGGAAGAGCGTGCCGCCGTGGGCCACCTCGAAGAGGCCAACGCGATGCTCCTCGGCCCCGGTAAAGGACCCCTTGCGATGGCCGAAGAGCTCGCTCTCGATCAAGTTTTCCGGCAAGGCGCCGCAATTGACCGGCACCAGCGGCATCTCCGCCCGCAGGCTTTGCTCGTGCAGCGCCCGGGCGACCAGCTCCTTGCCGGTGCCCGTCTCGCCCACCACCAGCACGGTCGAATTGGTGGGGGCCACCTTGGCGATGAGCTGGCGGACCAGTTTCATGCCCGCCGACTGGCCGATCAACTCGGGCGCGCCTTCCAGGCGTTGCAGCCGCTGCTTCAGGGCGCGATACTTGTTGGTCAACTCGCGCTTCTCCGCCACCCGGTTGAGCACGGCCTCCAAGTCCACCAGCTTGCAGGGCTTGGTCAAGTAGTCGAAGGTCCCCTGCCGCAGGGCGGCCACGGCCGTCTCCAACGACGACTTGCCGGTGAGAATGATGGCCTCGGTGTCGGGGGCAAGCTGTTTGGCGCGGGCAATGACCTCGAGGCCGCCCCGCCCCGGCATGTTCAGATCGACCAGCAGGCAGTCGTAGGTGTTGCGTTCCAGGGCGGCCATGGCCGTGTCGCCGTCGGGGCAGACGGTCACCTCGTGGCCCAGCCGCGGCAACTCCAGCCGCATCAACTCTTGCAGCGACTTCTCGTCGTCGGCGAACAGCAGCTTCAGCCGCTGGCGTGGTTTGCCGCTCATGTTCGTTCTCCCTTCAGGAGTTAGAAGGTAGGAGTTAGAATGGCGGCGCAGAAGGCGTCCAACTCCCAACTCCCAACTCCCAACTCCTAACTCCTAACTTCTTCCCCTCAGGCTGCCTGCCGCCGCGGTCCGCCGGCCTGTTGTTCGGCGGAGGCCAGCGGCAGACGGACGCGAAAGACCGCGCCGCACCCCGGCCCCGCGCTCTCGGCCTCGATGGCCCCGCCGTGGTCGGCGACGATGCGATAGGCGATGGAAAGTCCCAGGCCGGTCCCCTGCCCTGCCCGGCGGCGGGTAAAGAACGGCTCGAAGACGCGTTCCAGCACCGCCGGCTCCATGCCGCAGCCGTTATCTTTCACGCTCAGCTCGGCCATGCCGTCGCGGGCCGCCAACTCGACCCGCACCACGCCCTCCTCGTCCACGCTGTCCAGGGCGTTGGTCAGCAGGTTCAGGGTCACTTGCTTGATCTCCTGGCCGTTGGCCAGCGCCACCACTGGCTTGCCGGGGGTGAACTCCAGGCGTTTCCGCTGGTACTTGCCCAGGTGGCCGAGCACGTCGATCACGCCCTGCACCAACTCGCCCAGTTCGGTCGCTTGCCGCTTCGTTTGCCCCAGCCGCGAGAAGTCCAGGAGCTTGTCGGTAATCTCCTTGCAGCGGAAGGCTTCGCTCTGGATCATCTGGAGGTAGCGGGTGATGACCTCGTGCTGCCCCGACGGCGACGCCTCGCCGGCGGCCGCCGCGGCCAGCAGCTCGCGGACGCGCCCCTCCAGCGACTCGGCGCACATGGCGATCGAGGCCAGGGGGTTGTTGATCTCGTGAGCCACGCCGGCCGCCAGGAAACCCACGCTGGCCAACTGCTCGCTCCGCACCACCTGCTTGGTGCGCTCCTGCACCTGGCGGTCCAAGTCGTCGCGGATGTCCTGGAATCGCCGGGTCATGTCGTTCATGGCCTCGGCCAGCTCGGCGATTTCATCGCGGGTGTCCATGCGGATGCGATAGGCGAAGTTTCCCCCCGCCACCTCGCGCGACCCCCAAATCAGCATGCGCAGCGGCTGGAAAATCCAGCGATAAAACAGCCGCACGAACAGGGCGAACAGCGCCGCCGCCGTCACGCTGGTGATCCACAGGCCCACCAGCAAGGTGCGATACTGGCCGCGGACCTCGGCGGCGAACCCGCTCAGCTTGGCGTGCAGCGGGCTGGACAATTCCGCCGCCAGCACGTGCAGCCCATCCAACTGGCCGTCCATGCGGGCAACCCGCTCCTCGCTGAAGATCCAGTTGCGATCGCTTTCGATCTCGTGAATGCGTTCGAGGGCGACCTCGATCTTGCGGACGGCGTCGCGTTCGGGCTGGTTGTCGGCCAGGCCGAAGTCGGCCCGCATGGTCTGCTCGACCTGCTGGCGATATGCGGCCGCCGCCTCGCCCACCTCGGCCAGCTCGCCGTGGAACCGCTCGCGGACCAGGCGGACTCGCAGCGGCGCCAGGTCGTCGCGGGCGTCGCGGACCGGACCGGCCCGCAACCCCCGCAACTCGCTCAGCTGGATCCGCAGCTTGTTCACGTGGCTGTTGACCTCGGCGGCCAGCGGCAACTCGCTCACCCGCCAACTCAAGCTTTTCACCAGGTTGCGATAGGCATAGGTGCTATACAGGCCGCTGCTGGCGAGAATGGCCACCATGACCAGCAGCAGGCCCAGACCGATCAAGAGCTTCAGGCGAATCGGCCGTTTCGAGAACAACGGGGCGACCTCCTTGTCGCTTAGGCGGAGAGATAGCAGCGAGCCGCCGGGTTTATCCCGGCGGATGGGGGGAAAATGCAACCGCGGGGATAAATCCCGCGGCTCGCTAACGCCCGAGTTTAGCATGAGCCGCCGTGGCGGGAAAGATGAACCATTGTGAGCGGCGAAAGGAGCCTCCCCTCTCCCTCCGGGAGAGGGGCAGGGGGTGAGGGTTTTGGCTTCTTCGGCAATTCCCCCTCACCCTACCCTCTCCCGGAGGGAGAGGGGACCCTTCACTGCCCGCCCGCATGACCCTGCCGCTTCAACTCGGCCATCAGGAAGCTGATGGCCTGACCATAGAGGCGGACGGCCTGGGCATGATCGCCGCCTTGGCTGGCCGCCACGGCCTGGTCTATTTGCCCGTTGAAGCGGTTCCAGTCCACCGTCCAGTTCTCGTCGGCCGCCTCCTGGACCTTATCGCGAAGCTCGCGGGCCACCCCGGCCAGTTGGTTGGTAAATTGGGCGTTAGGGACACATTGGGTCGCCGTATACGGTCCGCGACCCAAGGGGTGTTGGTTCCACTGCGACCAGAGCCTGCCGCCACGGTACCGCCCGAGCGCCAGAACGGCGCCGACCACGGCCGCCGCCGCCAGGCTCGCCAGTCCCGGCCAGGTCCATTGCAAGGCCAAGAGCCCCAGTCCAATCACCGCCAAGGCCCCCAAGACAGTCCACAGCGCGGGATGAATCGGCGCCGCCCGCGGCGACGGCGTGGCCGACGGGGCCGTTTGGCCGCCGGGGCTCAAAGGCCCTTGGACGCGGACGATCACCACGGTGATGTTGTCGGGACCGCCGCGGAGGTTGGCCAGATCGATGAGGGTGCGGGCGGCCTCGGCCGGCGGCAGGCAGTGCAGCAGGATGCCCATTTCCTCGTCGTTGACCGGGCCGGAGAGGCCATCGCTGCAGAGCAGGAAGGTATCGCCCACCGCCACCGGAAAGGGCCCTTCCAGGTCGACCTGCACGGAGGGATTCGGCCCCAGCGAGCGGGTAATGACGTTCTTGGGGATGTAATCGGGGACCTGGCCGGCGGGCAGCGCGGCGGCCGCCCGCATCTCCCACACCAGGCTGTGGTCGAAGGTCAGTTGTTCGTAGCGGTTGCCGCG
>JBKQVT010000060.1:0-27720 GCA_052139835.1 Thermoguttaceae bacterium
GCGTTGCCTACGCAAACCAGGGCCAGTACGACAAGGAAATCGCCGATTGCACCAAGGCCATCCGCCTTGATCGGAAATATGTCGCCGCGTACTACTGCCGGGGCGTCGCCTACGGGTACAAGGGCCAGTACGACATGGAGATCGCCGACTGCACGAAGGCCATCCGCCTCGACCCGAAATATGCCCTGGCCTACTATTGCCGCGGCTGGGCCTACGACAAGAGGGGCCAGTACGACGAGGCGATCGCCGACTACACCGAAGCCATTCGGCTCCAGCCGCTATACGCGGATGCGTATTGCGCGCGGGGCTGGGCCCATTCCAAGAACGGCGAGCCAGCCAAGGCAGAAGCGGACTTCGCCCGCGCCAGGCAACTCGGCTACAAGGGACCAGCGGGAAGCCTGGTCATGGGCCTCCTCATCTTTGCTTCCTTGTGCGCAGCCGCCTTGATTGTCGGCGTCGTCTTGCTCCTGGTGATTGGCCGGTGGATCGCCGTCCGCCGCATGGCCCGGGGCCCCGATGCGGTTTGGCCCTGATCGGCTGGCAGCCGCGTAGAGGAGGGTGTATCATGGCGCCGTGAGGGGCGCAGATGCCTGATCTTTCTGATCTGGAGATAAGGCGATGAATCCGGGCAAGTGCTGGGCGGCGGCGTTGGTTGCGGTCTTGTTGATCCCGAGTGCGGCGGCAAGTGCCGACACGGCGGCGGAAGCCTGCAAAAAGGGTGTTTCGTTTCTCGACAGGCAGAACTATGAGGCCGCCATTGTGGCGTTTACCGAGGCGATTCGACTCGATGCAAACAGCGCCGAGGCCTATCGCAACCGGGGTGTCGCCTACGGGAGGAAGGGCGACACGCATAAGGCCATCGCCGATTTCACCGAGGCGATTCGCCTCAACCCGAAACTGGCCAGGGCGTATTGCAACCGAGGCTGTGTTCGCTACGACACAGGCGAGTATGACAAGGCCGTGGCCGACTGCAGCAAAGCCATCCGGCTCGATCCAAAATATGCCGACGCCTATTACAACCGCGGACTCGCTTACGACGGCAAAGGCGACTACGACAAGGCGATCGCCGACCTTACCAAGGCCATCCGCTACGATGCGAAAGATGCTCTCGCGTATTGTGGGCGGGGCGTCGCCTACGGCCATAAGAATGACCATGACAAGGCGATTGCCGACTTCACCGAGGCCATCCGCCTTGACCCCAAAGACGCCAGGACCTACTTCAACCGCAGCGGCGACTACGCGCTCAAACAACAGTATGATAAGGCCATCGCTGACCTCACCGAAGCCATCCGCCTCGACCCGAGGTTCGCCCAGGCGTACGCCTTTCGTGGCCTCGCGTACTACAGCAAGAACAATTTCGATAAGGCGATTGCGGACTATACGGAGGCCATCCGCCTCGATCCCAGGCAGGCGATGGCATATTACTGTCGGGGCCTCATCTATCACAAGAAGGGCGATTATGACAAGGCCGTCGCCGACTACACGGAAGCCATCCGCCTCGATCCGAGAGACGCCGATGCGTACTACAACCGCGGCGTCGTCTACAAGTACAAGGGCGAAACGGCCAAGGCGGAAGCGGATTTCGCCGTGGCCAAGAAGCTGGGGTACAAAGGGAGGTAGGCTTGGAGCACGTTCAGCCGCGGAGCGGCGTTAGACAATAGCCAGATATCTGGCTAGTGACTGCCGCCCCTCCGGGCTTCCCAGCCACGCCCCCTTATGCTCTTCTGCCGCCGTCACCACACCGCTCCGATCACTTCGCCGCCGGAGCGGGTGGAGAGGGCCTGGAACGTGGTGAAGTTGATGTCGTAGTTCAGAAAGTGCACGGACCCGTCCGCGCACAGAAACATCGCGCCGGCGGGGTGGTAGCTCCAGAAATGCAGGTTGTCGTTGCCCTCGGGCAGCCCGCGACTGAGGCCCAACTGCGTCGAGCAGAGGTTGTCGCCGTCGCCCGAGCCATCTGCCCCGCTGCCGCAATAGGTCCAGCCCCAATAAAGGTCGTTGGACATTCCCCGCTCGCCCATGATGATCGTGTTCGAGGTCCCGTCCTGGATGTCCTGTATGCGGACGGCATGGCCTGAGAAGAGGATGCCGTCGTTGGCCGTGGACGAGGTCCCCATCACGCCCAGATAGTTGGTCAGTCCGTGGTGCCCGTCGGCCGGAGTATCGTACCAGATCTTGCCGGCGTTCGGGTCGTCCGGGCACTTGTCCACGGCGAGGACGACGGCGCCGGGGTCTTGCTGCACGGGCGCTGTGGAGTACGCCTGGAAGCAGTAGCCGGGGAACTTGTAATTGATCAAGCGGAAAACGGCGCCGCCCTCCAGGTACGGCAAGAGCATCGACTGGGCGGTCCAATTACGGTAGGGCACGTTTCCCATGGGGAAGCGGTTATTATCAGCGTGGTACCCATGCAAAGCCACACCGTACTCCCTGAGGTTATTCCGGCATTGCATCTGCCGGGCGGCTTCCCGCGCCTGCTGCACCGCCGGCACCATCAGCCCCACGAGCATCCCGATGATTGCAATCACCGCCAGCAACTCGATCAAGGTGAACCCAGACCTGCTGGCGACGCGCCCGGACATGGTCCCACCTTACCTCCGGCCCGCTAGGGGGCCAATTTCAAGTCGCAACGATACGGAGCAGCCGCCGGCACGTCGGCCGACACCGTCCACATGGTCTTCTTTCCCCCGCCGGCAGTATCCGAGGGGGCGGGCGAGGTCTTTTGGGCCAACGCCTTCATCGCCGCCTCCTTGTTTACGGACTCGCTGACGATCACCCGGTGTGGTCCGGCGGTCGGACCGTCTTTCCAGTCGAAGCGGTATTGGCCGGCGACCAGCCGGGTGGTGGCCGACGGTCCGGGCCTCCCCTTGTCCGGCAGAAACGTGATCGAACCGCTGGGCGCCTCGCCGTGGGCGCCGGAAACGGTCCCCCACAGCGGCAACCGGGCCACGCCCCCCTTGCCGCAGCCGATCCCCAAGGCCCCGACGCCGAGAATCACCCAGGCAGCGGCAAAGAACCCACGTCGTACTGCCGTCTTCATACGTGACAAGCCCCGATCAGACGATAAGGGACTGCGGCGAGGGCACTCCTGAAAATGATCCACACGAGCAATGCATTCTAGCCCATTTCGCGCAAAAACTCCAGCCGCCCCAACACGGTGCTTGCCGGGGGGATGGACGCGACGCCCCGAAACGGTATGCATCTCTGGACCGATCCGCAGGAGCGCCAGCGCGAACTGGAAAAAATGCGCACAACCAACGCCGAGTGGGACTTCATGGGCCGCAGCTTCCTCGTCTGGGCACTGGCCAACCGAAGTCTCCGCCATCCGCAGGACAAGCCGGCCTACTTGGAAGTGATGGACCGCATCATCGACGAGACGCTGCGGACCGAGCGGGAGCTGGGCATGTTCCATTTTCTCATGCCCTACGCCCGGCAGCGACCCTTCGTCATGCAGCCGCCGCGCAGCATCTTCCTCGACGGCGAAATCGCCTTGATGCTGGCGATGCGGCGGCTGGTCGAGGAGAAGGATTCCTACCGGAAGCCGCTCCGCCAACGGGTGCAGGAGATGGTCCGGCGCATGGAGGCCTCCCCGGTGCTCTGCGCCGAAAGCTACCCGGACGAGTGCTGGATGTTCTGCAATACCGTGGCCCTGGCCGCCATCCGCACCAGCGACCGGCTTGACGGCACCGACCATCGCGCGTTTTTCCAGAAGTGGCTCGAAATGGCGAAGCAAAAGCTGGTTGATCCGCGCACCGGCCTGCTGGTTTCCAGCTTCACGCTCGACGGCCAACCGCAGAAAGGCCCCAACGGCTCGTCCCTTTGGCTCTCCGCCCATTGTCTGCAACTGATCGACGAGGACTTCGCCGCGGACCAATACCGCCGCGCGAAAAAGGAACTCGGCCGCGAGTTGCTGGGTTTCGCCTATGCCCGCGAGTGGCCGGTCTCTTGGGATGGACAGTGCGACGTGGACTCCGGCCCCGTGGTCCCCGTGCTGGGCATCAGCGCCGGGTCCAGCGGATTGGCGCTCTTGGGGGCGCGGGCCTTCGACGATGGTCCCTATTTTCGCGGGCTGCGAACCTCGTTGGATTTCGCCGCCTTCCCCTGCCAGCGGGAAGGCCGGCTAAGATACTGCGCAAGCAACCAGGTGGGCGACGCCGTCTTGTTCTATGCCGCGGTCCTGGGCCCTGCCTGGGACAAAGTGCGGAACCGACCCGCTGGAGGCCGCCAATGACCGATCATGCCGGAAGCCGGATACGCTGGATTTTTCCTCGGCGGCTGGTCACGCCCGGCGGCTTCCTCTGGCTTGCAGCCGCCCTGGTTCTCGTCTATCTCGTCTGCGACGGGCTCGGCTGGCGGGAATATACCAGCGTCCTGTCGGGAACTGTCGAGCCGGGCGACCAGGGCGGTCGCTTCCTCGTGCCGGGCCTGATCTACGTCGCGGCCTATTTGGGCTTTGTCGTGGCGGCGCCACTGCTGGCCTTGGCCGCTGGTGTCTTCTCCCTCCTGCTGCGTCTCTGGGGGCGCGGGGGAGCAAGAAAGCAAAACCCGGCGTAACTCATTGCTACGCCGGGCTTTGCGGTTGTCGGGGCGACAAGATTCGAACTTGCGACCTTCTGAACCCCATTCAGATTCGCAGGCGAATTGACAGTTAGCGCTTCTGATTGATTCCCGTTCTCCCCGTTGACTTTTCCCGCGATTAACGGTATTCTTATTGTTGACGGTGCAACCCCTTGATGGACGATGATTGAAATTGCGGGTTGCACCGGGGTTGCACAGCCCAAAGAACTGGGGGTAGCCATGAATGACAAGACGGCAAACAAGTTCGCGTTCACGCAAAACAGGCTGGAAAAGCTCGCACCGCCGTTGGCCGGCCGTGTGTACGTCTACGACACTTCGACCCCTGGCCTTGCTCTGTGCGTGACAGCGGCGGGCGGTAAGACATTCTACTCGGTTCGCAAAATTGGCGGACGCAACGGCCGAACGATCCGCGTCCTGCTCGGCAAGTTCCCTGGAATAAACTTGGACGACGCCCGCAAAGCCGCCCTGAACATCGTCAGCGATATATCGAAAGGCATCGACCCCAGCGCAGCACGCAAGGCACGGCGGCAGGAATCCACGCTACGCGACCTCTGGGACTCGTACCTGGAGCTGCACGCCAAGCCAAGGAAAAAGAGCTGGCAGGACGACGAGCGGCAGTACAACAAGTACCTGCCCCCCCTCCAGAACAAGCGGTTGTCTGCGATAACCCAGACCGTGGTCGCCAAGTGGCATGGGGCCATCGCCAAGGATCACGGCCCGATTCAGGCGAACCGTTGCAAGGCCCTTTTGGCGACGATGTACTCGAAGGCGTCGGCCGCCGTGGGCTACAGCGGCACGAATCCCGCCGTGGGCGTGCAGAACTTCCCCGAACGGAGCCGGGAGCGGTTCTTGCTGCCCGCGGAGATGCAAGCATTCTTCCGCGCTCTGGCCGCAGAAGAACCGTATTGGCAAGCCTTCTTTCTCCTCTGCCTTTTCACGGGCAGCCGCCGCGGGAACGTGGCGTCGATGCGATGGGAGGAGATTGACCTGGAGAGCGCGGTTTGGCACATTCCCCAGACCAAGACCAAAAATAAACGGCCGGCGTCCGTTGCGATCTGTGCCCCGGCACTGGCGATCCTGACGACCCGGCGTGAGCAGCGTAACGGCAGCCCTTATGTCTTCCCCGCCTTCAAGGGCGATGGCCACATGATCGACCCGCGGAAGGCGTGGAACCGCGTTCTAGACGCGATGCACCAATGCCCGGGATGCGGCAGGATCGTCGGCGTCAAGCCGGAGAAGTGCCCCGAATGCCATCAGAAGCTTCCGGACCGTGAGCCGGTCAATCTGCGCATGCACGACCTGCGGCGCACACAAGGAAGCTGGCAGGCCGCCATGGGCATCAGCCTGGCGATCATCGGCAAGACGTTGGGCCACGCCGACCTGAAGAGCACCCAGGTCTACGCCCGCTTGCAATTGGACCCCGTGAAGCAGGCGGTGGCGCAGAGCGCGAACGCGATGCTCGAATCCGCGGGCGTCGAGATGACAACGGGCGCGGTGCGATTGCTCGACGTAACCCCAGCAGTTGCCAAGTCTGGCCGTTGACAAAGCCGCGCAGGCGATGCAGGCTGTGGCGGCGCCGTTCCCATGCGGCGAAAAAGCCCCCCCCTGGACCGACAATCGAGCGCCGGCCCAGGGGGGCAAAGGAACTATACCGCGGCAGCCGGTCCAGCAGCACCACCCACGAGATGCAACACGTCCGAAAGCCGATACCGGGCGCTGCGGCCGATTTTAACAACCGCAAGATGACGCCCGTCCATGGCCCACTTTGCGAGAGTTTGCGGCCGCATCGCCAGCAGCCGCGCAGCCTCAACGCGAGTAACCAACTGATCCTCCATATACCACCCTTTCGTCTACCGTCACTTTCCTCGAATTGCCGCGGACATCAGCCGCCAGGGCCTCGGCTATTACACCACGCCGCCTCACCGCCATCGTCGCCTCGCACGACCGCTTTCACGCCCCGGGTTGAGGCGGGATTAACGCCCAGCCCACAGCCTGGCAAGCAGCCGCACACAACCGCCAAGGTCGGCATCTCGGCCGCCGGGTTGCCCAGCTTGCCACCGTTCTTGCCGGTGGCGATGCACCAAACCGCCGCGCGCTCGCCGACATGATTGGCCTTCCACCCCCTTTTGCCTCCTCCCCTGACCTATCTGGACAAATTACACCTGGGCATCACCAGGGACCACCAGGGACCACCACCACACCAGCGGACAACCCTTATAGGGATTGTCCGTACTGGTGGTGGTCATCAGTGGTACGCACTGTCCGTATAGGTTTGTCCGTACTGTCCGTATAGCTACTTGTTAGGGGGATTCTTCCGCTAACTTATACGCATCGTATGGCTTCTTGCGGTTGGCCTTCACCACCTCGCAGGGCACTATCGCCTTCTTGTTCAGCAGGGCAGCGAAGGCCGGATTGAACCGCGGGGGACGCACCCCCGACGTATCACGTATGACCGTCTTGGTTTCGCCTTGGGGGAACTGTGCCATGGTGTTGCAGATAGTCCGCTCATCTTCCTCCAGTTGCTCTTGCCGGGCCCCTGCCTTGGCCGCCTCCTTTGAATCCTTGACCGCTTGCCGGGCTTCGTCGGCCCGCATGACGTTGACCTTCCAGAACCGGCCGCCCGGGGTCGCCCTGGTGCCCTCTGACACGTCCACGGCCCACAGGGCACTATGGCCGGCACTACCACCGGCAGACAGCCACAGCCGATGCTCGCCCGTTCCAGGCTGGTACAATTCGCGCCGGCCGACCAGCAGCCATTGCCGACAGAACTCTTGGAAGCCTGCCCACGATATGTCTTCCAACTCTGGGGGATTGAAGGGGTCGGCTATGTTCTTGCGGGTGTGGTGGGCCAGCAGCAGCAGGGCCCCGGCCTCTTGGCACACCTGGAAAACGCCGCGCAACCGCTCGCCCACCTGAAAGAGGTTTGCATGGTCGGTGTCGGGCAGACACATATAGGCCGGGTCAACCGCAAGAACTTCCAGCTCATCGTTCATCAGGAACTTGCGCAGGGCCTCTTCGTGTGCCACGCTGCCGAATTGGGGTAGGTCTTCACTGAAGACCAGGCCGCCAATATCGGCCAGCCGGTGCCCAGCCGCCGACGCGATTCGTCTTGCTGTCTCTTGGATCGTGGCAAGGCCGCTCTCTCCCGTCATAATGCCCACCCGGCATGCGCGGTTGACTTTCAACTTGCCCAGGAAGAAACCACCCACGGCAAGGCTGATTCCCAGGTCGATAAGCAGACTGGTCTTCATGCACTTCTTGCCGCCGGCCAAGATGCAGGGTTGACCGGCTACCAGGGCGCCGTCGATTAGATATTCCAGGCTGTAGGTTGCCGCGTCCAACTGCGCACAACTTACGCGGTGGAACTCGATGTCGCCGGGCTTTTCGGTCGGGGCCGCTTGTTGACGTTCCGAAGCTGGCGGGGCGTACTGGTCCGCGCCGACTGCTGCCAGTGGGAAGGGTGATGGATCTGTCATCGCAACCATGTTTCAGTTCCTCCCCGGCCGACCAGCGGCTGCTACGGTATCCTCGGCATCGACCCCAGCGACGGCGGGGCGGGCAGCCGCTTGGGACTTCGCTGCCAAGACGGCCAGCGATTCCGCGACCGCCTCGATGTTGAATAAGTACTTTCGATGAATCCGGAGACAGGGTATGACGCCCTCGTCCGCTTGCTCCCGCACCCAGCTCTGTGGCACTCCCAGCCTTTGAGAAATGTACCGCAATCCACACAAATCGCTCATCATTCTCAATCCTTTCCCCGGGTCGGCCGGGGCGGCGTCGTAGGCGATTGGATTTCCTACGGGCGCCGCCCGGCCGCTTGGCCGCTGTACTGGCGGCCAGCCCGGACATGAAACTCATAAACTCATCCTGATTACTGGGTCAAACAACCTGCGCAGAGTTTCCCCGCAGACGGGCCGAGGTGGTCGGCTGGGGGCTAGGGTCAGGCCGCGCCAGCGGGCTGTACTGCCGGGGCCTTGGTGTTGGCCATGAAGTTATCCAGGTCGATCACGTCGTACACGACGCGCCGCGGGGATGGCCTACAAGGAGAGAGCGTGCCGGACGCTGCGAGTTGGTCGAGATTCCTGGCCGAGATCGACAAGTAGCGGGCGGCCTCTGCGCGCCCCAGATACCGAGTCTTGAACTCAAACGTCATAGCGCCCCCATTTGCTGGGCGTGTCTCCGAAAGGTCGCACGGAATTGAACTTGACATCAATATACCGCGCCTGCCTCAGCACGCAAGACCAAAAATGCGACCGCCTCATTTTCGGTCCCGCCCCATTGCGAAACTGTCTAGGAGGCGAAACGCTTGAGCCCGGCCGAACCGGAAAAAACGTCGGCGCGCGGCGGGGCCACGGGACTTCTCTAATGCAGTAAACGTCAGTGTGTTTACCGCATTCGGCCTCACACTGGAAACCGTGCGTAAGCTGGGCGCGGCGAGGCTCCTGCTGCCATCGCGGGAAATGCCGCCATCCGTTACGCCAAGTCGCGGCGGGAGGTGGGCCTGGAAGCGCAGAACGAGGCGGCGGCAATCGTGCTAACAGCCGAGCGGCGCATGGGGGAAATGCTCGCTGGCCTTGATGGTCACGGCAGCCACGGAGGGAAGCGTGTTTCAAGTTCCATGATGAAACTTGAAGACATTGGCGTGAGCAAGATTCAGTCGCACCGCTGGCAGACCGAGGCCCGCGTGCCCGGCGTCATTGTTGACGCTGGCCGTCCTGGGGCGCGTCGTCCGGGATGTGCATCCACTCCCGCTCCGCTATGCCGCCTTCCACCACCACCCGAAGCCGGCAATCGTGGCGAAGTGCGCGATTCAGAACGAATAGGTCGGGAGGAATTCCGCGTCCACGCACTTGCCTCGGACCCATAGCCGCCTCGTTAACTCATAATCTTCACCAGACTGTTCGTCGTCTGGACTATGTGCCTGGGCTTCCTCCCTGAATGTCACGCTGACGCGACTCGGAATGAAGACAACTGCGCAGCGTTGAAATGAATCCGGCTTCGACGCAAGCAATCGTCGGGCCGTGTCTTCGGTCACGTCGAGCACGAAGTAGGTAGTCCGCCAAGCCTCGGAGCCATCTGGATCTGGCGAACACATCAAACCATACCCGTCCTTGGTCCGGTAGACATCGCGGACCATGCCCGTCAAGAGAACCGGGTGTCCAACGAACGGGTCGATGGCTTGCTGGAGTTCAAGGGCAAAGACCTGATGGTCTGTATCCTTTGCGGAGTTCATCCAGTCGGTTTTGGCTCCGTGTTTTTTTGCCAGCTCCGCAATCTGGCGCTGGGTGACCTCTTCCCGCCTAGCCGCTTCTTGCTCCTGCGCTGCCTTATTCCGACTCTCGCCGCAGCCGGCCGAGCAGACAGCGAACAATACAGCCCCGGCGACGATGCTCCGACACGCTGACTGATCGAGGTACATAAACGTGTTCTCCATTGGGCGTTGCACGAATCCAAAAACTTGCCATGGCGGCCACAGTTCCGGCAGCCGGCCAAGGCTTTGCCGGCTTTCGGGAGCTACCCTATCCGCGCTGCTTGGTCCCGATGGGCTCAATTTTGGTCCCACTCGGCCTTCGCTCGCGCCGTTTCTTCTCGCACCATTTCCTCGTGGCCGCGCAAACGTTCCTTGCTGAAGAGCAGGCGAGGACCGAAGACATTCCAACCGATCAAGAGCGGTGGAAGAATCGCTACGAGCCAGTGCCCTTCCCACAGCAGCGCACCGGTAACAAAGGCGAGGCAGAGCCAACCCACTCGATGAGAGATGCCCCCGATGCAGACCGCCCCGACCAAGAAATAACCGTGGTAGAAACAATACCCAGCTACACCAAGACATACCAACACGACGAGAGCCATACTCGCCTCACCTGGATTGTACCAACCACTCCCTTGCGACCCGCAGCGCCCGGCCCTTCACATGGTAGCCGTCGCCAAACCACGCCGAATCGAGCCGTCGATCCGGTGTTTGTTGCGTGCGGCGATGGTCGATCAGTTCCGTCACGCCGTTGTAGGCCGCCCACAAGGTTCCGCGCGCCCCCGGCCGGTCGTTCCCTTCTCCATGCTCAAAGAAGTACCGCGACCAGAAACGGCTCTCCTGGATTCGCTTGGCGGCCTTCGAGTGCTTGGGCTCTTCGGGGTCTTTGGGGTCTGGGAACACCTCGGCCAGGTACTCGTCGAGCTTCGATGCGTCGAGCGACAACTTGCACATGGCCTGAAACGCCGCAGCGAGGTTGCTGAACCCCTTGTCAACGATCCCCAGCAGGCGGTGGGCTTGCTTCAACCGCTCTTGCATGTTCGGCGTGTGGGCAACACGGATGGTTGGGCCGTCCAACAGGGCCAGCGTCAACGTGTTCTGGCAAACTACGCGGATCGGCGTGAACTTCACTTGCACCGCGCTTCGCCCGTCATGGCTGTTCGACAGCAGCAGGTACTTTTCGGCCACGTCATCGCCGACCACAACGATCTGGCTGGGCAGCTTGGCCAGCAGCCAGATTCGCTCCCCATCACGCAGCACACCGGCCGTGTGGTAGATCGCGGCATCCTGGCCGACGATGGGGTCGAAGAAGGTGAACGCCTCGGCATTCTGGAGCGGCTTGTACCCTTCGCCGACGACGCCAAGGACAGGGCAAGCCGGTTGCCCCAATAGGTCCTCCGGTTGCCCCCATAGGTCCTCACGAATCACGCCGTAGGTATCGGGCACGCGGACCGAGGTTTCGCCCCGCACGGCGTAGAGCGGCACCTTCGCCACCGTCCAGTCGAGCTTCGCCGCCTTGATCGCCTCCGCCGCGGTAGCGGGGCCAGCCAAGCGGGTGCCCAACCCGTGCCACGGCGGCTCGTTGACGTAGAACATCGACGCTTCGCCGTTGCGGATCTCAAGCTCGTGTGCCATGTCCAGGTCCTCCAGATAGAGCCTAAGCCATACCACACTCCGGCAGTGTAGCAGGCTGGGCCGGCTGAAACCATCCCCCGGAGTGCATTTTCGCCAGCTTGGATACGGCGCTTCCTACTATAGTTGGAAGACATATCCCCGTCAATCGGGTAGTCTTCGCCTCCATGTTGGGCGAAGAAATCCGCAAAGCGAGACTGAAAGCAGGGCTGACGCAAGAGCGGTTAGCGTTCAAGGCGGGGGTGTCTCGCCAGTACGTGAGCGTACTTGAGCTGAACGAGAAGTCCCCGACCGTGGACACTCTGATCCGCGTGTGCAGGGCTATGGGCGCGTCGGCGGGCAAAATCGTTGCGCGCGTGGAGAAGGCGTCCTAACTCGGATCGCACCTTCCACACCCGCTCGCCCCGTTGCCGACCAGAAATGACGCCACGCCCATAGCGTACCCCTTCCAAGCCGCACTGTGAACAGCCCGCCGGCCCCTGGTCTAGTTCTTATCGGTGGCGTCGGCTAACCTGCGTGTAACACGCACCCCGGCGTTGCCGCTGCTGGGCCGTCACGCTCGACGGCAGCGTGGTGCGACCTGTCATGGGCGGCGGCCAGCCGAGCAAGGTGCCAAAGTGGCACCTTGAAAACCCCTTGCAGCATAACGACTTGCGATATGGGCAGTGTGCGATGGCATCGGGGCGGTTCATTCGTCCTGGCAACCGCTGGTCGGCAGCCCCGCGACTTCAACAGACATGCGGCAAGAGTCACATAACCCACGAGAGGGGATAGTGGGGTTGCTTGACGAGCCGGAGCCCAAGCGTCTATTGCCGTGGGGGCGACCCGGCCCCCGACAGGGTTCAATCCTGGGCCGGTTGGGTCCCCCTTGGGCGGCCTCACGGGCACCGAGTTTGGGCCGTCACGTTTCGCCACCATCCTCGCCGACCGCAGCCGCAACCGTTCCAGCCGGTGGCGGCGTCTGCGATGGCATGGGCTGCACGCCCATCGCGCTGCCCGGATCGCCTCCCTCGTCACCTCGTCCCTCTTGCCATCGCGCGCGATTCATCTTCTTCCTGTGCGTCGTCGCGTCGTCGATCGCCAGCCGGGCGTGGAGGACATGGCCGTCGCCGCTGGACCTGCTGGCGTGCTCGCCGTCGCGTGCTGGCCCTCGACCGGCCGGAAGATCATCGGGGCGGCTGCGCGTCCGCTGTGCCGCAGCCCGGGGCGTGCCGGCATGGTGCTGGCGCCGCCCTCCGCGGCACCTGGCCGACGATCCCGACCCACACGCCCTGGCCCGCGTCGGTGGCGGGAATTGACTCGAAACGCCCCTTGCCGGGCCAATCGTGCAAAATGCGAGGCCCCAGGATCGACGCTGTTGCGTTCCGAGGGCTCGCCTCGATCTTTGACACCTGCCCTTTGCGACCGCTGGGCGCATGAAAAGGGCCGGCTGAGTTTCCACCCAAGCCGGCTCCGTGGTGGGCAGGATGCCGTCGCGTCAGCACACCGGAGCCCCTGTGCTATGCCGACTTCTCGGCCGCCTGGTGCTGTTCCACGGCCTGTACGCTGACCTCGCCGCTGGGAAGGTTGACGATCATCGCCACCGGCAGGCGCGACTCCCCAAGCTCCGGCCAGCGAAACGCGACCAGGGCCGCCGTGCGATGCCGCGCCCGATCCACCACCACCGCCGTGTTGGCCAGCAGCGTTTCGGGGATCCTTTCAGGCTCGGGAATGTCCGGGTCCGCCGTCCAGTCCCACAGATCGTCGAGGAAGGCCGCGACGGCGGCTTCCGCGCTGGGGAAGTGTGCCGCCCGGTAGACCGCATGATCCTCCGCAGAAAAGAAGCCCCTGCCCCGCAGGTCGCACGTACCGGCGGCATAAACCTCCAGGCGGAATCGCCCCAAGTCCAAGTCCTTTTCCTTCGGTCGCTTCATACTAGGCTCCTTGGCCGGCTGAGGAAGAACCAGTCGCGGGGCCAGTCGGCCGGGCCGCCGCGACCGGAGTGAGTTACGAATCCTCGACGCCGGCCAGCTTCAAGACGGCCGCGCGAACCGCCATCGTCAAGGCTGGCAAATGGCCGACTTTCCTTCCCAGGGTTGCACCGGGGTTGCACGGAGGCAAATTCGCCTCATGGGCGCAAAAAGAAAGCCCAGCGTAACTCGTTGTTACGCCGGGCTTTCCGTTGTCGGGGCGACAAGATTCGAACTTGCGACCTTCTGAACCCCATTCAGACGCGCTAGCCAGACTGCGCCACGCCCCGCAATTGGTTGCACCCCTGGCCGCCCAGGCGGGCAACTCTGCGTAAGTATCGCAGATCGTGCCCGACTTGGCAACTGCTTTCCCCCCGGAAAATAGGGCCCTCGCTTTTTCGCCCGGGTGTGATAAAAAGGTAAAGGGGCCCCGCAAGGACAACCGCGGGGATAAACCCCACGGCTCGCTACGGCATCGACCCCAAGGAACCTGAACGTGCTTGCCTTCTCCGATCGCCTGGACGCGGCCGTAGGGCGCTGCCGAAACCCGGTGCTGGTGGGGCTCGATCCCCGCGCGGACCTGCTGCCGCCCGGATTGGCCCCCCCGATGCCACAGGCCGAGCCGGCGGCCGTGGCCGTGGCCTATGGCCGGTTCTGCCGCGAAATCATCGACGTGGTTGCCCCCCTGACGCCGGCGGTGAAGCCGCAGGCGGCCTTCTTCGAGCAGCTCGGGCCGCCGGGGATGGTCGCCCTGGCCGAAGTGGTTCGCTATGCCCAGGAGTCGGGACTCCTGGTCATCCTCGACGGCAAGCGCAACGACATCGGCTCGACCGCCACGGCCTACGCCCAAGGCTTCCTGGGGCGCGAGAGCCCCTGGGGGGCCGATGCCCTGACCGTCAGCCCCTACCTGGGCGACGACAGCCTGCAACCGTTCGTCGACGTGGCCGCAAAGCGGTCGGCGGGCGTCTTCGTCCTCGTAAAGACCTCGAATCCTGGCGGGCGCATGTTCCAGGACCTTGTGTGCGATGGCCGGCCGCTTTACCGCCACGTGGCCGACTACGTCGAGCGGATCGCCGGCCAGACGGCCGGGGCATGCGGCTATGGGGCGATGGGGGCCGTCGTGGGGGCCACCTATCCGGCCCAGTTGGCCGAGTTGCGCGCCGCGATGCCGCACGCCTGGTTCCTTGTGCCCGGCTTCGGCGCCCAAGGGGGGACGGCGGCCGACGTGGCCGGGGCCTTCGACGGCCGGGGCCGCGGGGCCATCGTCAACAATTCCCGCGGCATCATCTTCGCCTACACGCTCGCGCCGTATGCCGAGCGTTTTGGTCCGACGCGCTGGCAAGAGGCCGTCGAGGCCGCCACGCGAGACATGATCGACCGGCTCCGTGCGGAGACGCCCGCCGGCAAACTTGTGCAGTGATCAGTTTTCATCCGCGGCGCGGAGCCAGGGGCGGATGGTCGGCTCGTAGCTGTGGATTTCATCCGGCCGGAAGAAGATGTCCACTTCCCGCTTGGCCGCCTCCGGTCCGTCCGATGCGTGGACGAGGTTCATCTGCTGGCTGGAGCTATAGTCGCCGCGGACCGTGCCCGGGGTCGCCTTCAGGCCGTGGGTGGCGCCGACCATCTCGCGGACGACGCGAATGGCCTCGGGCCCCTCGACGATGGCCGCCACGATCGGTCCGCCGGTGATGAAGCGCTCCAGGTGCGGATACCACGCCTTCTGGACGTGCTCGGCGTAATGGCGGCGGGCCAGTTCCGGCGTGACGCGGATCAGTTTCATGGCGATGATGTTGAAGCCCTTGTCCTCCAGGCGGGTCAATACCCGGCCCATGAGCCGCCGTTGGACACAATCGGGCTTCAGCAGGACGAGCGTTCTCTCCATCGAGGTCTCCCATGGTGGTCAGCGGCGGGCTGCTTAGCTAAGATCGGCCGATTGTAGCGGATGGCGGCCGCTTGTTCAAGAGGATCGCGGTAACGAAGGCACCGCGACCCTGCCGATAATGCGTTTGGTAGGCATTGTGACGAAGGGGGGAACGATGCGCCGGGGAAAACTAGGGAAAGTCTGCGCATTGCTTAAGCTGCAACGGCTCGCCGGCGGCTTGATTCTGGCCGTGGCGCTGGTGCATGCGGCCGTGGCCACGGCGGAACCGGCAACGGTCCTCGATTCCCCCATGATGGCCACGCCACCCAACGGTTACCAACCCGGCGCTGTCCAACCCTATGGTCCTCAGCCGGGCGATGCCCAGCCGGTCTTCCAGCCATGGGGCGAGCCGGCGTGCTCGACCTGGCAAGTGTTGCCCAGCGGCCTGATCTATCCCAGCGACCTGGCGAGCACGAAAGAGCCGCGGCTTGCCAGCCAATGGTTTTATGACAGGCACGCAGGCTGGACCTGGGACACGGAACTGGGCGCCCGCGTCGGCGTGCTCCGCTACGGCACCAACGACGGCGACCGTCCGGAGGGCTTTCAGTTGGACATGGAAGGGGCCGCCTTCCCCCGGCTCAGCCTGGAACACGGCGAGGACGTGGTCTCGACGGACTACCGCGTCGGGTTCCCGTTCACCTACGGCTGGGACCAGTATCAGGTGAAGCTCGGCTACATCCACATCTGCTCGCACCTGGGTGACGAGTACATGCTGGCAAATCCCGATGCGGTACGGATCAACTACGTCCGCAACGGTTTCCTCCTGGGCGGCTCCTATTATTGCACCAAGGACCTGCGGGTCTATGCCGAATCGTCCTGGGCCTTCGAGTATGACGGCGGCGCCAAGCCCTGGGAATTTCAGTTCGGCGCCGAATACAGCCCGGCGGGCCCGACCGGCTTCCATCCGAAGCCGTTCTTCGCCGTCAACGGCGACATCCGCCAGGAGGTCGATTTCGGCGGCAATGTCTGCGTCGAGACCGGCTATCAGTGGCGCGGCGCCGCCAATCACCTCTTCCGCGCCGGGGTGCAATACTTCTCGGGCAAGAGCGACCAGTACCAGTTCTTCAAGCAATACGAAGAGAAGATCGGCCTGGGCCTCTGGTACGATTTCTAGGGGCTGGGGACTGGGCCCGGCACGCCGCCCGCTGTCGACGCTTCCGCTCATCCTTGTGAAACCGCGGCAAAACGGGGATAATGAAGGGCGTGACCCCCTCCCCTGCCATCGAGGCCGTGCTGGCCCGGCTGAATCCGCAACAGCGCCAGGCCGCCACCCATGACGACCGGCCGCTGTTGATCGTCGCCGGCGCCGGCACGGGGAAGACCGCCACACTGGTGCAACGGGTGGCGTGGCTGATCGCCCGCGGCGTCGAGCCGAGCCGGATCTTGCTGTTGACCTTCACTCGCCGGGCGGCGGCCGAGATGCTCCGCCGCGTCGATAGCCTGCTGCGGCATCTGGCCGCGGCCTCCGAGTCGCCGTCGTCCGCGCCGCGCGGCACGCAAGTCTGGGGCGGCACTTTTCATGCCGTGGCCACGCGGCTCTTGCGCCGCTACGGAAAGGCCATCGGACTGGCGCCCAATTTCACCATCCACGACCGCACCGATTCCGAGGACCTGCTCAACGTCGTCCGCACCGAGTTGGGCCTGGCCAAGACCGACAAGCGGTTCCCCAAGAAGGGGACCTGCATGGCGATCTACAGCCGCTGCGTCAACGCCCGCGAAAGGCTGGAGCAGACGCTCGCCGGCCAGTTCTCCTGGTGTCGCGATTGGGCCGACGAGCTGAAGCGGCTGCTGGACGGCTACGTGGATCGCAAGGAGGCCGCCGCCGTGCTGGACTACGACGACCTGCTGCTCTACTGGCACGCCCTGCTGGCCGATCCGCAGGCCGGGCCGGCGGTGCGCAAGCAGTTCGATTGCGTGCTGGTCGACGAGTATCAAGACACCAATGCCCTGCAGGCCGAGATCCTTTACCTCCTCTCGCCCGAGGGCAAGGGGCTGACCGTGGTGGGCGACGACGCGCAGTCGATCTATTCCTTCCGGGCGGCCGACGTCCACAACATCCTCAACTTTCCCAAACATTATCCCGACGCCACGCTGGTCACGCTGGAGCAGAACTATCGCAGCACGCTGCCGATCCTCGAGGCCGCCAACCAGGTGATCGGCCTGGCCCGCGAGCGCTTCACCAAGAACCTCTGGTCGGAGCGGACGGCGGGCCAGCGGCCGGCGCTGGTCACCTGCGAGGACGAAGAGGACCAGACGGCATACCTGATCCGCCGCATCCTCACGCATCGCGAAGAGGGGATCGACCTGCGGCGCCAGGCGGTGCTCTTCCGCGCCTCGCACCACAGCATTCTGCTGGAGGCCGAGCTGGCCGCCCGCAAGATTCCCTTTCACAAGTACGGCGGTTTGAAGTTCGTGGAGGCGGCCCATGTCAAGGACCTGCTGGCGTTCTTGCGGCTGGCGGAGAATCCCCGCGACGAGGTCGCCGCCGCGCGGGTGCTGGTGCTGCTGCCGGGGATTGGGCCGGGCAAGGCGCGGCACTTGACCCAGATGCTGGCCCATGCGGAGGGCGGTTTCGCCGCTTGGGAGGCCTGGAAGCCGCCGGCGCCCGCGGCCGAGGTGTGGCCGCAATTCGTCGCCTTGATGACGCACCTGGCCGGCGCGACGGAAGACCTTCCGGCCCAGTTCCACCGCGTGCGGTCGTTCTATGCGCCGCTGCTGGAGACCCAATACGATCACGTCCAGCCGCGGCTGCGCGACTTGGAGCAACTGGAGCAGATTGCCGGCCGCTATCGTACCCGGGGGCGGATGTTGCGGGCGATGGCCCTCGACCCGCCCAACTCGACGCAGGACCTGGCCGGCCCGCCGCACCTCGACGACGATTACCTCGTGCTGAGCACGATCCACTCGGCCAAGGGGCTGGAGTGGGACGCCGTCTACGTGATTCACGCCGCCGACGGCAACATCCCTTCCGACATGGCCACGAAGAACGCGGCCGAGATCGAGGAGGAGCGGCGGCTGTTTTACGTGGCGCTGACGCGGGCCAAGAACTTCCTCTATGTCTGTTGCCCGCTGCGATACTTTTACACGCCGGGGATGAGCGACCGGCACGGTTACGCCCAGCGGACCCGCTTTTTGCCCGATTCGGTTGCCGCGTTTTTCGATCGCCGCCTGGCCCACGGGGGCGAGGACGTGGAAGAGACCGATGTCCCGCTGGGCTCGAATCTGACCAGTCAGGCCGTCCGCCGGCGGACGAAGGACCTTTGGCGATGATGGCCGATCACTCCCCGTACCCCGCGGGGTGATTCTTAAACCACGTCCAGGCCGTGGCCACGATGGAGTCGATCTCGGTATACCTGGCCGACCAGCCCAACTCGCGGCGAATCTTCCCCGCGTCGGCAAAGAGGATCGCCGGATCGCCCGCGCGGCGGGCGCCGTACTCGATGGGAATCTCCCGCCCGCAGACCCGCCGGGCCGAATCGATCACCTCCTTGACGGAATGCCCCTTGCCGATCCCCAGGTTGTAGAAGCGGGCGTCGCCGGGCCGCAGGGCCTCCATCACCGCGATGTGGGCGGCCGAGAGGTCCTCGACGTGGATGTAATCGCGGATGCAGGTGCCGTCGGGCGTGGGATAATCGGTGCCGAACACGGTGACCTTCTCCCGCCGCCCCAAGGCCGCCAGGAGCAGCACCGGGATCAAGTGCGGCTCCGGCGTGTGGTCTTCGCCCAGCGTGCCGTCGGCCGCCGAGCCCGCCACGTTGAAATAACGCAAGGCCGCATAGGAAAACGTCGGCTCGGCCGCCCCGTAATCGCGCAGCACCCGCTCGACGAAAAACTTCGACCAGCCGTAGGGGCTGATGGGCGACTGCCGCATGGTCTCGACGATGGGCGTGGCCTCCGGCTCGCCGTAGGTGGCGCAAGTGGAGCTGAAGACCATTCGCCCCACCCCGGCGGCCTTCATCGCCTTCAGCAGGCTGATGGCCCCGGCCGTGTTGTTATCGTAATAGGCCAGCGGATCGCTGACCGACTCGCCGACGTAGGCCAAGGCGGCGAAGTGCATCACGCAATCGACCTTGTGGATGCGGAGCAGCCGGGCCAGGGCGTCGGTCTCGGCCAGGTCGAGCCGCTCAAAAATGGCGCGGCGATCGACCGCCTGGGCGTGTCCCCGATAGAGATTATCCACGGCCACCACGCGGTGTCCGGACTGGACCAACTGCTTGACCGCATGGGAACCGATGTAGCCGGCCCCGCCCGCAACCATCACATTCATGAATCCATCCCCTTGCCGGAAGCGTCCGGAAAAGGATACATTTCACATTGGCCGGCGGTGGTCTGTCAACAGGTCCCCGCTGCCGGGGGGCGCAAAAAGAGCACCACGGAGGACAAGGAGTTAGAAGCTAGGAGTTAGGAGTTAGAAGCATTGGCGGCCCACCGCTCCGCGATTCTAACTCCTAACTCCTGACTTCTTCTCCGTAACGGTTGCCAGAAAGGCTGTGAAAGCATGAAACGGATCCTTGTCACCGGCGCGGCCGGCCAGTTGGGCGGCGAACTCGCCCACATGCTGGGCGCAGACGCGATGCCCATCGACATCGACACGCTCAACCTGACCGACGGCCGGGCCGTCCGCAGGGACCTGGCCGACATGAAACCCGAGCTGGTCATCAATTGTGCCGCCTATACCAACGTAGATCGGGCCGAAAGCGAGCCGGATGTCTGCCGGGCCGTCAATGCCGCGGCGGTCGGGCACCTGGCCGCGGCCTGTAGCGGACTGGACTGCCCCCTGGTGCAGATCAGCACCGACTACGTCTTCGGCGGCCCGGGGACTGTCCCGATTTCTGCGCCTCCCAAAAATGGGACTGTCCCCCTTGCCCCGGAAGACAGCCCGGGGACTGTCCCGATTTTTGTGCCTCCCAAAAATGGGACTGTCCCCTTTGCCCCCCGTCCGCATCGCGAGGACGACCCCACTTCGCCGCAGGGCGTCTACGCGCGGACCAAGTTGGAAGGGGAGCTGGCGGCGGCCCAGTATGCCAAGCACCTCATCGTGCGGACCTGCGGCCTCTACGCCCGGCCCTCGCACCAGCAGGCGCAGAACTTCGTCAAGACGATCCTGCGTTTCGCCCGCTCGCGCGACACCCTCCGCGTGGTGGCCGATCAGCACTGCACGCCCAGCTACGTGCCGCACGTGGCCCGCGCGGTGCTGTTTCTGGCCGGCGTCGGCCGCTCCGGCCCCGCGCCCTGGGGCATCTATCACGTGACCAACGGCGGCGCGACCACCTGGTACGAGCTGGCCTGCGAGATCGTGCGGCTGGCCGGGCTGAAGGTCGCGGTCGAGGCCATCACCACGGCCGAGTATCCGCACGCCGCCCCGCGGCCCGCCTACAGCGTCCTGGACACGTCGGCCTATCATCGCCTCGGCGGCCCGGTAATGCCCGATTGGAAAACGGCCATCGCCGAGTATTTCGCGGAACTGAAGATGCAACAATAAGAACACGACGGAGCGCAGGGCGTCAGGAGTTAGGAGTCAGGAGTCAGGAGGTAGGAGTTAGGAGTTAGGAGTTAGGAGTTAGGAGTTAGAACCGGCGGGGCACTAAGACCCAAGACCCAAGACCCAAAACGTAAGACATGACAGAAGCAACCGTGAACAAAGTCGCCCTGGTCACCGGCAGCGGGAAGCGGCGCGTGGGCAATGCGATCGCCACCGCCCTGGCCCAGCGCGGCTACGCCGTCGCGTTGCACTATAACCGCTCCGCCGATGAGGCCAGGGAGTCGCTCGTCGCGCTGCGGGCCGAGGGCGCGCGGGCCGAGGCCTTCCAGGCCGACGTCGCCGATGAGACGTCCGTCGCGGGGATGTTCCAAGGGGTGATGAACACCTTCGGCCGGCTCGACGTGCTCGTCACGGCGGCCGCCGTCTGGGACCGCCGCCCGCTGGAGGCCATGACCGTCGCCGACGTGCGGCGGGCGTTCGACACCAACGCCCTGGGCACCCTGCTCTGCTGCCGACAGGCCGGGCGGATCATGGTCGCCCAGCCCGAAGGCGGCGCGATTGTGACCATCGGCGATTGGGCCTGCGCCCGGCCATATTCCGGCTATGTCGCCTATTTTCTCAGCAAGGGGGCGATTCCCACCCTGACCCGCGCGTTGGCGGTCGAGTTGGCCCAGCGGAATCGCGCGGTCCGGGTGAACTGCATCCTGCCCGGCCCGGTGCTGCTGCCGGAAAATCTTTCCGATGCCGAGGTGAAGGGCGCGGTCGCTGGCACGCTCTTGAAGCGCGCCGGTCGTCCGGAGAACGTCGCCCAGGCGGTACTGTTTCTGGTCGAGAACGATTACGTGACGGGGGTTTGCTTGCCGGTGGACGGGGGCCGGACGATCGCGACTTAGAGCAAAGCTCGCGCGGAGACGCAGAGTCGCAGAGGAAAGGGGAAATAGAAGGTGCCGTGAAGGCCGGGTCTTCCAGCCCAATAATAGTCTTGTGCAATCTATCCCTTCCTGTCCGGCTTCTCTCCTCCGCGTCCCTGCGTCTCTGCGCGAGTCTTGTTTGTACAGCATCCGGGGGGTTGTCGGCGGAAATGTCCGGGGCAGCGGGCATCCTATCGCCGCGGGCTCGCGCGGTTTGTCGTTCAGATATCCCCCTTCGGACCGGATTGCTTTTTTCTGACGCGGGAGTATGTTAGGGGGACGTGACGTTCGGGTCGAGAAGCGCTGGTTTCGGCTCCTGGTGCGTTTTCGTCCTCCGACAATTGGGGAGCAGCGTGATGAACGATTACGATCTGTGTTTGGCATTGTTGCGATGCGATACCGAGGAGGCGGTCGTTGCCCTATTGTCGGAAGCTGGTCACTGGAATGACCGAGATTCGTGGCGTTACTTCGGTGATCTCGAAAACAACTGGAGTACCATCGGAAACCAACAGAGTAGTCCGCACGCCGCGCTGGTTGAGAAGCTCGTAAATGCAGTTGATGCGACTCTCATGGGGCACTGCTACGCCACGGGCATTGATCCGACCGGAATTGGGGCTCCGCGGACTATGCGAGAAGCGGTGGCACAGTTCTTCGACAATACGACCCTCGAGGAAAATCCGCACGCCGGTGTTATTCGCACGTGGCCGGCCAGTAAGCGAACGCAGGTTGCCCAGAATATCACCCTTGTCGCGACCGGCTCGAAGAGCAGGCCGTGCTTTACGATCGCGGACGCCGGGGAAGGGCAAACGCCGGACGACATGCCGAACACTCTCTTATCTCTGACTCGAACGAACAAGATGCGAATTCCTTTCGTCCAGGGAAAGTTCAATATGGGCGGAACCGGGGTGTTCAAGTTCTGTGGGAAACAGAACCTCCAACTTGTGATTGCTCGTCGACACCCCAAGGCCTTGAGGGGCTACAGCAGGGATTCGCAACTATGGGGCTTCACGGTTGTTCGCAGAGAAGACCCTGAACGTGGCCGACGTAGCTCGGTGTTCACCTATCTGGCCCCTCTTGGAAAAGATGTGCAACCTGGAAACGGTGGCGTCCTGAGATTTCCTGCTGACGAATTCCCGCTGTTTCCGTTCTTTGACGGCGAGAGCCGCAGCCCGTACGGACGGAACGCAACGTGGGGGACGGCAATCAAGCTCTACGAGTACTCGTTGCCCGCTGGCGGCCGATCAAACATCTTGATGGCGGACGGATTGATGAGACGCACCGACTTGCTCCTGCCAGACACGGCGCTCCCGATCCGCTTCTACGAGGCTCGGGCTTTTTCTGGACATCCAGGGAGCTTTGCGAACACGTTAACTGGTTTCAGCGTTCGCCTTGATGACGACAAGAAAGACAATCTTGAGGACGGATTTCCAACCTCCTGCCCACTTGCAGCCAGTGGCGAGTCGATGAAGGCGACAATCTATGCCTTCAAGAAAGACAGGGCCAAGACCTATCGCAATGACGAGGGCATTATCTTTACGCTTAACGGCCAAACGCATGGATGCCTTACGCCGGACTTCTTTCGTCGCAAGAGCGTGGGGCTCAGCTACCTGTCCGATTCTCTGCTCGTAGTTGTCGATTGCAGTGGCTTCACGGGGCGTGCCCGTGAGGATTTGTTTATGAATAGCCGGGATCGGCTGAGCAAAGGAGAGCTACGCAGTTCCATCGAGTCCGAGCTAGAGGACATGCTTAAGAATCACCAGGGCCTCCGTGACTTGAAGGAACGCCGTCGCCGTGAGGAAACGGAATCCCGCCTCGCCGACTCAAAGCCGCTTGAGGACGTCCTTGAGATGATTCTCAAGCACTCACCAAGTCTGGCAAATCTATTTCTGCTAGGCAAGCGAGCGTCGAATCCGTTCAAGACAAGAAAAGTGCAGGAGAGCGAACAGCCATACTCCGGGAAGCGATTCCCCACCTACTTCAAATTCAATGGCAAGGATTATGGGTATGTGCTTGAGCGGGAAACGAACCGAAACATGCGGTGCAGGATCAGTTTTGAGACCGACGCTGACAACGACTACTTCAGTCGCACGCTCGAAGCGGGAGACTTTTCCCTTTCTAGCATTGTCGACGGCGCGAACGTGCCCGTATCCAACTTTGCAGGTCCGAATCTCAATAACGGTATCGCAACCCTCAGCGTGAGGTTGCCTGAGGACGCACAGGTTGGCAGTAGGCTGGAGTTTCAGGCTACGGTTACCGACCCTTATCGCGACCAACCATTCGAGAACCGTTTTGTGGTCCTCGTGAAGCCCGAAGCTTCTCCCGCTGGTGGCGGCGGTCATCGCAGAAAACCGCCAAGCACAGACGATGGCAAGGATCGAGAACAACCGGCGGGAATTGTGTTGCCCAATATCGTGGAAGTGACCGAGGAGTCATGGGCCACTCACAAGTTCGATAGGTTCACCGCCCTTAAGATCAAGGATGCGGGTGACGGCGAGCACAATGGGGTTGACAAGCAGACAGTGAGTCAATACGACTTCTTCATCAACGTCGATAACCTGTACCTCAAAATCGAGATGAAGTCTGCAAAATCAGACGCGTCGCTTCTGAAAGCTCGGTTCATGTATGGGATGGTGCTGGTGGGGCTTGGCTTGCTGCAGCAGGATGTGGCCGCTCAGTCCAAGAAGACCAAAAGACCTGAAGCAGATGAGGACGAGGACGGCGCGGGGAGCGTTGGAACACCAGTGGCGGACGACGAGGATGGCTCAGAGAACGTGGAGGAACGGGTGGAACGTGTTACATCGGCCTTGGCCCCTGTTTTGTTGCCGATGATCGAATCCCTTGGCGCAATCGACATGTCCGAAGTTGAGCCAGACACAGCGAGTGGCGAATCCACTTGATCCATTAGACCTTCCGATGGAAGAGCACAACTTCCCTGCTCGATGAGATGTCGCCTCTTATCATGGAATACCATCGACGCCCAGGGACTGGCCTCCAGATTCGTCCGGAGCAGTTGACGCCGATGCCTTTTGGCATCAACTCTCTGTAGCCAGCGGCTTTCATTGCATTCAGATAGGCATCAAGCTGCCATCCCAGCGACGAGAACGCTAACAATTGGATTACCAGCCCGTCCCTCGCGAGCAAGCCCCGAATATTCGCGAACGCTTTCTCGATGCCGGTAAAATAGCCCTTCAATTCATCTTGTCGCCTGTCCCCGAGGGTGTAATGAACACCTCCGTGTCCATCAAGACAGTTTGCCAGCCAGAAGGGGGCGGGGGTTTCTATTCGACCCCTAACGTTCCACCGATGATAAAGGACGTGAACACCCGGATACGGTGGCGACGTGAGAATAAGGTCGGCCCCGCCTCTTAGCGCATTTCCAAATGACTGGGGCTTCAGTTCCGCTGCGGATCCTTGTATGCATCGGAACATGGCACGCTGTTGCGAAACCTTCGCAGCTTGGGCGAGGGCGAGACGATACTCCTGCATCGCACCAACGCACCGTAAGAGCGTGTCGGCGAGAACGGCCTTAAACTCGGAAACGGTCGGGATTCTCCGGCGACAGTCCATCGCCCACTGACCGCATCTCAGTAGAACGCATCTTGCAAACCGTTGATGCCGATGTGACGGCAGGCATTCTAGCGAAGCGAGGTACTGCTCGCATAGCTTTCGAAGCCGCCACGGCATATTGCGGTCGTATCCCGCGAATCGTCCACCACGCAGATTCTCGACATGGTGGCGGATGTTCAACTGGCGTGTAATCGATTCAAACCACTGCTTCACGATCCCTAGGTCCGCATTCGACAGTGGAACCGCCTTCGCGCGAGTCAAAAATACGGCCAGCGAGCTAATGTCGCTGCCAAACGCGTGGCGTCCGCACAGCCTAGCCTCGACCATCGTGGTCCCGCCACCGACGAACGGATCAAGGACGATTTGCCCGGGAGAGGTAAAGGTTTCGATTGCAGATCGAGCAAAAACTGGTGAGAAACGGGCTGGGTACTTGTACAAAACGTGGGTGCAGCCCTTAACCTGGCCCTGATACCGCGCAGCGTCCAGAAACGAATGCGGCGCCATCGACCGTGTTGTGCCAGACATTGTGCGTTCACTTCCGTGTTAGCCGGATTCTTCCGCAGACTACCTGTGCGGTTCATTCATGCCGATGCCAACCGCCTCGAAGACCTGAGCACATCGACCGTCTTGTCAGCTTGATTTCTTGCAAACTCACGGACGGCCTCCTGTACGATCCGTGATAGGGACAGGTCGCTCCGTTCGGCGATCTCCTCAAGGGCGTGTTTTTCGTGTTCTGAGAGGCCGACAGAAACACGACAATTTCGACGTTCACGGGGCACCGATCGAGCCTCCAACCTTGAAAATGCAGCACAATGCCGCACTGTGCTGTAGTTCAGCGGCTTGTACGTTATTCTAGAATAGCCGTCAAGGTCGATTCCCCAGAACAGACACCGGTTTGTCTGGCCGATTATACGCTGATCAGAAACGCGCGCGTATCCCCCTCATCCCCCGCCCTTCTCCCGGTGGGAGAAGCGGGTCGGGCATCGCCTCCCCTCACCCCCGGCCCCTCTCCCACGAACGGGCGAGGGGAGACAAGCCCTCATCCCCTGCCCTTCTCCCGAAGGAGAAGGGAGTTGGCCGTGAGCCGCGCAAGCGGCGGCAGTCAATAGCCAGGGTCGTAAGACCCTGGGACACGATCGGCCAGCGCGCGCGTGAGCCCCAACGGGGCGACAGCATCGCCGATTCGCCAACGAGTGTCGCCCCTTTCGGGGCTTTGGGGCAATCGTTTGATCCTTTTCCCAGGGGCTTGCACCCCTGGCTATTGACTGTCGCCCCTATCGGGGCTGGGCGGCAATGACTTCCCTCCTCCGCGTCTCCGCGTCTCCGCGCGAGATAAATGTTGCGGCGTATTTCAAAACACGCGGGCCAGGGCGCCGCCGTCGACCACCAGGACGGCGCCGGTAATGTAACTGCCCGCCTCGCTGGCCAAAAGCAGGGCGGGACCGGCCAACTCCTCGGGACGCCCCCAACGCCCTAGCGCCGTGCGGCCGGCCAAGGCCGCCTGCTGATCGGCACTGAGGATCGACATCGGCATGTCGGTGGCGAAGGGGCCGGGGGCCAGACAGTTGACCGTGACGTTGTAGGGCCCCAGGTCCAAGGCGCTCGCCCGCGCCATCCCGATCAGCGCGCTCTTCGTGGCGGAATAGACGTTTCTCTCCGCCGTGCTGGCCAGGCCCATGATCGAGGAGATGTGGATGATCCGCCCCCAGCGACGCTCTTTCATGCCGGGGGCCAGGGCGCGGGTAAGGGCCATGCAACTGCTGAGGTTCAGCTCGACGAGGCGGTCCCAATCTTCGTCGCGGATCTGGTCGATGGCCTGGGGGAGGTTGGAGCCGGCGTTGTTGACGAGGATATCGACCTTGCCCAGGGCCGCGACGGCGGCGTCGGCCAGGCGGCGGACGTCGTCGCGCCGCGTCATGTCGGCGACGACGCACTCGACGCGGGCGCCGCCGGCGTCGCCAATCTCGGCGGCGGCGGCCGCCAACTCGTCTTCGTGGCGGGCGGAGATCACCACGCCGGCGCCGGCGCGGGCGAAGATCGTCGCCATCGCCTTGCCCAGGCCCTTGCTGCCGCCGGTGACCAGGGCCACGCGGCCGGTCAGATCGAACAGCGTGCCCAACGGGCTTTTGGTTTCCACGGAATACCTCGACTTTCGGATGATGTTCAGGAAGACAGACCGAATCGCCAGTGCCTAACGCGGCCGTGACCGCGAGCGAACGAACTCAATGCCAAATGCTTTGTTGCCTTTCGCTACGCGAAAGCCGCAACTTTCGCGGAGCGAAAGGCGACACTTATTGATTCCCTGATCCTAATTGGGCAGCGCCACTTAGCGTGATGATAGCATGGACAAGTGCTGTTGTGTACTGGCTTTAGGAGCGGGCCGCGGAATTGCGGTTCCCATGGGGGCAAAAAAAGACGATCCTCCGCGTGTGTAT
>JBKQVT010000061.1:0-3847 GCA_052139835.1 Thermoguttaceae bacterium
CGCGGCCCGGAGACGCAGATCTACAGCATTATCAACTCCGACCTGAGCCTGGTGGCCACCGCCGAGATCACGCTGGGCGGGCTGCTGGCCGGCGAGATCCTCGACGCCGAGGTCCTGCCGCGGAAACTCTGCGGCATCAGCCATTGCTTCCGCACCGAGGCCGGCGCCGGCGGCCGCGCCGCCAGGGGGCTCTACCGCGTCCACCAGTTCACCAAGGTGGAAATGTTCGCCTTCACGCTCCCCGACCAGAGCGAGGCGATGTTGGACCACCTGCTGGCCCTGGAGTGCCGGCTGTTCGACGGCCTGGGCATTCCCTACCGCGTGGTGGACACGGCCACCGGCGATCTGGGCGGCCCGGCCTATCGCAAGTTCGACCTCGAGGCCTGGATGCCCGGCCGCGGAGAGGCCGGCGAGTTCGGCGAGGTGACCAGCACCTCGAACTGCACCGATTATCAGGCCCGCCGCTTGAACATCCGCTACAAGGTCAAGGGCGAGAAGGGCACGCACCTGGTCCATACGCTCAACGGCACGGCGATCGCCGTCAGCCGCGCCCTGATCGCGATCCTGGAAAACTACCAGCAGGCCGACGGCTCGGTCATAATTCCCGAGGTGCTCCGCGGCTTTGTGGGGAAGGAACGTATTGCGGCAAGGGGCGGAGGAAAGGAATAAGCGAGCCCGGCGGGGCAAATAGCGAAACGAGGTGGAACGAATGTCCAGTCTCGCCAAGCGGTTAACGAGAAGGCCTCCGCTGCCCGGCACGGGACCGCGACGGCTGCTGACGATGGTGCCCGTGCTGGCCCTGCTGGCGGCATGCCTTTCATCTGCCGACGAGCCGAAACCTTCAGCCGATCGGCCGGAGACCGGCGCGGAGACGGGATCAACCCTGGTGCTGGAGATCCATTGCGACGCCGCGCACCCTGCCGGCTTGCTGTCGCATGACGGCCGCGTTGAAGAAGACATCGAGGGTTTTCTGAAGAAAGAGTCCACGGCCGCCTTGGCGAAGGCCGGCCGGACCAGGGCGGATATCGACAAGGCTGGTTACAAGTTGCCCGTCCTCGTTGTGCTCCGTTGCGACCTCGGTGCTCCTTTCCACATCGTCAATCGCGTTATCACTGGCTGCGAGGGCAACGGCTTCCACAACTTCGCCCTTCGCAGTGCCAGCCGGGCGGAGAAAGGCACTCGCCAGCCGCCCCCGAAGGTGGCGCCGACGACGCCGGCCGCCAAGGCGCCGGACAACAAGGAGCCCAGTGGGGGGAAAAAGCCGTCCACCGACTCCAGGAAGGTGGAAACCTTGATCATTACCGTTTCTGCCGACGCCTCAGGCGATGCCTCCGAAATGATCGTTGGTCAGAGCTTGGCGACGAACCTGGGGGAGCTTAAAACCTGCATCGCCGCGGCTTTTAGGGACGAGAACCACCGCTACGAGAAAGTCATACTCCAGGCCAACCCCAGGTTGCGATTTGACCGACTCATGCAGATCGTCAATATTTGCGCGCGTCAGCGGCTCCCCAACGGCGAAAAACTTGAAACGCTTAGCTTCGTGGAGCTTCCCGAAACGGAAGAAAAGAAGTAACCGTTCACGGGTCGGAAAATCAAGAGAGGGAACCGCGGATGCACGCGGTGGAGTGGGTATCGTATTTCCGTGTCTATCTGTGCTAATCCGTGGCTCCCCAGACGGGAGGGGGAAAGGGGACCAGGCGCGATTTCTTGCGACCGCTTGTCAATCAGAGCGACTGTCCTCCTTTCCGCCACAGTCGACGGCGGCCAGGCAAACGAGTAAAATAGCGACAATGTGTCGGGGACTCCCCGGACGCGGAGAGAGCAATCCAGCACCTAAGGAAGCCTTGTCATGAGTCCGCCTGCCAATAGCGCCAATCGGCGCATGGTCATTTCATCCCTGTGGCTCCAAGTGGCCATCGTGACGTTTATTGCGGGATTCGCGGTGCTGCTTTACCTGGCCTACCGCATCCACGCGGAGCCGCCGCCGATTCCCGGCCGCGTGGTCGCCGAAGACGGCAGCACGCTCTTCACCGGCGACGACATCATGGCCGGGCAGAACATCTTCCAGAAGTATGGGCTGATGCAATACGGCACGATCTTCGGCCACGGCGCTTACCTGGGGCCGGATTTCACGGCCCAGTATCTGCACGAAGCCGCCAACGCGATGGTCGATTTTCACCGCGGCCAGGGGCGCGACGAGGCCGAGGCCCGCCAGTTGACCAGCAACGAACTGAAGCGGAATCGCTTCGATCCGCAGTCCGATCTCCTCCATTACACGGCCAGCCAGGCCAGCGCCTTCCATCAGCTTGCCAGGTTCTATACGCGCTATTTCGGTCCCGCGACGGAGCAACGCGGCTTGCGGCGGCCGGCCATTACGGATGGAAACGAGATCCATCGGCTGACGGCCTATTTCGCCTGGTCGGCATGGGCGGCAGCCGCCACGCGGCCTGGCACCGCCTACTCGTATACCAACAACTGGCCCTCCGAGCCGCTGGCCGCCAACACGCCGACCGCCGAAGCGATCCTCTGGAGCGCCCTCAGCCTGATCACGCTGCTGGGTGGAACGGGGTTGATGCTCTTCGTCATTGGACGCTGGGATCTGTTGGGCTGGCATCGGGCGGATGAAGAGCGGCCCGGCCAACGCCTGCGTTTCCGCCCCCCCGAGGAAGTCCGCCTCGCGCCCGCCCAACGCGCCACGGCGTGGTATTTCCTGGTGATCGCCGGGCTGTTCCTCTTGCAAGGGCTGTTGGGAGCGACCAACGCCCATTATCACGTCGAGCCGGGCGGTTTCTACGGTCTGAACCTGAGCGAGTTGTTGCCTTATAACCTCTCGCGCATGTGGCACGTTCAGTTGGCGCTGTTCTTTGTGGCCGCCAGTTACCTCGCCATGGGGATCTTTCTGGCCCCGATGATCGCCCGGCGCGAGCCCAAGCACCAGGACAAATTGGCGTTGATCCTGTTCGGCGCGTTGGTGGTGGTCGTCGTCGGGAGTCTCCTCGGCGAGGCGGCCAGCATCAAGGGCATCATTCCCACCAGCGGCCCGTGGTTCTGGATCGGCACGCAGGGCTGGACCTACGTCGATCTCGGCCGCCTCTGGCAAATCCTCCTCACCCTCGGCATGTTCTTCTGGGTCGTCATCCTGGTGCGCGGGCTGTGGAACCGCCTGCCGGGCGAACATCCGGGCAATCTGCCTTACCTGTTCCTCTACAGCGCGCTGTCCATCCCGCTCTTCTATGCCGTGGGCATGGTCTTCGGCAAGAACGTCAACTTCGCCGTGATGGACTTCTGGCGGTTCTGGGTGGTTCACCTCTGGGTCGAGGATTTCCTGGAACTGTTCACGACGATCATGGTGGCCTACATCTACGTTCTCTTGGGCGTGGTTCGTCCCGCCACGGCCGCCCGAGTCGTCTATCTCGACATCATCCTCTATTCCATCGGCGGCGTCATCGGCACCATGCACCATCTTTACTTCAGCGGCGCGCCGGCGATCCACATGGCGATGGGGGCCGTCTTTTCCGCCATGGAAGTGATCCCGCTGGTGCTCCTCACTTTTGAGGCGTGGCGGTTCATGCGGCTGGGCGCCCAGGACAGGGCGCGCTCGGTCGTCGGCACCCCCAGCGCCGACTTCCCGCACAAATGGGCCATGATGTTCCTCATCGCCGTCGGCTTCTGGAACTTTCTGGGCGCCGGGGTCTTCGGCTTCCTCATCAACCTGCCCATCGTGAGCTATTACGAGATCGGCACCGCCTTCACGGCCAATCACGCCCACGGGGCGCTGATGGGCGTGTATGTGTATAGCGACAATTACTTTTCCCGGCTGACGACAATTAGAATTCCCGGGTGAAGG
>JBKQVT010000062.1:0-5823 GCA_052139835.1 Thermoguttaceae bacterium
ATGGCACAGGCTGCGTGTTGCCATCATCGTAGTCGTCGCGGGCGTTCGGCGGAAAATGGACGTTGCCGCCGGCGGCAACGTAGTTCGGTATGCGGAGCCACTGTCCATCGTGGGGCACGATCATCGCATTGTTCTCGTAGCGAATCTTTTGCCCGTTGCGGTGCGTCCCATAGAGATCGTTGAAGGGCATCCCATAACGCTTGCGAAAATCGAAGCCGGCGTACTGGGCGAAGTAGTGGCTGAAGTAGGGGATGGCGCCGGAATTGCATGTGCCTTCCATGCCATGGCCAAGGCTGTGCACGAAGCAGCCGACGCCCCGGGAGGCGTTGACGTAGCCGATGCGGAGGCTGCGGCCCGTCCACGGCTCGTCCGCATCGCCGCCGTTGCCCGCCTGGACGTGGCGGCGCGATCCTTGCCGCACGAAGTTGGCGTCATACCGCGGCTTCAGTTCGATCACCTCGAAGTTGTGAAGCGGCGGGTCGTGCGCCGCGCCGGACAAGAAGTACCACACCTCGTGTACGTAGCCGAGATCAACCAACTCGTCCAGCCGCAGCCACCGCTTGCTGTGCGTGCGCGGGTCGGGGACCTTGTAATAGGCGGCGAATTGGTCGCTGAAGTAGGCGGCGTGAGACATGTCGACGCCGTCCCGGGAGCCGGCATTCTTGAGCGGCACCTTGCGCGAGTCGCCTTTGCTCCGGTCCGCGTCGCGCAGATCGACGAGCTTGAAGACCTCGTAGTGCAGGAAGGCCGGCGCCTTCTGGTCCGCATAGCCGTGATACCGGCTCCCTTCCGCCAGCGCGGCGATCAATTGCCGCGCGATGCCCATCAACTGCTCTGCACTCTGCTCATTGGAGAAGTTGATCAGCAGGACCCGCGGGTGCATGCTGCGGATCTCGTCGTGATGGAGCGCCAACCACGGATCACTGTTGGCGTGGCTGACGCGGTTCGGCCATACGGTCATGTCGGCCGGATCCTTCCACGGCCCCGGAGATGGGTCCTTCTTTTCCGACGCGGGGCCAGCTTCGGATGCGGCGTCAGCCTTGGACCCGACGCTTGGCGACGTCTGCTCTTGGCCGAGCGTTCTGCCCGGCCCGATGGCCAACGCTGCTGCGATGAGCAGCGCAGCGGTACGCGGAACGAACGGGGATTCTGCGGATTTCACCATAGCTCTTCTTCTTCCGGGGAGGGTGATTTTTCACGCCGCGTGTGCTCTTGGGATGCCCGCTGGAACCCAACGGCAACGGGTCGACAGTCGTCATCTTAAACGGTGGAATTTGGCTTGTCAAACCACCCGTTGTGGCCCTGCTGGCGGCAGCTTTCGATCACGGTCCGTGTGAACGCTTACGTCAACGGCCGCCGGGGGCCGGCATGACTGCCCCCGGCGCCGCAGCGGGCTTGCCCGGCTCCGCCTTCTGATCCGCGCTGTCCTTCGTTGGCGGAAGGACCGTCAGAATGCCCAGCACCTTGTCGCTTCCCATGCCGATCACGCAGCCGGGCCACTTGTCGTACTCCCAATATTCCGTGACGCCCGGCCTTTCGTTCCACTGCAGCGCCGACGGCGGGCTTGCCGATTTCCTCTTCGGCGGGCCGTACTTCTTCAGAAACGTGCTGACGGGCATGTCGGGCGCAAAGGGCACGACGACGACCTCGATCGCCGCCCGGTCGGACCAGGGGCCGGCGGAAACCGTCAGCGTCGCCTTTCCCGACGCAAGGAAGGCAATCCGGTGGCCGGCGCGATCTTGCTGAATTTCGACCACCCGCCGGTTGTTCGCCTTCCAGGTGACGAGCACCGGCTTTCCCTGAAACTCGAAATAGCCATCCTCCGGCTCTTTGCCGTCTTTGAGCACATGGAAAAACCCGGTCGCGTCGTAGCGTTCCCGCGGGCCGTGGTAGGGGAGATAGAAGCGTTTCGCGGCAGCGATGAGGTGTATTCCCTCGGCGGCGGCATCTTTCGTTGCCGGTTTCGGCTGCTCCTTCGCCGCCTCCTGCGCCGTTGCCCGCCCCATGGCGCTGGCAAGGGCAATTCCCGCAACAACGGCCAGGACGCAGAGCACGCGCAACATATTACCCCCCTCCTTTATCGTTCCTCCATCATGGCTATCTTCGTTCTTTCTTGTTCTCCTTCAAGAGCTCGCCTGCTCGTTTGGCGTCTTGGGCATCGAACTCTCCGTATTCGTCCGGCAGCCCGATTTCCTCAGGAGCAGCAGTGATGGCCTTCTTCGTGCGCCGCAGTTGGTCGATTTCCTTCGTGACCTCTCGGACGAATGTGGACTTCTCCTCCGCGGTAAAGTCGCGACCGGGGCTCCCCCGCTCCTCGTGGTGGTCCGGAAGAATGCCCACGGCTTTCTTCATCTGGTCGATCGCGCGCTGGCAGACCGCGATCTGAATCAAGTACAAGGGCTTGCCGGCCCACTGCTTCTCGTGTCCCCAGAACACGTTCTGGGGGTCGAATTCCGGATGGATTCTCCCTTCGTCCGCCCGCAGGTGGCGCAGGTATGGCGTGGCGAGTTTCTCGGTGGCGACGTACTGACACACCGCTCCGACGGAGAAGTTCTGCGCGGTCATTTCCACGGCTGATGCCTCGGTATCGCCGGTCGCGCAGTACCGGCCGTCATGGAAATACTTTTGTAGCCGCCACCACATTTCATCGGAGTTGTCTTTGACCACGGCTTCCAATGCCTGCGACACCCGCGCCTGCTCGGACCAATCATACTTGTCGGCGAACATAGGCACTTCGCAGTTAAGGAAGGTTACGACGATCTTCGGCTCCTTGTTGCGGCTGGCCATGGCGTCGATGAGGCGGTCGAGTCGCTTAACCCGCTCTTCATCGGGCTGGGCCTCCTTGGCCGCGGCAGCAGCAATGGCCAACACCGCAACGAAGGCCGCCCAGAGCGATAAGACAGAAATCAACCGGGACGCGCGGCTTGAGATATTCATGGCACCTCCTCCTACCAGACCACAATTCTGACGGTTGGCACGGACGCCTTGCCTCCTTGATCCCTTATCCTTGATCCTTCATCCTTAGCAGCTTGGCCCGCTGGAGTTCCAGGCAGCGGGCCGGCGTGTTGCGGCTGACCGGGGCCTGGGCGTCGGCCCAGTCGATCATCTCCTGCAACACCCGCCAGCGCTGGAGCGGGTCCCAGTGCCGTTCGCGCTTCTCCTTCTCGCGGCGAAGCAATTCCGAGAATTCGTCATCGCTCATGGCGTTGAACGTCCGCATTCCCACCCGTTGCAACGGGTGGGCTTTATCGCTTGACGGGATTCTTGGCAAATCACGCTAGCGCTGCGCGTGGCGGGCGACCCGCAACTGCGCCCGGCCCTGCGCCTGCACGCGCTGGCTGGCGGCAGCCTGCTCCGGCGTATGGGCCGGCTTGGCCAGAGCAGAGCGAAGCTGCTCCTCCGCCACGGCCTCGTCGATCTCATCGGCCGGAACGGCCCGGCCGGCCAGCACGGAGACCACGTCCTCGGCCACCTCGACGAAGCCCCCCTCGACGTAATAGCAGACCGTCTGCTTGTCGCGGACGATCCGCATCTCGCCGTAGCCCAGCCGGCCGATCATCGCCGCGCGGCCGGGCCCGATGCCGATCTCGCCGTCGAAGAGCGTCAAGGCCACGAAATCGGCCTCTTCGTCGCGAACCGTCCGTTCAGGAGTGACCAGAATGCATTGCATACGTTAAGGATGAAGGATAAAGGATGAAGGATGAAGAAAGGCGACATTCCCGCCTGCTACGATCCTTCCGCCCTCCACCCTCCGCCCTCCCCCCTTTCCTTCATCCTTCCTCCTTGATCCTTCATCCTTGCTTCGCCTCCATCTTCTTCGCTTGGGCCTCGGCCTGCTCGATGGCGCCGACGTACATGAAGGCCTGCTCGGGCAGGTGATCCCACTTGCCGTCGGCCAGCTCCTCGAAGCTGCGGATCGTCTCCGCCAGCGGGGTGATCTCGCCGGGCTTGCCGGTGAAGACCTCGGCCACCAGGAAGGGCTGCGAGAGGAAGCGTTCCATGCGGCGGGCACGGTGCACCACCAGCTTGTCCTGCTCGCTGAGCTCGTCCACTCCCAGGATGGCGATGATGTCTTGCAACTCGCGGTAACGCTGCAGGGTCATCTGCACGCGGCGGGCGATGTCGTAATGCCGCTGGCCGACGTACTGCGGATCCAGCACGCGGCTGGACGAGGCCAGCGGATCGACGGCCGGATAGATGCCCTTCTCCGAGATCGACCGCTCCAGGTACAGGAAGGCGTCCAACTGGCCGAAGGCGGCCGCCGGGGCCGGGTCGGTGGGGTCGTCGGCCGGCACGTAGACCGCCTGCACCGAGGTGATGGCCCCCTTGCTCGTCGAGGCGATGCGCTCCTGCAATTGTCCCATTTCGGTGGCCAGCGTGGGCTGGTAGCCCACGGCCGAGGGCATGCGGCCCAGCAACGCCGACACCTCGCTGCCGGCCTGCGAGAAACGGAAGATGTTGTCGATGAACAAGAGCACGTCCGCCCCGGTGGTGTCGCGGAAATACTCGGCCATGGTCAAGGCCGACAGGGCGACGCGCAAGCGGGCGCCGGGCGGCTCGTTCATCTGGCCGAAGACCATGCACGTCTGCGAGAGCACGTTGCGGCCGGTGTCGCCGATCTTGGAATGCTGCATCTCCAGCCAGAGGTCGTTGCCCTCGCGGGTCCGCTCACCCACTCCGGCGAAGACCGAATAGCCGCCGTGGGCGCTGGCGATCCGGGCGATCAGTTCGGTGAGGATCACGGTCTTGCCCAGGCCGGCCCCGCCGAAGAGTCCCGCCTTGCCGCCGCGGACGAACGGCGTCAGGAGGTCGATCACCTTGATGCCGGTCTCGAAGATTTCCGTCTTGGTGGAGAGGTCGGTCACCGGCGGGGCCTCGCGATGGATCGGCCAATGGTCCTCGGCGGTGATGGGTCCGCCGCCGTCGATGACCTCGCCCACCAGGTTGAAGACGCGGCCCAGCGTGGCCTTGCCCACCGGCACCTTGACCGGAGAACCGGTGTCGAGGCAGTCCATGCCGCGGACCATGCCGTCGGTGCTCCCCAGGGCGACGCAGCGGACCTGGCCGCCGCCCAGGTGCTGCTGCACTTCGCCGGTCAGGTCCACGCGGATGTCCTTGAGTTGGGCGGTGATGCGGACGGCGTTGTAGATGGCCGGCATCTGATGCTCGGCGAACTTGGCGTCGAAGGTCGAGCCGATGATCTGCGTGACCTGGCCGACGTTATGGACAGGCGCCTTCTGTTTTTGTTGCGGATTCGTCTTAGCCATCGAAGACCTTTCGTTCCGATCAATGAATGCAAATTGCAAAATGAAAAATGCAAAATGCCGCGAGCCTTACGCGCGCTGCTTCGTTCCCCTCTTCTTCGCGGTCACCAGCGAGCTGGCCATGATCCTACACAACTGCGTGCATTCGTCCTCCAAGTCGGCCAGTTTCTCTGCCGAGAGCAAGCCGCTCTTGACGATCAGGCGAATCCAAAACCGCGACTCCCGCAGTTCTTTCAAGCAAATACTGAGCTTGTGAAGGAAGTCGGCGCGGCTTTCGGCTGCGCAGCCCTCCTCGTAGTTCGGGCCGGCGGACGTCCCCGATCGTATCAATTGCGCGGCGACGTGGCGCCCCAATCGCGTCGCCGGCAGGGCGTTGACCGCCTTGCCCACGCGGACGGCAAAGCTCAACAGCCGCTCTGCCAAATCATTTTCCATTTTGCACTTTCAGTAGTTTCTAACATTTTAGGCGGCATGGGCGAGGGCGCGTGCGCGAGGGAAACGGGCTTGAGGAGGTTTTGCAAGTTCTTCCAGACGCACCATGAACTGCGAAAACCTCTGC
>JBKQVT010000063.1:0-31667 GCA_052139835.1 Thermoguttaceae bacterium
GCGGCCGGCGACAAGGTCCCCAGCCGGGCGCATTGGGCCGCCATGGTGGGACAGTTGGCCGACAACGACTTCGGCAAGCGCGAGGCGGCCGATCGCGCCCTCCGCGCCGGCGGTCCCGCCGTGGTCAGCTACCTGCAACAACTCGACCACGCCGCGCTGGACGCCGAACAGCAGTTCCGCATCGAGCGCATCATCGATTCCTTCCGCGACCAGACCGCCAGCGACAGCACCGAGCAGGTGGCGGCCATGTTGGCGGGCGAGCCGTTGGTGTGGCTCTCGCTGCTGGACCGGCCGCAAGAGGCCACCCGCCGCGCCGCGGCCAAGGAGCTGGCCGCCCTGCTGGGCGAGCCCATTGCCGTCGATCCGGCGGCCGCTCCGGCCACGCAGAAGGATCGCCGCGAGCAACTGCGGGCGCGGCTTCAGCGGATCAAGGCCGAGACCAAGCCGGCCGCGAAGGCCGCCGGGTAGAAAGTCTCGACGCTGGCTTCGCGCGGGCGCCATTACGGCGGGAAGATTTCGCGCAGAGACGCAGAGACGCGGAGACGGAAGGAGGAAGGGTTCGTACTGGCGGCGGCGAAAATGCGGTAAGATCTTCTGCACTTCGGCGGTCGAATAATTGTTGACGTGATAACGCATGGCACGCAAGGCCTCAATTCTGCTGCGCGCCTTTCTCGGGGCCGCGGCCGGTCTGGTGCTGGGGATACTCTTGATGTGCTTTGAGAGTTTGTGCCCCCGGCTTCTCGATGCCCTGGGGGCGCCTGCAATTTGGGTCTTTGAGCGGTGGCATCAGCTTGGGTTGCCGCCGCAAGGCGAGGCCGCGCTGGCGGGACCGTTTGCCGCATTCTTCATCCAGTGGATTCTTTTGGGGGCCGTGATCGGCGCGTTATCGGGTTGCCGACGACGTGCAGGCACGTCAGCACGCCAGGACGGAAAAGGGGACAGCGCTGATACCCGGGGCGAAGAGGCACAAACGGGGCCGAAATGAGCGGTGCCCGTTCTCTGGCCCGCAGTTCACGCTTCGTGGCCCCCGCCAGCGGCGGCCGTCGGCCTATTTGCCGTTGCTCTGCCTCTCTCGTTCCATCTCTCGTCTCATCTCTGCGGTGCCGCTTTCCCACGCCTCATGTTCTGCCTTCCAAAACTGCTTCATCCGTTCCTTCCGGTCGCTAATACCGTCGATTCTAACGAAGGGCTGCCAAAATGCGAGCCACAGCACGCCGTGACGTTGAAGTTCCGCCCGCGTGGTGCTTCGTGTTTCCTTGCTATTCGGCGTGATTCCCGCCGGCAGGCATTCCAGGGTAACCTGAAGTGCGAAGCCCCGAAAATGGTACATGCGAGACGAGTGGTTCGGCGGGAATTGAATAGAAACATCGTCCCAGGGAACGCCTTCCAGGCCTAGTTCTTTGGTGACCTCCTCCAGGGGCTTGCCGAGGAGATGCTGTGGGTCGGCCTCAATCGCCTTGACGATTTTGGTGCAACGTTCCCTGTCATAGTCTGCTGTCCACGACAGCGGGAGCCACAAGCTCCGGAGAGCGAGGCAAATCCCCGACACGACGAACAAGAACGTGAAGACCAGCAGTTTTCGCCGGCTGAATCGGAACCACCAGTGTTCATCTTTCGGCTCAGCGGGTTGGGGCTCAGTCACGATCATGTCGTCTTTCTCGGCGACGCCAACGGAACGTGCTGGTCGTCACCGACGGTCGCTGCGGGGCCGGCAACGCGACGGCTAAACTCTACCCCTTCTGGCCAGTGTTTACAAGCAATAGGCGCTGACCCTGGACCACCTCAGATCCGACGGAGGACAACCGGGAAACGGGACGCCACGGAACCGAAAACGGGGACGCCATTGATACCCCGGGGCGGACCGGCAGAAATGGGGCGGAAATGAGCGGTGATGCCCTTTTCCGGCGTGGAATCGCGGGAGGATCGCCGGGTCGGTGGAGACCCAACGGAAAAGGACTTGCGCTGGCTTGTCGCAAGTCCTTTTAGTGCAAAAACTTCGTGAGTGCGGGAAACAGGACTTGAACCTGCACCCCATTGCTGGGACTAGGCCCTCAACCTAGCGCGTCTGCCAATTCCGCCATTCCCGCAGAGGAAGGCCCGCCGCCTCGGGCGGGCAAGGGGGACAGTCCCCTGCTTGTCAGTTTAGCTGACCAGGCCCCGGCGTCAAGCAGTTGCCTTCCGCTTGATCACCAAGACGGTGCGGTCGCGGGGCGGGACGGCCGGGCCCAGCTCCTCCAAACGGCTGCGGACCGCGGCCACCAACTCCTCGGCCGGACGATCCAGCCGCCCCAGCAGGGCCTCGGCCACCCCGGCCTCGCCCAGCGGGCAGCCCTGGGCGTCGGCCGCGTCGCGGACCCCCTCGGTGAAAATCACCAAGACCTCGCCCGGCTGCAACTGGCAGCCAAAGGGCTCGCAGTCGGCCTCCGGGCTTTCGCCCAGCCGCGGGGCCACCTGGCTGAGCGACTGCCAGCCGTCGCTGCCGAGCAGGAGCATGGCGGGCTGGCCGGCCGAGGCGCAGGAGACCTTGCCGGTGGCCGTCTGGATCAGGCCGAAGAAGAGCGTGCCGTGCTGGTCGCCGGCCGAGCCGGTCCACATGGTCAAGTTCAGGCGGCGGAGGGTTTGTTGGGCCTCGCGATAGTATTGGGCGTGGGCGCGGAGGGCGGCCTTCATGGCCGTGGCGGCCAGGGCGGCCTCGATGCCCCGCTCCATGGCGTGGCCGGCGGCCACGGCCAACAGGCCGTCGGCCAGGCAGAACCAGTCGTGGAAATCGCCCCCCAGGGCGTCGGCCTGGGCGGTCCAGCCGGCCAATTGCCAGCCGTCCAGCAGCGGCGAGATGGCCGGCAACTGGTTGTTCTGCAGGCGCTGGGCGGCGGCCAGTTGCTTCTGCAGCTTGGCGGAGGCGATCCCCTCGCGCAGGAGCGTTTCCCGTTCCAGCTCGGCCGACAGGCGGCCGGCGACGATTTCCAGCAGGTTGGTTTGCCGGGCGGTGAAATCGCGCTTCTTGCCGCAGAAGACCCAGAGCGTGCCCAGGATCGTGGTGGGCGTGGCGACCGGCACGCAGACGGCGGCGGGGAAATTCTCCGGCACCTGCCAGTGCCGCAGCAGGTCGGCGTCTTCCAGCACGACGGCATGGCCCAGCAGGGCCTCCAGGTCGGCGACCGCGCCTTGCAGGGGCCGGGCCGGGTCGGTGAGGCGTTCCTGCGGCAATCCCCAGCACGACCGCAGTTTCAACTCGCTGGTGGCGTCGTCGAGCAGATAGAGTGCGGCCGCCTGGCAGTCGACCGCCTCGGCGCCGCCGCGGAGCACGGCCTGCAAGCGGGCGGCCAAGTGGCCGGCCTCCTCGGCATGGGGCACCAGGGGGATGCCGGCGGCCAACTCGGCCTCGCGCTGCCAGAGGGCATGCCGCGTCTGGAACAGTTCGCCCACCATGCCGGCCAGGGCGGAGGCCAGCGCGCGGGCGTGCTCCGGCGAAGCAACACAGTGGGGCGGCACTGGCGGAGCCAGTGGCACGCCGGCGGCGGCGGCCTGGGTGCCCGCTTGCGGGTGGCGACTGGCCCGCTTCGCTGCGCCGGCCGCCGGCCGCGCCGCTGCGGAACACGCCGCATCGAGTGGTTCGAGCCTGAGATGTCCGAGAGTAGTTCCGACGCCCGGGTTGACCGGGGCGGACCAACTCAGGCCCGTTTTCTCTCTGGCAGACGATTCCGCCGCGGCGCCGGGGACGTAGCTGAGCGACCAGCCGGTGGCGGGGGCAAACGAGCGCAGCACCTCGGGCAGGCTGCCCACGGCGCTAATTGGCGACGGGGCCGCCTTGGGGGGCTCTTCCGTGTAGAGTTTCAGTTTCGCCGCCTTGGTCTTGGCCACGGTCATGATGGGATGGGGCAAAGGGGAGTTTTACTAAGTCCCGCACGGGGCTTGGAGCGGTTCCCGGCATAACGCCGTTGCAATCCGCTCTCCGCGCAGGGCGTTTTGGTTCCACCCCTCCGTGGCCTGATACGTAGCTGCTGGGCCGGCAGAATCGTTACGATTGGAATGTGTCGCCGACTCTTCCGCCGTCCCGCATCCTACGCAGCCGTTGCATCATCCGTGAACGGCACAGTTTAACATCGGCTGCTTTTTTCCGCGACGTGAGGGAATGACGGGGGAAAGTGCTTGGCGCTCGGTTCTTAGTGCTTAGTTCTTAGTGCTTAGTTCTTAGTCCCAGCCTCTAACTTCCAAGCTCTAAGTTCTAAGCTCTAAGTTCTAAGTTCTAGGCTTTATGGTGGGCCAGTCACCAGCCTGCGGGGGACTGCCGGCAACTTGATCTCGCGGCGGCCAGAGGCGACAATGATAAAATGAAGGCTTGCTTGGTTTCTGCCCTGCTTGCGTCGCTGGTCGGCATTTTCGTGTGTGCCGCGCCGGCGCGGGGCGGCGTGTTGGTGCTGGATAATCACACGACCGCCAAGGTCGAATTCACCATTCGCGCGGCGGGCGAAAAGGAGAGCCGTCACGAGGTGGCACCCGGCGACCTGCTGCCGATCACGGTGACCGGCCCGGTGGAGATCGGCTATTACGACGGCCAGCCGCGACACCACGTGCTCCAGCCGAACAACGTCCTCTACTTCCTCACCGGCGAGAAGCCGCTGGAGTTGGTTGAACTGGCGTTGCCGGCCGTGGAGGGGACAAACTTCGGCCTGGCCAAGCTCGGGCCAAGGCCGCCGGCCGGGCCGGACTCGATTTATTCGATCCCCGTGAAGATCCTGGCGGACGACTTCGAACCGCGGGTGCAGGAGGTCTGGGAGAAACGCATTCGCAAGCGGCTGGCGGATGCCTCCGAGATCTTCGAGCATCATTGCCACGTTTGCTTTCAGGTCGTGGCGGTGGGTTCGTGGGTCTCGGACGAGAAGGCCTTCACGTTCGACAAGGCGCTGATCGACTTCGAGCAGAAGGTGCGGCCTGCTCCCGCCCGGCTGGCCATCGGCTTCACCGGCCGTTTTCAATGGCAGCCTGGGGAACGGCACGCCGGTTGCACCCGCACCCCCCTGTATCCCTATGTCCTCATTCGCGAATCGCTCCAAGGGGTCAGCGAGGCCGAACGGCTGGAGGTCCTCGTCCACGAGTTGGGACATTACCTCGGCGCGGCGCACTCCGGCGACACCGCGTCGGTGATGCGCCCCAAGCTGGGCGACCACCAGGCCAGGGCGCGGAGTTTTGCCATCCGCTTCGACTCGCCCAACACCCTGATCATGAATTTGTTCGTCCAAAACCTCCGCGATCATCCGACGTGGGGCCTGTACCAGCTTTCGCCCGAGACCAGGGCGCCCATCGCGGGCATCTACCAGTTGCTGCTGAGGGCCACCGACGGCGACGAGGCCACGGCCAGGAACCTGAAAATGCTGGGAGTCAAACCGGTGGCGAAGCCGCCGATCCCGTCGGCTGCGGCCGTCGCCGCCGCCCGCGAGGAGTCGAGCAAGAAAGCGGTCGCCGCTGCCCAGGCCTGGCTGGCACTGGTCGACCGGGGGCAATACGACGACAGCTTCGCCGCCGCGGCCTATTACCTCAGGAGCATCGTCGACAAAGACAAGTTCGTCAAGGTGCTCGGCGGGGCCAGAAACCCGCTGGGCAAGATCAAGTCCCGCCAGGTCAAGGCGTTGGAGTTCGCCACCACCCTTCCCGGCGCCCCCCTTGGCCAGTACGTCCTCATCCACTGCGACTGTTCCTTCGAGAACAAGAAGTCGGCCGACGAGACGATCACGGCGATGCTGGACAACGACGGCAAGTGGCGGGTGTGGGGATATTACGTCAAGTAGGATCGGCTTCGTCGACGTGGATTGCTTCTTCAAGCTCTTCCAGTTGGCCCTCTTCGGCGGCCGGAAACCGTAGCCGCGGCAATCGTATCCGTCACACACCGTGTGACGATCCCCACCGCACACGACGTGTGCGGGATACTAGCCCCCCTCAGCGAGTAGGTCCTGCAAATATCCTCATTCTCGCCGACAGCGAAACCGCGGGGCCCCCGCGGGGTTTATCCCCTTAGTGCCGAGCAATTGTTTCTTCCTGTTCTCCGCTAACGAAGGGAGCGTGTCATGCGAGTCGCGAGTGTTGTGTTGACGTTGGCCGTTTCGCTGTCGATTGCAGGCGTCCTGCTGGCGCAGGAGGGAAACCCTCCCAAGAACAAGGGCAAGGCGGCCTGGACGCCCCCCTTGCCCGTCCTGAAGGGCCTGGACCTCTCGGCCGATCAGAAGGCCCAAATCGACGCCCTGAAGAAGGAGTACCAACCGAAGCTCGACGAGCGGAAGCTCCTGGAGAGCATTCTTACGCCGGAGCAGAAGGCCAAGCTGGCCGAGGCCAAGAGAGAGATGAAGCCGGTCTACCAGGAATTCCGCGAGAAGATCATGGCCGTGCTGACCCCCGCGCAGCAAGAACAACTGAAGAAAAGGTCGCAGTGCAAGCCAGCATGTCCCAAGGGCAAGGGCCCGGCAGCCTACGCGCCCCCCTTGGCCATGCTGAAGGGCCTGGACCTCTCGGCCGATCAGAAGAGCAAGCTCGAGGCCCTGAGGAAGGAGTACCAGCCGCGGCTCAGCGACGGGAAGCTTTTTGAGAGCGTTCTCACGCCGGAGCAGAAGAAGGCCCGCCGCGAAGCGGCCAAGGCGGCCAAGGCGGCCGGCAAGTCGCCCAAGGAAATCCAGCAGGCGGTCACGGCGGCCGTGACGCTTACGCCGGAGCAGAAGACCAGGCTGGCCGAGGCCCGGAAGCAGTTGGGGCCGATCTACAAGGAGTTCCGGGAGAAGATCATGGCCCTGCTGACTCCCGAGCAAAGGGAACAACTGAAGAAGAAGTGGGAGCAGAAGAAAGGCCAGTAAGCGCGCGCGTCTAGCGAGCCGCGGGGTTTATCCCCGCGGTTGCGCCGCGCCACCCATCCGCCGGGATAAACCCGGCGGCTCGCTGGGCCCTGCGCCGCCCACCAGCCGGGATCAAGCCGGCGGTTGGCCGGCCCGCAACGGCAAGGGGCAGGCCAAGGCGGCCGCCACGGCGCGGAGGAGTTCGTCCTCCTCCAAGGTCACTTTGCCGTCGGTGGCGATGCAGGCCGCGGCGGCGGCAATCACGCGGCGCTTGAGCGTGGCGTCGCCCTGGGCCAACTGGCGCAGGGCGGCGTCGAAGGCCGCCAGCGTGCATTGCGCCTGCGGCAGCAGTTCCGCGACCGCCCCCGCCGCTCCATCCGCCGCGAGTTTCTCCGCTTCGGCTTGAAAAACCCGTTCCGCGCCCTCCATGTCGCTCTGCCCGGCGTAGGCCAGGGTGGAGAGGATCACGTCCAGCGGTTGGCTCACGGAGGCCACGGTTCGATAGCGGATCGCCGGCGGCTTTTTCAGGCGGAAGTGGACGTCGAGGTAGCTGAAGAGCACGATGCGGAGGCAGTATTCAAACAGTCCGACGCGGTGCTCGGCCGCCACCAGGGCCTCGACGACGCGGCGGAACTCGACATACTGCTGCGGCGAGGCCTTCCCCAGCGCCGGCACGGTCAGATTCACCAGCGGCAGCCGGCTGGCGGCAGGCAACGACTGCGTCAGGCCGGCCAGTTGTTGCACCTCTTGGAACAAGGCCGGCGGAATGGCCCCTTGGAGCACTTGCAATTGCCGAAAGGAAAAGGGGTCGGGAGTCTTTTGTGCGGAGCACCCTTCGGGCCCTTCGGGCAAAAGACTCCCGACCCCTTTTCCCCGGTTCAAGAGGAGCGAGAAAATAACCGCCTGGGCGGAAAACGGCTCGCGGGCGGCAGCCAACAGCGCCGGCGGCAGGCCGCCGACGATGCGGCCGGCGTGGTCGAGGTGTTCGGTCTGCGGCCGGCCGACGTTTTGGACCACTTGCCCGGCATCCAGCGCCATGACCGTCGCGGCCGCGCCTGGCACCGAAGCCATGCCCGGCAGGGCGATGGGAAGGGGGATGGGCGTCTTCCGCCGCGGTGTGTCAGCATCCTTTGCCGTGAGCGGCGCTTGGACCGTGGGGAAGCGGCCGTCGAAATCGGGTTCCAAGGCCCGAATCCGCGCCAGCAGCGGCGGATGGGTGGCAAAGAGGTTCAGCAGCGAGCCGGCGAAGGCGTCGCCGAAGAACATGTGGCTGATCTCCTCGGCGTGGGCGTCGCGAATCCGCGAGCCCTCGGCCAGGCCGCCGATCTTCTTCAGCGCCCCGGCAATCCCGCCGGGATAGCGGGTAAACTGGACCGACGAGGCGTCGGCCAGGAACTCCCGCTGCCGGCTGACGGCGCTCTTGATCAGTTTGCCCAGGAAGACGCCCAGGTAGCCCAGTACCAAGAGCGTCAAGCCGAGGAAGAAGGCGGCCGCCTGGACGCCCGACCCCTTGGAATCGCGGGACGAAAAGGCGCCGGCCGAGCGCATGATGTAGTAGCCCATCACGGCCAGGACGAGGATGCCGAAGACGACGCCGATGAGGCGGAGGTTCAGCCGCATGTCGCCGTTGAGGATGTGGCTGAACTCGTGGCCCATCACCCCCTGGAGTTCCTCGCGGGTGAGGTAATCGAGGCAGCCGCGGGAGACCGCCACCACGGCGTTGCCCGGCTGGTGGCCGGCGGCGAAGGCGTTGATTCCCGGCTCGCGGTCCATGATGAAGACCGGGGGGACGGGAATGCCGGAGGCCAGGGCCATCTCCTCGACCACGTTGAGCAGCCGGCGTTCGGCCAGGTCGGTGGTTTGCGGATTCACCGGGCGGCCGCCGAGCATCAGGGCGACGGTTTCGCCGCCGGCGGCGAGCTCGGAAATCTTGTAGAGGCTGGCCACGGCGATCACCAGGATCGTGCCCAGGCTGACCCAGAGGAAGAGCTGCGGTTGCCAGAGCCCGTGCTCCGCATGCCAGCGGCCGGTATGCGGATGCCAGGGGTAGGGCTGCGGATACCAGGGGTCGGGCGGCGCGGCCGCCGAGCCGATCCCCAGCGTGTCCATCGTCGGCCCCGCCGCCCCTACCGCCAGCGCCAGGACCAGGTAGATGGCCACAATGATGACGGCCACCGCCAAGGCGAACATCACCACCAGCCGCCGCGTCTGCCGGTGGGCGTGGTCTTGTCGATCGAAGAAGTCCATGGCCGCGCTCAAGTGAAGGAGACCTTGGGGACTTCCCGATCTTGCGGCGCGGCGATCTCGAAGAGGTTGGCCTCTTGGAAGTTGAACATCCCGGCGATGACGCTGGTGGGAAAGACCTCGCGCTGCGTGTTGTAGACCATGACCGAGTCGTTGTAGGCCTGGCGGGCGAAGGCGATCTTGTTTTCCGTGGCCGAGAGTTCTTCCTGGATGGCCATCATGTTCTGGTTGGCCTTCAGGTCAGGATAGGCCTCGGCGACGGCGAACAGCCGGCCCAGGGCGCCGCTGAGCTGGCCCTCGGCCCCGCTCAAGGCGGTCATGGCCTGGGGCTCGCCGGGGCTGCGGGCGGCCTGCTGCCCGGCCGCATAGGCGGCATTGCGGGCCTGGATCACCGCCTCCAGCGTCTCCCGCTCGTGCTTGATGTAGCCCTTGGCGGTCTCGACGAGGTTGGGGATCAGGTCGCAGCGGCGCTTCAGTTGCACGTCGATCTGCGAGAAGGCGTTCTTGTAACGGTTCCGCAGGGCGACCAGCCGGTTGTACATGCCGACGACCACGATCGCCACCAGAAACACAACCACCACCAGGACGATAAGAACGATAAGTGCAGGACTCATGGCCAGGGCGCCTCCGTTGTGGATTGGGACCTCTAGGGCACACTACGCTGATTCTAGCAGATTGGTTCTCGCGGCATAGCAGGGGGGGTGCGCTTCAGGGGGTGCTTGCCGCGCCGGGCCGCCGCGGGTAGATTCACGTTCACAGGGGACCTCCCCCGCGGGCGGGCCCAGTTGTAGGGTGGGTCGAGCGAAGCGAGCCCCACCAATTGCAATTCAAGTGATTCTGTCCCCTCCGCCGGCGTATCGACGGGCAAGTGATGCGAACGAGAGAACCGGCCATGAAGACGACGATTTTCTGGTGGCTGGCCGTGTTCTGTTGCCTGGCCGTGGCGCTGGGCTGCCGGCCATCATCCGAACTGGCGGCGAAGGCCGTGAAACAGGGAGACTACTTTACCCGTTCCGGCGAGTACGTCTCCGCAATTTCTGCCTATGACGAAGCGATCCGGATCGACCCCGGCTGCGACCGGGCGTACCGCGGCCGGGGATGGGCCTATTATAAGAGCGGCGACCAGCACAAGGCTCTCGCCGACCTAGACCGTGCCATCCAACTCAATCCGAAGTTTGCTGCGGCGTACATAGCCCGCGGCGGTTGTCGCGGGAGTGCCAACCGGCTCGACCCGGCAATCGCCGACTACACGGAGGCCATTCGCCTGGCCCCGAACGAGCCCGCGGCGTACTACGGTCGCGCGATCGAGTACTCGCGGAAGGGCAAGTCGCGATGGGCCATCGCTGACTTTTCCGAGGCGATCCGCCTCAGCCCGCAATTCGCACTCGCGTACGAGGGACGAGGCAACGCGTACGATGCCACGGGGGACTTCAAGAAGGCGATCCGCGACTACGCCGACGCGATCCAATTCGACCCGAACCGTGCCGTGACCTATTTCAGCCGCGGAGCCGTCTATTTTAGGCAGGAGGACTTCGGCAGGGCGATTTGCGACTTCACGGAAGCGATCCGCCTCGACCCGCAATTCGCGCTCGCATACGAGGAGCGCGGCGGCGCTTACTATGCCAGAAGGGACTTCAACGAGGCCATTTCCGACTACACCGAGGCAATACGGCTCGACCCCAAGGATGTCAATTCCCTTCGCTACCGCAGCTTCGCATACCGACAACGGCATGAGTTTGACAAGGCTATCGCCGACTGTACCGCGGTGATTCGCCTCCACCCGCACTTCGCGCTCGCGTACGACGACCGCGGCGACGCTTATAATGCCAGAGGAGACTTCAACGAGGCGATTACCGACTACACCGAGGCGATCCGAATCGACGCGAAGTTTGCCATGGCCTATCGTGACCGCGGGGGCGTTTATTATGCAAAGGGCGACCTCGACAAGGCGATTGCCGATTACACCGACGCGATCCGAACTGATCCGAAGTATGCCGTGGCCTATCGCGACCGCGGGGGCGTTTATTATGCAAAGGGCGACCTCAATAAGGCGATTTCCGACCTCGCCGAGGCAATTCGGCTCGACCCCAAGGATGTCAATTCCCTTCGCTTCCGCAGCTTCGCCTACCGACAACGGCATGACTTCGACAAGGCTATCGCCGACTGTAACGCGGCGATCCCCCTCGCCCCCAAGAGTGGCGAGCCCATTCGCTGCCGCGGCTGCGTTTATCGGGACCGCGGCGACTACGACAAGGCGCTGGCCGATTTCGCCGCGGCCATCCGTCTGGATCCGAAACATGCCGTCACCTACGTGTCGCGGGCGATGCTCTACGACAAAACTGGCGAGAAGGCCAAGGCGGAGACCGACCGCGCGGAGGCCAAAAAGCTCGGCTGGAAGCCGAAACAGTAGGGTGGGACGAGCGGAGCGAAGTCCCACCAGAATTGCAGTTGGTGGGGCTCGCGACCACGCTTCGCGTGGTCCCGCTTGACCCACCCTACCTGATACGGCCCAAGTAGCCCGCGGCCCCTTTTGTGGTACAATAGGCCCCATGCGAATGCGCATCTTCCGTTCCCGCCGCTTCTACCTCGCCTGCGTGGCCCTGCTCTCGATCGGCGTGGCGGGCAATCGGCTCTGGCGCCGCTGGCACCGCGACGACTCGCCCCACGAGACCTACACCGCGACCGCCGCCGGCCCGCGCGACGCCCTGGAAGACCCCAAGCACCTCCGCGACTGGGCCCAAGCGGCGGTGGCCGACATTAAAAAGAACATCCACGACTACACGGCCGTCTTTTCCAAGCGGGAGCGCAGCGGGGGGGAACTCGGGCCGGTCCAAATGATGTTCCTCAAGGTCCGCCAGAAACCCTTCAGCGTCTACATGCACTTCCTGGCCCCGGAGGACCGCAAGGGCGACGAGGCGATCTACGTCGAAGGCCGCAACGGCGGCAACCTGCTGGGCCATACCACGGGCGTGACCAACGCGGTGTTCGGCACCGTTTCCTTGCCGCCCGACAGCCTGATCGCCACGCGGGGGCAGCGGCACCCGATCACGGAGGTCGGCCTGTTGCACCTCACCCAGTTGTTGCTGGAGGCCGCCGATCGCGAGGCGAAGCGCGACGTCAGCCGCATCCGCACGCTGCCGGGGGCGAAGCTGAACGGCCGCCCCTGCTTGTGCATCGAGGCGATCATCCCTTTCCCCACGCCCGCCCATCCGCAGAACTCGCAGATGGCCCGCATCTTCATCGACCAGAAGCTCAACTTGCCCATCCGCTACGAGCAGTATGATTGGTCGGGCGTGGCGGGCGACCGCCCGGAGTTGGTCGAGCAGTACACCTACCTCGACCTGAAGGTGAACGTCGGTCTGACCGACGCCGATTTCGACAAGCGGAACCCCCGCTACAGCTTTCCCTAAGGCGGAAGGCGGAGGGCGGAAGGGGGAAGGCGGCGCGGCCGCACGCTTGCGGTTTCGCAGCCCTCTTATCCGCTCCCGTTTTTCCCGTCGCCCAGGGCGCGGACAAACTCGCCCCCCAGGAAGACCGCGGCGGCGGCGTAATAGAACCAGAGCATCAGGGCGATCAGCGAGCCGATCACGCCGTAGGCGCTATACTTCTCGCCAATGACGAACAAGGCGAGGAAATACTGGCCGATCTGCCAGGTGACGGCCACAAGGATGCCGCCGCCGAACGCCGCCGTCCAGCGCACGGGGGCCTTGGGGATGGTCTTGTAGATGACGCCCAGCAGGACGACGTTGCCGCCGATGAGGAATAGCGTCTGCAGCGCGCGCCACGCCCAGACGCCCAGCGGCAGCGATTGCACTTGGGTGGGGATGCGGAAGAGGTACATGTTGGCGGCAAACAGCGCCACCAGCAGCACGCCCGCCAGCAGCAGCATGGCAAAGGCAACGCACCGGCCCCAGACGACCCACCACACGGCGACCAGCCAGCCCCGGTAGGGCCGCGGGGGCGTCTGCCAGATGCGGTTGAACATCGCTTCCAACTGGAGGAAGATGCCGATGGCCGCGACTGCCAGTGCCAGCACGCCGATGGTGCCGCCGACTTTCGCCTGCTGCTGGATCACGGCGAGAAAGGCCTTGAACTGTTCGATCAGGTGGGGGCCGACGTTCTGCTCCAGGAACTTGAACATGTCCCGCTCGTACAACTGGGCCTGGCCCGTCCACTTGGTCAAAAGCCCGATGGCGGCGATCAACACCAGGCACAAGGGGAAGAGCGAGAAGGCGGCGTAGTAGGCCATGGCGGCGCTGAGCATGGCCCCGTCGTCGCGATTCCAGCGGACGACGCTGGTTTTCAGCGCGGGCCAGAGGCGATTTCGCAACCAGGTCAGCATCGGCTCCTTCCCCCTTCCGCCCTCCCGCCCTCCGCCTTATATCCCGAGGCCCTGCCGATAGGCGGCCCGTTGCCCGTCGAGGCCCAGCCGGCGAGTGATCTGGTCCCAACGGGCCGCCGCCTTCTGCAACGCCGCCACGGGCTTCATTTCGCCCCGCACCGCGGCGCGGACCGCATCGTCCAGGGCGGCCAGATACTCGCCGCGGCCAGGCAGCCGCAAGGCAAACAGATAGTCGGTCCGCTGCAACGTCTTCTCCGTGAGCGCCGCATATTGGGCCGCGGCCGCCGGCGCCATGGCCCGCTCCGTCCACTGCTGCGGCGATTTCAGGTGACTGCGGCGGAACAGCGTGGTCGCCGCGCTGACCGCACAGACCTGCGGGCTCCATTTCGGTCCGGAGAGCCAGCGGAGCAATTGCCAGACCGCCTCGGGATGCTTCCCGCCGGCCGCCACGGCGCCCATCCGGCCGGCCACGCCCAAGAGCGGCACGTGGCTGTCGACCCCTTCGCCCAAGGGCTCCCAGGTCTTCGTGCCCACGTTGTAGGCCTGGGGCGCGCCGGGCAGTTCCGCCAGTCCGGCGCGGATGCTGCGTGCGGCCGGCTCCGCGTCGGCGTCACCGCCGCCGGCGGCGCGCGATTTGCCCGCCGCCGTCGGCCAACTCAGCGCCATGCCGCAATGACCCCGCCAGAACTCGTCGCGCACGGCGGCCGGATCGTATTGAAGTTGCTCGGGCGGCCCTCGCTTGGCACTGGCCGCCAGTTCCTCCAAGGCGCGGACAAAGGGCGGCCCGGCCAGCAGCGGCTCCATGGTCTCGATGTCGAACAGCGCGGAATAATTGTCGCGATGCTTGGCATAAGGGGCGGCGCGGGCCAGCAGCACCAGCCCCGCCCAGCCCGGTCCCAAGGGCTCGACGGCGCCGTGCCAGGGGCCGTCGGCGGCCGGCCTCTGGGCCTCCAACAATTGGGCTAACTCCTGGTACTCCTCCCACGTTTGCGGCGGCTGCCGACGGAGCTTTTCCAACAGGTCGGCGCGATAGTAGCAGACCAGCACGGGCGAGCCCATCGGCACGGCGATGACCTGGTTGCCCCAGGTGGCCTCGTGGAGCCGCAGCAGCTCGAAGATCTCGCTCGATTGGCCGCTCTCGCCGCCGTCGCCCTGGCTGGCGTCGCCCTTTTCACTGTCGCCGTTGTCGCCGGAGTCGGCGCCGGGCAGTTTTTCCGGCACGGCACTGATGAGTCCCCGTGCCGCCAGCGTGCCGATCATGGCCGAGGAGACAATGACCCCGTCGGCATCCAGCGACTTGGCCGTGGCGAGGTCTTTCTCGGTGGTGTTGACGACGGTGAAGTCGGAGCCGGTTTGGGCGTGCCATTCGCCGCGGAGCCGCCCGGCCGCCTTGGCCAGCGCCGGATCGCCGGCCACCAGAAGGCGGAACGCTACGCCGGCCAAGGGCTCTGCCGCGGGCGGCGTGGCCGGCTGGGAATCCGGCCGTGGGCAGCCGGCCGTCGCCAGCAGCAAGCAGCCGACGGCGAAGCAGATTGCGCCGGTCAGGGGTGGATTTCGCGGCAGCATGGCATACTCTACGCGGCTGGAGGGCAAAGGTTCATGTCTCGGGCGGTAACGGATATGTTACCGGGCCAACGGCTGCGACGCTATCGCTCTTTCCTGGTTTTGGCTACAATTGTGGCTCAAGTTTTTGACCGTTTAGGCCTGATCGTCCCCCGCCCTGAGAGAGCGAAAACGCCATGACCGTCCTGTTGGGAATCGACACCGGCACCTCCGGCACCAAGACGCTGGCCATCGACGCGCGGGGCAAAATCCTCGCCCACGCCCTGGAAACCTATCCCTGCTACGCCCCCAAACCCCTCTGGAGCGAGCAGGACCCCGAAGCCTGGTGGCAGGCCACAATCAAGTCCGTCCGCCGGGTCGTCAAGCAGGCCCGGCTCAAGCCGGCCGACGTGCGGGCGATCGGCCTGTCGGGCCAGATGCACGGCTCGGTGTTTCTCGACAACCGCGACAAGGTGATCCGCCCGGCGATCCTCTGGAACGATCAGCGGACCGCGGCCGAGTGCCACGAGATGGAAGAGCGGGTCGGCGGCCGGCACAAGTTGATCGCCCTGGTGGCCAACCCGGCCATGACCGGCTTCACCGCGCCGAAGATCCTCTGGCTGCGGAACCACGAGCCGCGGCACTTCGACAAGACCCGCAAGGTGCTGCTGCCGAAGGACGAGATCCGCCGCCGCCTCACCGGCGAGTATGCCACCGAAGTGAGCGACGCCAGCGGCATGTTGCTCTTGGACGTCGCGGGGCGGTGTTGGTCCAAGCCGCTGCTGTCGGCCCTGCAACTCGACGCCGGCCTGCTGCCGCGCTGCTACGAATCGGAGGAAGTCACCGGCACGCTCACCTCCGCGGCGGCCGCGGCCCTGGGGCTCTCGACCGCCTGCGTGGTGGTAGGCGGAGCGGGCGATTGCGCCGCCGGCGCCCTGGGCAACGGCATCGTCGCCAAGGGCGTCCTTTCCACCTCGATCGGCACCTCCGGCGTGATGTTCGTCTACAGCGACGACGTGAAGATCGATCCGCAGGGCCGCGTCCACACCTTCTGCCACGCCGTCCGCGGCAAGTGGCACATGATGGGGGTGAATCTCTCGGCCGGCGGCTCCCTGCAATGGTTCCGCAATGCCCTCTGCCAGGCGGACGTGGCCCGTGCCAGGCGGACCAAGACCGAGGTCTACGACGCGCTCGGGCGGGAGGCAGCGGCCGTGCCGGTGGGCAGCGAGGGGCTGTTCTTCCTGCCCTACTTGTCCGGCGAGCGGACGCCGCACGCCGATCCGGACGCCCGCGGCTGCTTCATCGGCCTGACGCTGGCCCACGGCCGCGGCCACCTCCTTCGCGCGATCATGGAAGGGGTGACGTACTCGATGCGCGACAGCCTGGAGATCATCGAGGGCCTGGGGGTGCCGGTCCGGCAGATTCGCGCCTCCGGCGGCGGCTCGCGCAGCCCCTTGTGGCGGCAGATCCAGGCCGACTGCTTCGGCCGCAAGGTGGTGACCATCAACAGCGAGGAAGGGGCGGCCTACGGCGTGGCCCTGCTGGCCGCGGTGGGCGCCGGGGCCTTCAAAAACATCGCCGAGGCCTGCGCCGCCACCATCGCGGTGGTCCAGGAAACCGCCCCCGACCGGGCCGCCCGGCGGCATTATGATCGGGCCTTCCCCATCTACCAGCAGCTCTACCGCTCGCTGAAAGACGACTTCAAGCGGATCGCCGCGTTAGAATGAAACGAAGGCGGAGGGCGGAGAGCGGAAGGGGGAAGGAAGTCCAGCGAGCCGCGGGGTTTATCCCCGCGGTTGCCTCGAATTCAATCACGCGGCGAATATGGAGAGGACCGGAGGAGTGACGAAAATCCCGCGCCGCTGGCAAATCCCGGCGGAAATTGCCCTGGTCTTCGCCGTCTTCTTCGTCGAAGGCGCGTGGCCGGTGCCGGAGGTGAACGAGCCCAACTACCTGGGCAAGGCGATCCATTTCTGGGACCCCGCCTGGGCCCAGAACGACTTCTTCCTCGGCACCGCCGATACGCACTGGGTCTTCTATTTCACCTTCGGCTGGTTGTCGCGGTGGCTCACGTCCACGGCGTTGGCATGGACCGGCCGGGTGTTGACCTGGGGCCTGCTGGCCTGGGCGTGGCGGCGATTGAGCTTCGCCGTGGCGCCGCGGGCATGGTTGGCGCCGGTGACGGCCGCCTGGATGGTGGCGATGCTCCAGCACGGCAACCTGGCGGGCGAATGGCTGATCGGCGGCGTGGAAGCGAAAGGATTCGCGTTCGTCTTGGTGCTGCTCGGGCTGGAAGCCCTGGCGCTGGGACGTTGGAATCGGACGTGGCTGCTGCTGGGGGCCGCCTCGGCCTTTCACGTCCTGGTTGGCGGATGGGCCGCAGTGGCCGCCGGCATGACCTGGCTGCTGTTGAGACTGGAACGCCGTGGGGCCGGCGAGTCCTGTGCCCCGCCGCTGCGGTCGATGTGGCCCGCGTTGCTGGGCGGCCTGGTCCTGGCGCTGCCGGGCCTGGTTCCGCCGCTGTTGCTGAACTGGGGGACCGACGCGGGCACTGTTCATAAGGCCAACGAGATCTACGTCTACGAGCGCTTGCCGCACCACCTCAATCCCTGGAAGTTCCCCCCGGAGCAATTGGCCCCCTTTGCGGTCCTGTGCGTGCTCTGGCTGGTCGTGGGGCGCGTGGCGCCGCGCGATCCGCCGGTGCGGCGGCTGCGCGGGTTCGTAGTGGCCGGCCTGGCCATCGCCCTGGCCGGAATGGCCCTGAGCCTGCTGGACTTCTGGGACCGCCCGACAGCGGCGGGGCTGTTGCGGTTCTATTGGTTCCGGCTGGCCGACGTGGCCCTTCCCATCGGCCTGGCCCTGCTGGCGGCACGCTGGATCATCGCCTTGGGTGCCACTGCTGGCTTGCCCAGCAGTGCGAGCAGCACGGTTGGACAAGCCAACCGTGGCACCCGTCCTTTCGCTTCGGCCGGTCCACTAAGACGCGTCCTGCTGGCGGCCGCGGTGCTGTTGGCCGGATTGCACGTGACGGATTGCATCGTTCTGCGATTGTTCTCCTTGCCGCCTCACGCCGAGCGGTTTTGGGACCTCGACGCCTGGGCGGCGGCGGGCCGCTGGCTGGCCCATCCCGGCCGAACGCCCTTGCCGCTTCGCCAGCCCCGCGCCGACCGCTTGCCCGACTATGCCGCTTGGCGGGAGGTTTGCGATTGGGTGGCCCAGCCGGGGCACGTGCCGCGGGAGGCGGTCTTCCTTACCCCGCGCATGTCGCAGACCTTCAAGTGGTACGCCCAACGCAGCGAAGCCGGCACCTGGAAGGAACTTCCCCAGGACGCCCAGGGCATCGTCCAGTGGTATGGCCGCATGAATGACTTCTACGGCACGGGCAGCCCGCTGCCGTCGGAGCGATGGTACGACTCACTGGCCGAGATGGGTCCCGAGCAGCTCCGCGGGCTGGCCGCCAAGGAACACATCGACTACGTGCTCACGACCGTCAGCGATCCGCTGCTGCCGCTGCCGATCATGCACAAGAATTCGAGTTATGTGATTTATCAAATCTCGAAGGGAAAGGGAGGACGGACTGCGAAACCGCAAGCGTCCAGCCACACGTTTCCCAGTCCCCGGCCCCCAACTCCCCAGTCCCTAGCCCCCAGTCCCCAGCCCCTCCCATGAATGCCGTGGTCTTCGACATGGACGGTTTGATGTTCAACAGCGAGGATATTTACACCTTGGCGGGCGCGGAACTGTTGCGCCGGCGCGGACGCGAGTTCACGGCCGAGTTGAAAGACGCCATGATGGGCATCCCGCCCCGCGAATCGTTCGAGATCATGATCCGGCATCACGGGTTGCCGGAGTCGTGGGACGTGCTGGCCCGCGAGTCGAACGAGATCTTCCTCGCCCTGTTGCCGGAGCACCTGGCGCTGATGCCGGGGCTCTTGGAGTTGCTCGATGCCCTGGAGAAGGCCGGCACTGCCAAGGCGATCGCCACCAGCAGCGGGCGGCGGTTGACCGACGCTTGCCTCGGGCCGTTCGACCTGGCGCGGCGGTTCCAGTTCGTGCTCACCTCCGAAGACATTACCCACGGCAAGCCGCATCCCGAGATCTATCTGACCGCCGCGAAGCGCTTCGGCGTGCCGCCCTCCCGGATGATCGTGTTGGAAGACAGTCAGAACGGCTGCCGCTCCGGGGCGGCTGCGGGCGCGCGGGTGGTGGCGGTGCCCGGCCAACACAGCCGGTCGCACGATTTCAGCGTCGCCTCGCTGGTGGTCGACAGCCTGGCCGATCGGCGTCTTTACGCCCTCTTGGGCCTGAAGGGAAGGATGTAACTCGGGACCACGTCGCAGGTTGCGTTCCGCAAAGCGAAAGCGGTCGGACTGCCCCGTGGGCAAATTCTCCCCTTGACCTTCCGCGGTCCGCGGTGCTAGACTTCCACCCTTCTCGGCGACCTTTTCCGGCCCGGAGCGATACGCGGAGCAAGATGAAAGGAGTCACGACGCGATGAGCATGATGCTCAGCCGGTTGGAGGGAAACACGGCTCCAGACGCCCGATGGGGGCGCGGGATCGATGGTCTGCTGTTTGACGCCTGCAACATCCTCTACGATGACACGTCTTGGCGGCGGTGGCTGCTGAGGCTGCTGGCGGGGCATGGCGTGGCCGGCGGCGAGATTTCTTTCCTTCGCGACCGCCGGTATCTGGCCGAGGTCCATCGCGGCCGGCGGTGTTTTTGCGAGGCCTTGGAGAGTTATCTCGCTTCCCTGGGGCTGTTGCCGGGGCAGATCGAGGAGTTGCAAGCGGCCTTCCAGGTCCACCGCCGCCACCTCCAGGGCGTTGCCCGGCCCCTGACCGGTGTCCGCGCCACGCTCCGCGAGCTTCACCAGTCCGACGTCGCCTTGGCCGTGCTCTGCAACTCCGAGCAGTCCGGCGCCGCCCTGCGGCAATGGCTCGACCGCTTTGCCATGGGAGATTGCTTTCGGGCCGTGGTGTCCTCGATCGACCTGGGGCGGGCCATGCCCGAACGGGAAACCTACGAGGCCGCCCTCGATGCCATGCACCTGCCGCCCGAGCGCGTGGCGTTCGTCGGCCATGACGCCGTGGAACTTGCCGGCGCCGCGGCCCTGGGCATGTCCACCATCGTCTTCAACGGCGATGCCGACGCCCGGGCCGACTTCGCCATCGACCGCTTTGAAGAGCTTGGGCAGCTTGTCGCCGCGGGGTTGGCCTGTGCCGCCGCGTGAGCGGTGCCCGTGGCGATGCCGGCGGCGCCCCTGACGCAGTCGGGGGGCTTTTGCCAATCCCCAATCCCACCTTTCCTGCCCCATGCACGAACACTGGATGAAAATGGCCCTCGAAGAGGCCGAGGTGGCCCAGGGCGAAAACGAAGTGCCCATCGGCGCCGTGATCGTCTGCGCGGGCCGGCTGATCGCGCGGGCACACAACCAGCGGGAACAACTCCACGATCCGACCGCGCACGCGGAGATGATCGCCATCACGCAGGCGGCCGCGGCCTTGGCGTCGTGGCGCCTGGACGGCTGTGCGCTGTACGTGACGCTGGAGCCGTGTCCGATGTGTGCCGGGTCGATCGTGCAGGCCCGGCTGCCGCTTGTGGTCTACGGCGCGGCGGACCCGAAGGCCGGGGCCGTCCACAGCCTCTATCACCTCTTGGACGACGGGCGATTAAATCATCGCTGCGAGGTGATCGCCGGGATCTTGGCCGAGCCGTGCGGGCAAATCTTGAGCCGTTTTTTCCAGCAGCAGCGGCAGGCGGGCAAGAAGTGACCGGCCGCCCTCTTGGGCACGGGGGGCCTGCGCACCCGCCGATCAAACCATTGCTCCAGCGGGCGTTTTCGAGGTATAATGCATTAGGTGCAGCGACCCGCCGCCACAAGCCGAAAAGTCGGCTGCAATCGGCGCGGGGAAACTGCCGATAGTGGAAGTGATCGAGTGAAACTGGTTTTGCAGCCTGTTTCCCTTTGCTTGGTGTCAAGTCTCTCGCAAGTTATTCCGACGGAGGTGCCAACCCTTTAGCGTCAGCCGGGGTCAACAAAGCGGCTTGTGCAATAGCACGCCCGACCCCCGCTCGTCTCGCAGCGACGCATCCAGTCGCAATCGGCGGGAGGCCTTGATTCCAAAGGCCGCCGTCCTGTATGCCACGGGACGGCGGCTGTTTTCTTGCGCAGGAAGAAGTGCCGCCCGGCCAAGGGGCCGGCTACTGGCGCGAAGCGGCCGCCTGCGGATCGAGGAACCGCAGCCCGCGGACCAAGCGCTCGCCCGCCTTGTCGAAGGCCTCGACGTCTTGCTCCTGGACGGTGAATGCCAGGGCGGCTTGCCGGCCGTGCTTGTCGGCCACCAGGTAGTAATGCCACTGGATCGGCAGGTCGGAAATCTCGCCCTTGACCACCACCCGGTAGATGCGGTAATCGGCCTGGCTGGCCAGTTGGCCGGCCTCGACGAACTGACTGAAGCTCTTGCCCAGGGCCTGCCGCACCTCGCCCTGGAACTGTTCCAGCGTGGGCAGGCGCTCGACCGCCACCTTCGCGAGCGAGGAGACGTTGCACTGGGCCACGTTGGCGCCGCCGGCCATCATGCGCAGCGCCACCGAATCGCGGTGTTCCTCAACGAGAAACCAGCAGCGGTCGTGCGGCAGTTGCCAAGCGGCCTCCGCCGGCTGACAAAGCAAGCGGCACAACTCCGCCGACGGCGCCAAGGGTGCATCGGCCAGCGCCCGCGGCGTGAGCCAGAGCGACTCGCTCTTCGGCGAGATTCTGATCTTCCAGGTGGCCACGGCGTCCAGTCCCTGCACGACGCCGCTGGGCTCCCGCTTGTCGTCGATCCGCATGGCGACCCAGTCGATGCGGTTGCTCTGGCGGTCGAAGCGGCACTTCGCCTCGACGTCGAGCTGGCAGGGCACGCCGTGAAAGTTTCCCGACAGCGAGCCGGCAAGCTCGATTCTCGCCACCGCGGGCGTCACTTCCTTGAGCAGGCACTCGACCTGGCTGCGGCGGACCTCGTCGAGTTGCAGGATCATGCCCAGCACCTTGTCGGCGGGCCGCCATTTCTGGCCGACGGCCACGGGCTTGGCGGGCAAGAGGGAGTCCAACAGCAGCGTATTGGCCGAGATGTCGATCAGCTCCAGTTCATCGCTGGTGAGCATGCCCCGCGGCGAAAAGAGCGTGGCCTTGCCGGCGTCGACGTCCACGGCGATCAGCCGCCGTGCGGCCGGCAGGGAATGCTTCTCGCTCTTGTCGGCCACCTTGATGACCGCGCGGGCATCGTCGTAATAGCGGACCGAGCGGGAGTGTCCCTCGGGCGTGGCGGCCACCTCGAGGTTCTTTTCGTCGTAGGCGAAGTTTCCCGAGCCGCTCAGCGCCAAGCGCTGCACCTGGTCGCCGGCCGGATCGAGCCGGTCGCCGGCGATCTCCAGGACGATCTGGACGCGGTCGATCTGGCCGGGTTGGCGGCCGCTTTGCAGCAGGTAGGTCGCCGCGGCGTCGTCGGCCGGAAGGAGCCTAGCCCCCAGAAGTATGGTAAAGAGGAGCCCCAAATGGAGCAATAGGGTTGGAGTTTTCATGGCATTCCCAAAACTCGGAGGCGATTGCGAGGTCCCCTTGGCAGCGGCAAATCTTACCTTGGAAGGGCGCGATCGCAAAGCGCACTTGCGGCGTTAGGACGAGGCGAAAGTCCCCGAGACGGTAATATGGGACCTATGGGGCTCATGGGGCCTATAGGTCCTATAAGAAGCGCCCTCAGCGGATGCGGCCTGCCTCCTCGTCCAGCGCATAGCGGCGGATCTTGCGGTCCAGCGTGGAGCGCTCGATGCCCAGGATGCTGGAGGTGCGGCTCTTGTTCCAACCGGTGTGGTTGAGCGTGGCGAGGATGTAGCGGCGTTCGATGTCGGCCAGCGAGGCGGGGAGGAATTCTTCCTCCAGGGCAGCCGCGTCGGCAGTGTCGCCGGCGGTGGCCAGCTTGGTCAGGAGCAGGTCCTCCTGGTCGATCTCCTGGGCGCGGCAGAGGACCACCGCCCGCTCCACCACGTTCTTCAGCTCGCGGATATTGCCCGGCCAGAGGTAGTTGAGCAATTTCTGCTTGGCCTCGGGGCTATAGCCGCGGATTTTCCGCCCGGTTTCGGCGTTGTACTTGTGGAGGAAGTAATCGGCCAGCAGCGGGATGTCCTCGAGGCGTTTCCGCAGGGCGGGGACGACGATTTCCAGCACCCGCAAGCGAAAATAAAGGTCGCGGCGGAAGAGCCCTTCGGCGACGTCCTTTTCCAGGTCGCGATTGGTGGCGGCGATGACGCGGACGTCGACGGTGACGGGCTTGCTGCCGCCGACGCGCTCGAAGGGATGGCCTTCCAGGACGCGGAGAAACTTGGCCTGGATGCCGGGGCTCATTTCGCCGATTTCGTCGAGCATGAGGGTGCCCTTGTGGGCGGCCTCGAATTTGCCGATTTTCCGCTCCGTGGCCCCGGTGAAGGCCCCGCGCTCGTGGCCGAAAAGCTCGCTGGCCAGCAGCTCGGCCGACAGCGCGGCGCAATTCAAGCAGACGAAGACGTGGTCGCGGCGGGGGCTGGAATCGTGGACTGCCCGCGCGACCAGCTCCTTGCCGACGCCGCTCTCGCCGCGGATCAGCACGGTGGCGTTGCTGGCCGCCGCCCGGCCGATCTCGTCGGCCACTTGTTGAATGGCGGGGCTGTGGCCGATCATGCGGCTTTGCACGCCCAGCCGTTCGCGGAGTTGCACGTTTTCCGTGCGGACCTGGGTGAGGTTCTCCGCCAACTCCTGGCGGCGTTTGAGGTTCTCCAGGGCCACGGCCACGGTGTCGGCCACGGCGAGGGTGAATTCCAACTCGTCGGGATCGGGGACTCTGGCGGCGTCGGTGGAGTACAAATGGATCAGGCCGAGGATGCGGCGGCCGCGGCGGATCGGCGCGCAGATGACGCTGGTGGTATGAATCACCCCCTGGCTGTCGCGGCTTCCCAGGGCGCTGTCGCCCATCACGTTGCGGGCCAGCACGGCCTCGCCCTCGCGCATCACGGTGGCGGCCAGCATGGAGGCGATCTGATGGTAGGAGCGTTCGGTGGCGCTGTGCGAGGCCACGACCTCCAGGGCCTCCGCCCGCGGCGCGCCGCGAAAGTCGTTGGGCAGCAACAAGACGGCCCCGGCGTCGGTCTGCGTGCCCTCGGCCAGGCCGGCCAGGGCCAGGTCGGCCACGGTCGCCGGGTCCGGGGCCTTGGCCAACTCGAAGGCCAGCCGGCAGAGCCGTGCGGCCGCCTGCCCCATCTTCGACACCGCGCTGACGTCTTCTTCCTCGCCCGGCTCGAGAAACCGCGTCTGCCCGCGGCGGTGCGTGATGGTGGTCGGGCCGCCGACGGCCAATACGTTGGCGTCCTCTTCCTCGCCGGCGGCGCCCTCTTTGTCCGCCATCGGGCGCATCACCGAGGTGGAATCGGCAAAGGCCTCCGCGAGGCGATGAACGAAAACCAACTGCGACTTGCCGATGCGGATGGTGTCGCCCGGTTGGAGGGGCCAGTCGCCGCTGACCCGCTGGGTGCCGATCAGCGTGCCGTTGCGGCTGTCCAGATCGCGCAGCATCCACTGCCCGGCGGAAAGAAACACCTCGAGGTGATTGCGGCTGCAGCGCTCGTCCTTCAACACGATCTGGTTGGTCGGCGCACGACCGATGGTGACCGCCTGTCCGGGGACCAGCCGGAAGACGTCGCTCCATTTCGCCCCTTCACGAATGACGAGATAGGCTAGCTGCGACACGCGACGGCCTGATGGGAATTAGGAGGCGCTTCTCTCCTCTTTAACTTAGCTCAGGGGGGTGTGGTCGGGCAAGGTGGGACCACGGGGAAATCAGGGATTAGGAATTAGGGATTAGATCGAGCCCCCAAGCCCACCGGCTGTGGCCGCTGCGAATGGACTGAAGGGGGGTGTCGTATTCCCGCTGGCTGGGACCCTCGGACTTGGGAAGTCAAAAGCTCTCCGGACGGCTTGCAACTCCCCCGACAGCAAAGTATGATGGATTTTTCTCTTTGGCGCCCGGAACGCGCTTGCGAAGTTTGAGAGGAGGCATTGCTTGGTCATCCGTTGTCGCTCCCACTCTATCCCCTCGTCATTACAACTCGGTCTGGTTTCCTTCCTGGCGGCGGCGGCCTTGGCCGTCGCTTCGCGCGCCGGGGCACAAGCGGTCGTTCAGGCCGTCGGCGGCGTTGCCATCAACGCCGACGGGGTGCTGGCCAATGCCCGTGAAGATTCCCGGCTGCGGGTCCAAGTTCTGGAAAAAGTCCCCGCCGCGTTGGGCCGGCTGGCGGACCTGCGGAAGGTCTCGCTCGGCGCGCTCGAAGCGGCCATCGCCCGCTGCCATAAGACCGGCAAGGCCCTGCCGGAGGAAATCAAGTTCCTCGGCGGCCTGCAAGCGATCCGCTACGTGCTGGTCTATCCCGAGCAAAAAGACCTCGTGCTGGTCGGGCCTGGCGAAGGCTGGAAGGCCGATTCCCACGGCAATATCGTGGGCGTGACCAGCGGGCGGCCGGTGATGCTGCTGGACGATCTGCTGGTGGCCCTGCGGACCGCGGCGGAGGTGGCCCAGGGGGGCATCACCTGCTCGATCGATCCCACGCCGGAAGGCATGCGGCAGTTGCGGGCCTACGCGGCCACGCTCCACACCATCGGCGATCCCGGCACCACGGCGAGCAATATCGAACAGGTCTTGGGACCGCAGCAGATCTCCTTCAGCGGCGTGCCGGCGACCAGCCACTTCGCCCGCGTGTTGGTGGCGGCCGATTATCGCATGAAGCGGCTGGCGATGGGTTTCGAGCCTGCGCCGGTCCGCGGCCTGCCCAGCTTCCTGCAAATGAGCGCCCCCGGCAGCCGGGGCATGAGCAGCATGATGCCCCGCTGGTGGCTGGAGCCGAAATATGAAGCGGTGCTGCACGATTCCCAACGGCTGGCCTGGGAGCTGCGCGGCGGCAGCGTCCAGGCGATGACCGAAGAGGATTTCCTCGATGCCGCCGGCCAGCGCCAGCACACCGGCAAGGCCAACCCGGTGGCCCAGCACTGGGCCAACAACATGACCGCCAAGTACGACCAGTTGTCCGCGGCCATGCCCATTTTCGGCCAACTCCGCAACTGCATGGAACTGGCGATCGTCGCGGCCTTGATCGTCAAGGAGGATTTGCCCGGCAAGGCGGGCAATAGCCTGCCGGCGCTGATGAGTGCGGACGCGGTGAAGCTGCAGGAGTATCGCACCCCCAAGCAGGTCGATAGCCAGGCGAGCCTGCTGAAGAAGGGGCACAAGTGGCTGATCAGCGCCTCCGGCGGCGTCTCCATCCAATCGTGGGCAGTGGTCGATCGGGCCGAGAAGAGCGATGCCCCGGCGGCCGTCCGCGCCAAGACCACCCCCGCGGCTCGCGGCAAGTGGTGCTGGAACTGACTCCCCCTCTCCCACCGCGAGACGGTCGGGGGGAGGGTGGGATCCCATCGGGGCACCCATAGTAACACCTTTGGGGTGGTGCCACGGATATTCTTGCAACTTTCTCCGCGGAGAGGTAGCATATATAATCTGCAAGGAGTCTTTTGCAAGGGCAGGTCCCAAGAAAACGGGGGAGGAGGCGCTATGGTTACAAATCGTCGTGCGTGGATCCCGGCGTCGTTTCCAGCAGGTGTCATCGCGGTCGTGGCGGCCTCGGTCTTGGCCTTCGCTTCCTCCGCGTGGGCACAAGCGATCGTGGAGGCGGTCGGCGGCATTTCCATCAATGCCGACGGCGTGCTGAAGAACGCCACCCTGGATGGCCTCGGCAACCTGAACCAGTTTTGGGCCAAGAATTTGCAAAAGGTCCCCGACGGGCTCGGCCCGATGGCTGGCATGCGGAAGGTTTCGCTGCGGAACCTGGAAGCGGCCGTCGAAGAGTCCGTGAAGACCGGCAAGCCCCTCGCGCAGGACATCAAGTTCCTCGGCGGCCTGCAAGCGATCCGCTACGTGCTGGTCTATCCCGAGCAGCACGACATTGTGCTGGTCGGGCCTGGGGAAGGCTGGAGGGTCGACACCCGCGGCAATCTCGTCGGCGTGACCACCGGGCGTCCGGTGATGTGGCTGGAGGACCTCTTGGTCGCCCTCCGCAGCGCGAAGCAGGCGGCCCAAGGCGGCATCACCTGCTCGATCGATCCCGATGCGCAACGGGCAAGCCAACTCCGCAACGAGACGAAGAACCTTCGCGCCGGCGTCGATCCCCAGGCGGTCGCCAGCAGCGCGGAGCAGACTCTCGGCACGGAGGCGATCCGCTTCCACGGCGTGCCCGCGACCAGCCACTTCGCCCGCATCCTCGTGGCCGCCGACTACCACATGAAGCGGCTGGCGATGAACTTCGACCCTTCGCCCGTCCGCGGATTGCCCAGCTATTTGCAGATGCTTCCCCCTGGCGGCCGAGCGGGCACCGGCAACATGATGCAGCGGTGGTGGCTGGAGCCCAAGTACGAGTCGGTGCTCCGCGACGCCGAAGGGCTGTCTTGGGAGTTCCGCGGCGGAAGCGTCCAGGCCATGACGGAAGAGGACTTCCTCACGGCCAACGGCGCCCGCGAGCATACCGGCAAAGCCAACCGACTGGCCCAGCGATGGGCCGACAACATGACCAAGAAGTACAACGCCCTCGCCGTGGCGGAGCCGATCTTCGGTCAATTGCAGAACTGCATGGAATTGGCCATCGTCGGGGCCTTGATCGTCAAGGAGAACCTGCCTGCCAAGACCGGCAACAGCCTCCCGGCGCTGATGGACGAAAAGTCATTCAAGACGGAGGAGTACCGGGCGCCGAAGGAGGTCGATAGCAAGGCCAGCATTCTGGGGAGGCACATCGCCGTGTCCGGCGGCGTGTCGATCCAGTCGTGGCTGATCGTCGATCGGGCCCAGAAGAGCGATGCCCCAACGGCCGTCCGCGCCAAGGCCACTCCGGCCGGCCCCGCCTGGTGCTGGAACTGAGCCGCGGCGGAGACGTTTCCCACTCAGAACAGCCCCAGTTGGTCGCGGGCGTCGTCGGTCATCCGGTCCGGCGTCCAGGGCGGCGTGAGCGTGAGCTTCACCTCCACTTCTCCCGCCCCCGGCAACGCGGCCAGCGCGGCCTTCACGTCCCGCAGCAACTCCGGGCCGTAGGGACAGGCCGGCGTGGTCATGGTCATCACCACCAGCAGGTCCGTCTTCCCGCCGCTGTCGTCCACCCCGATGCCGTAGATCAATCCCAGATCGACGATGTTGACCGACAGCTCCGGGTCGCAGACCTGCCGCAGGGCTTCGTAAACGGCTTCTTCGGTGATGGGCATGATCGGGAAGGAGTTAGAAGTTAGGAGTTAGAACCGCATAATGCTGGACGTTCGATGCTTCTAACTTCCAACTTCTAAATCCTAACTCCTAACTTCTAACTTCCGAGTTGAACGAGGACCTCGCCGTCTTCCACCTTGACCTGGTGCGACGGGGTGGGTGCTACGGCGGGCATGCTCAGCGCCCGGCCGTCGCGGATGTCGAAGGTGGCACCGTGCCGCGGGCAAGTCACCGTGAAGGCCTCCAATTTTCCCTCCCCCAGCGGACCGCCGTCGTGTGTGCAGCAGTCGTCCAAGGCATAAAACCCGCCCGCGACGTGAAACACGGCCACGAACCGGCCCTCGAGCTCAAAGACCTTGCGGTCCCCCTCGGCGATGTCGGACGCTCGGCAGACGCGGAGGAAGTCGGACATGGGTGAGAACAGAATCTAGAATCTAGGAGGTAGGAGTTAGAATCGCCAAGGGCCGCGCCGTCAATGCTTCCACTTCCAACTCCTAACCCCTTTACGAAAATTCGCGGACTCGTCGCCCGATCGCCTCAGACAGGGCGTGACGGACGCCGGGGATGGTCACGCGGTCGAAGACCTGCTGGAAGAAGCCGTTGACGATCATGCGGATGGCCTCTTGCCGGGTCAGGCCGCGGGTCGAGGCGTAAAAGATCTGCTCGTCGTCGACGCGTCCGGCCGTGGCGCCGTGCGAGCATTTGACGTCGTCGGCCTCGATCTCCAGCCCCGGAATCGAGTCGGCCCGCGACGATTCCGAGAGGATCAGGTTGTCGTTGCGTTGGTAGCCATCGGTCTTTTGGGCATCGCGATCGACCTTGATCATTCCCCGCCAGACGATGCGCGAGCTGCCTTGCAAGGCCCCTTTGTAGAGCAGGTCGCTGGTGCAATGCGGCGCCTGGTGGTGTTGCAGGGTGTGGTAGGAGAGGTGCTGGCGGCCGTCGGTGAACATCACGCCGTTGACCTCCGCGCTGGCGCCTTCGCCGGTGAGGGCCACGTGTTGATTCACTTTGGCCAGGCGGCTTCCCAGGGCGCCGATGGTCCATTGCAGGGCGGCCTCGCGGCCGACGAGCGCCTTTTGATGGGCGAAATGCCAGACGCCCTCGCCCCAGTTTTGCAGGTTCACGTAGCGCAATCGCGAGCCGGCTCCCAGCAGCAGTTCGACCGCGCCGCAATGGAGGCCGGCCGCCCCGCCGTCGCTGCCGGCGGTTTCGGCCAGCAGCGTGGCCTCGGCGCCCTCTTCCAGCACCACCAGGCAGCGGCTCAAGTCGACGCCGCCGGGCGTGAGCACCGAAAGGACGTGAAACGGCCGATCGACGCGGACGCCCGCGGGCACGTAGAGCAGCGTGCCGCCGCACCAGCAGGCGGCCTGCAAGGCGGCGAACTTGTCATAGCCGGGGGCGATCGCCCGGCGAAGCAGGTGCGGGCGGAGACGCTCGCCATGATCGATCACCATCCGGTCGAGGCTGCCGAAGAGCACGCCCCGCCCCGCCCACTGCGGCTCCAGCACCGACCGATACGCCCCGCTATCCAGCGAAGCGGCGGTGCCGGCGAGGTCCACGCCCGCAGTCAAGAGCGGCTGCGGCGACGGTCCCTTTTCCTCGCTTGGCGTGGGGAAGCCGAAGGCTTCGAGGTGAAAGGCGCGGAGGTCGGTCCGCGTCCATTCCTCGGCCCGTCGATCCGGCAGCGGCAGCGACTGGAAGAGTTCCCAGGCCTGGCGGCGGAGTTCCTCGAGCCAGCCGGGCTCTCCCCGCGACGCGGCGAAGGCCTCGAACGCCTCGCGGGTGAACGTCGATTGGACGGCTTGAGTCATAGGCAGAATCTTCGGCAACGGTCAGCGAGTCGCCGGGTTTATCCCGGCGGATGGGCGGCGCTCTCCAGCGGCGTTTTCCCGCAACCCCGCGCAACTGCGGGGATAAACCCCGCGGCTCGCTATCCCACTGTCCCTTCCATTTGCAGCTCGATGAGGCGGTTCAGCTCGATGGCGTACTCCATGGGCAGTTCCTTGACCAGCGGCTCGATGAAGCCGCTGACGATCATGGTGGCCGCTTCGGCCTCGCTCAGTCCCCGGCTGCACAGGTAGAAGAGCTGCTCTTCACCGATGCGCGAGACGCTGGCCTCGTGGCCGACGGTGACGTCTTGCTCTTCGATTTCGATGTACGGGTACGTGTCGCTGCGGCTCTGGGGGTCGAGGATCAAGGCGTCGCAGACGACGTTGGACTTGGCCTTCTTGGCCCCCTTGCAGACCTTCAGCAGGCCGCGGTAGCTGGTGCGGCCGCCATTTTTCGAGATCGACTTGGAGACGATGCGGCTGGAGGTGTGCGGCGCGCAGTGGACCACCTTGGCCCCGGCGTCCTGGTGCTGGCCGGCCGAGGCGAAGGCCACGGAGAGGACTTCGCCGCGGGCGCCGGGTTCGAGCATGTAAATCGAGGGGTATTTCATCGTCAGCCGGCTGCCCAGGTTGCCGTCGACCCATTCGATCAGGGCGTCCTGGTAGGCCACGGCCCGCTTGGTCACCAGGTTGTAGATGTTGTTGGCCCAGTTCTGGATGGTGGTGTAGCGGACCCGCGAGCCCCGCTTGCCGATCACCTCGACGACGGCGGCGTGCAGGCTCTCGCTGCTGTACATGGGGGCCGTGCAGCCTTCGACGTAATGCACCTGGGCCCCTTCGTCGACGATAATCAGCGTCCGCTCGAACTGGCCCATCTTGGCGGAGTTGATGCGGAAGTAGGCCTGCAAGGGGAATTCGATCTTCACCCCCGGCGGCACGTAGACGAACGATCCACCTGACCAGACCGCCGAATTCAACGCCGCAAACTTGTTGTCGGTGGGCGGAATAATGGTGCTGAAGTATTGCCGCATCAGGTCGGGATACTCCCGCAGCGCCGAATCCGTGTCGGTGAAGATCACGCCCTGCTTGGCGAGGTCCTCCTTCAACGAGCCGTAGACCACTTCGCTCTCGTACTGGGCCTTCACGCCGGCCAAGAACTTCTTCTCCGCCTCGGGAATTCCCAGCCGATCGAAGGTCCGCTTGATGTCCTCGGGGACGTCGGCCCAGTTGTGCCCCTGGCTGTCGGTCGGCTTGAGGTAATAGAAGATGTCCTGGAAGTCGATGGCGATGTCGCCGCCCCATCGCGGCAGCGGCTTGGATTCGAAGATCGCCAAGCTCTTGAGCCGGAAATCGAGCATCCACGCGGGCTCCCCCTTCATCGCGGAGATTTCGCGGACGATGTCGGCATCGAGCCCCTTGCGGCTCTTGAAGATGTACTTCTCTGCGTTACGAAAATCGTATTTGTTGATCTCGCCGAGACCGAGCCCATCGGTATCTGACTTCAGGTCGGTGGCCATGATCTTTCGGTCCTGACGTATTAAGCGCCGCGGGCGCCGCTAAATGGCTACCCACAAGTGCAGTGTGTG
>JBKQVT010000064.1:0-15079 GCA_052139835.1 Thermoguttaceae bacterium
CACGCAAAGGCGCAAAGACGCAAAGGTGAGAAGAAGAGATACGATGAAGGTGACTGAAAAGAAAATCGTGAGACCGTGTCAGTGGCGATCACAACTCCTTCTCTTTGCGCCTTTGCGCCTTTGCGTGAGAACTGTCTGGTAAAAACGTCGCCGGTTTGCTTTGTTCCCCGATGCCGCAAAAAAATCTATTCCCTGAAGAGCCCCGGTCGCCGCCCGTCCTGTCGGTCTACGAGTTGACCACGCAGATCAAGGACCTGCTGGAAAACTCCTTCCCGGCGGTGTGGGTCAGCGGCGAAATCTCGAACCTCTCGCGGCCCCAGTCGGGCCACTGCTACCTGACGCTCAAGGACGACCGGGCGCAGATCCGCGCGGCCATCTGGCGGAACGTCGCCGCCCGCGTGAAGTTCCAACTGGCCGACGGCCTGGAGGTGATCTGCCGCGGACACCTCGACGTCTATGCCCCGCGGGGCAGCTACCAGTTGATCGTCGACCAGATCGAGCCCAAGGGGATGGGGGCGCTGGAGCTTGCCTTGCGGCAACTCCGTGAAAAACTCGCCCGCGAGGGGCTCTTCGATCCCGCGCGGAAGCGGCCGCTGCCGCGGCTGGTGCGGCGGGTCGGCCTGGTCACCAGTCCCACGGGGGCGGCCATCCACGATTTCCTCCAGGTCCTGGGGCGGCGGTGGCGCGGGGCCGACGTGTTGGTCCTGCCCACCCGCGTGCAAGGCGAAGGCGCCGCCGCCGAGATCGCCGCCGCCATCGGCGTGGCCAACCGCCTGCCGCTGCCGATCGATTGCCTGGTGCTGGCCCGCGGCGGCGGCAGCCTCGAAGACCTCTGGGCGTTCAACGAGGAAGTGGTGGTCCGCGCCATCTTCGCCTCGCGGATTCCGGTCATCTCCGCCGTCGGCCACGAGGTCGACGTGACGCTTTCCGACCTGGTGGCCGACGTCCGCGCCCTGACGCCCAGCGAGGCGGCCGAGCTGGTCGCGCCCGCGGCCGAGGAACTCTTGGCCCGGCTGCGGCAGATGCAAAACCGCGTGGCCGCGGCGATGCGTTTTCGGCTCTCCTCCGGCCGGGCGCGGTGGGAGGCCATCGCGCGGTCGCGGGTCTTTCGCCGCCCCTTGCAGCGGATCGAAGACCTCACGCGGCGTCTGGACGAGTTGGAAACGGCCGCCGCCCGCGCCGTCCGTGGCCGGCTGGAGCGTGCCGCCCGGCAGCTCGATTCCACCGCCGCCCGGCTGGAATCGCTCAGTCCGCTGGCCGTCTTGGGCCGCGGCTACAGCCTCACGCAGCGGACCGCCGACGGCCGCGTGATCCGCGACGCCGCCGAGTTGACCGCCGGCCAGCAGATCACCACGCGCTTTGCCCGCGGCGAGGCGGTCAGCCGGGTCGAGGAAATCCGGCCCGGAGACGCATGACACCTTCCGGCGCATCGACGTTCCCCGGCGGCTCGCGCCGCCGGCCCGCTTCCTTCCGCCTTCCGCCCTCCCCCTTCCCGCTCACGCCCGCGAGAGATACTGCCCGGTGCGGGTATCCACCTTGATGACCTCGCCCTGGGAGAGATACTCGGGCACCTGGACGACAAGGCCGGTTTCGAGCGTGGCGGGCTTGTTCCGCGAGGTGGCCGAGGCCCCCTTGATCCCCGGATCGCACTGCACCACCTTCAAGGCGACGGTCACCGGCAATTGGATGCCCACGCACTCGTCGTTGTAGATCAGCGCCTGGAGCCCTTCGAGGTCCTCGGTCAGGTACCTGGTCTCCTCGGCGAGGTCTTCCTTGGCCAACGAATACTGGTTGTAGTCCTCCTGGTCGAGGAAGTGCATCTGGTCGGAGTCGGCGTACATGAACTTGATGGGCCGCTTGCGGAAGTCGGCCTCGTCGAGCGTTTCACCGCCGCGGAGCGTGATATCGACCTTCTGCTTGCTGATCAGGTTCCTCGCCCGGTACTTGTAGATGGTGGCGGCGCCACGGGCCGAGGGGCTCTGCACCGTGATCGACTCGATCATGCAGGGGGCGTCGTTGTAGTTGACGACGTGGCCGGTCTTGATGTCCTTGGCGATCATGGGCATGGCGGATAATCACCCTTCACTGTGGGGTCGAAGGGGACAGTCCCATTTTCGCCGGACCATCGCTACGCGATGGTGCCCCGCCGCGAAAATCGGGACAGTCCCCGGAAAATCACTCCTCGCTGTTGAGAATCGTTCCCGACTGCGGATCGACGGCCACGCCGCCGGTCAGGTCGGCCAGCACGTCCAGCACGGCCAGCAAGGCGCCGGGATCGAGCAATTCGTCGGACTCTTCCTCCTCGCCGGGGAAATCGGCGATCTGCTCGAAGTGGAGGATGTCGAAGCGGCCGTCGTAGGTCTTCAGCCGCTGCAGCACGGCCCGCTGCCCCGGCTCGACGCCCTCCTTCAGCTCCTCGATCAGGGCATCGACCTGCTCGACCACCTCCGCGCCGCTGGTGAAGCAGATGTCCAGGGCGGCGAAGTCATCGGGCGAGACCAGGGTGAGCGACTCGAACAGCCCCTCCTTGTCGGCGCTGAAGTTGCTGAGGAGGTAGTGTTTGTCGATGGCGGCCAGGGTCTTTTGCACCAGCTTCAGCGGCGGCCGCTTGCCGGCGGGAAAGAGCACGAAATAGGTTTCACGCCAGCGAAAACGGCCGTCTTCAAAGGTCGACATGGCGGTCACTCCGATTCTTCGTCGTGTTCTTCGTCGTGCTGGTCGTCGTGCTCCGCGGCGCAACAGCCGCTCAGCCAGCTTTCCAAGGCCGTCATCGCCGCGTCACGATCAGGCTGGTTGGCCCAGACGCTCTCGCCGTGTTCCAGGCGGATTTCGTACTGGCCTTCCCGCTGGCATTCGCCGCTGCCGCAAAAATGCGGCAACTCCGCAATCCAGAGGATGCGGTACAGGGGGACGTGTTTGTCATCGACGGTGCAAAAAACGGGCATCAAGAGGCTCCTAATTCCATTGACCGCCGGGCGGCGGCTTCCACGGCGGCCATCAGCGTGGCCCGCAGGCCGCCCTCCTCGATCGCTTGCAAGCCGGCGATGGTGGCGCCGCCGGGACTGGCCACGCGGTCCTTGAGCACGCTGGGGTGCTCGCCGCTGGAGAGGACCATTTGGCCGGCGCCCAGCACAGTCTGGGCGGCCAGCGCGGCGGCCACTTCGCGGGGCAGACCCGCCTTCACCCCGCCGTCGGCCAGGGCCTCGATCACCACGTACACGAAGGCCGGGCCGCAACCCGACAGCCCCGTCACGGCGTCCAACAGCTTCTCCTCGACCGGCAGGGCGATGCCGACCGCGCGGAGCAACTCCTCGGCGACGCGGACGTCGGCCGCCGTGGCCCGCGGGCCGAGGCTATAGGCCGAGGCCCCCCGGCCCACCAGGCAGGGCGTGTTGGGCATCGCCCGGATCAATCGCACCTCGCCGCCGAGCCCCTCGGCCAAGGCCGCCAGGCGGATGCCGGCGGCGATGGAGATGACCAGGTGCCGGCCGGCGAGCAAACCCCGCAACCCGGCCATGACCCGCTCCATCTGCTGCGGCTTGACCGCCAGAATGACGACGTCGGACTCCGCGACCACCTCGGCGTTCTGCATCGTCGCCCGCCCGCCGGTGGCGGCGGTGAAGCGCTCACGGGCCTCGGGTAGGGGATCGGCGGCCAGCAGGCCCTTGGCGGCGACCAATCCCGCCCGGACCAACCCCTGCCCCAGGGCCGTGGCCATCTGCCCCGCGCCGATAAAGCCGATGGATTCCGTCAACATAGCCGTCATGCTAGCCCAAAGCAGGCAAGGCGACAAGAGGCCGGAAACGGGCGACTGGCCGATGAAAACACCACGGAAGAAGGGGAAGAGGGAGTCCTAATCGCTAATCCCTAATCCCCAATCCCTTATGGCGGCTGGTCGAAAGATACCGCGCGGCGGCCGCCAACAACAAGACCCAGCCCAGGGCCAGCATCGCCAGGGCGAAGATCGTTAGCGCTCCCCACTGCCCGCCGGCGGCCTCGCCGTAGGAGTGTTTTCCCCCAGACACGAAGAAGTTGACCCAGAACCAGGTCATCACGATGAAGCTGAAGCCCAGGACGGAGGTCAAGGCCATGGCGAAGTTTCCCGACCAGCCGATGGAGCGGCCGTGGAGGATCACGAGGTAGGCCAGCAGGGAAATCAGCGCCCAAACTTCCTTGGGGTCCCAGCCCCAGAACCGCCCCCAGGAGACGTCGGCCCAGAGGGCGCCGAGGATGGTGCCCACGCAAAGCAGCAGCAGTGCGATCTGAAGCACTTTGTAGATGACGGGGGCCAGGAAGGCGCAGGCCTCCGGCTCGCGGCCCTGGCGATAGCGGCCGCAGAGGTAGAAGCCCAGGGCGACGTATCCCAGGGCGCAGGCCAGCAGGGCCGCCCCATAGCCGGCGAGGATCGAAATGACGTGGATGGCCAGCCAGACGTTGCTCCGCAGCACCGGCATCAAGGGGCGGATGTCCTTGGGAAACATCGGCGAATAGCAGGCCACCAGCAGGGCCAACAGGCCCAAGGCCGCCGTCACCAGGGCCACGGTCGTCGGGGCGTAGGCCTGGGCCGCGCGCGGGGTGCCACGGTTGGCTTGTCCAACCGTGCCCTCGGCACTGCTGGTCAAGCCAGCAGTGGCACGGGCGCGTCCGCGCCACCCCAGCCAAACGGCCAGCCCCATCCCCATCAGCCCCAGGCAGAGCGCCACGACCACGATGGTCTCGAACATGGTGCTCACCGGCGTAAAGCCGCTGATCTCGGCCCGCAAGCCCAGGCCGGCCAAAATCAGGGCCTGGCCGGCCGCCAACGCCGCCATCCCCAGCCAGAACATCAGCCTCCGCAAGACCGCCAGCGATATCGCCAGGCAGATCGTGGCGACGGCGCTAACCACCCACGACCAGAAAAACGGGTCCGCGCGATTGTAGAAGACCTCGGTGTCGGTCGAGCCGGGCGGCGGATAGGCGGTGGCGGCCAGGAGGTCTTCGTCGCGTTGGTGGATCGGCAGCCGCTGGCGGATCGGTTCCACGGCCTGGCCAAACTTCTGCAGGGCCGCGGCAAACGCCCCAAGGGCGCCGCGGAAACGCTCTGGCCGCCGCGGATCGCCGCGCTGGCGGTAGGCGGCCTCCAGGCGCAGCCAGGCCGCGCGCAACTCCTGCAATTCCGGCTGCGGATAGCGCCGCAGCACGTCGTCGGAACCGTGGATGAGCGTCTGCAAGCTGGCCCACGGTTGCGCGTCGTCGCCACTCTGGCGGTCTTCCTCCAGCGCGGCCGCATCCAGCGCCGGCGCCGGTCGCAACGCCAGGCCGTTGTCGTACAGGGCGAGGTGGGCCGCCGCGGCGTGCCGCGCCATATCCTCGGTCCGCGCCGCCACGCCCCGCAGGATCATGCGAAGCGACCGAAGCGCCCCCGCCTCCACCTTGGGCGGAGACCGCAGCATCTTCTCCAGCAGCCCGGCGGTCTGGCGGGCGACCCCGGCCGCCGACTGCTCCAGCGACGCCGCGGGCGGCTCCAACGCCCCCAACGGCGGCTCCTCCGCTTGATCCGCCACGGCGACCAGCTTGTGGAGACTCTCGGCGGTCTGCGCAGTCGGATTGGCCGCGGCGTGCTCCCCCGGCGGAAAGAATCGTTCCAGGATGTCTTGCAGATCGTTCCAATCGCGGATCACATCGGAGAGTTTCTCGACGAACCGGGCGCGGCCGTCGCGGGCGGCCGTGGGATGAAACGTCAGCATCCGGTACGACGTGTAGGCCTCCAGTAGGTCTTCGGCTGCCTTGTCGCCATGGACCAGGAGTTTCAACGCCTGCTGGACTTGCCGCGGTGAAACGCCGTCAAGCGGCCGGCCCGCCTCACCCCGCAACGGCACCCCGAGCAGCTCGCGGAGCGCCGGATCGGCGGCGGGAAGGAAGGAAACCTCTTCCCACTTCTCCGGCTCGACGAGCCAACCCAGTAGCACTTCGGCGGCGGTGCCGCTGGGCACGAGCCGCAGGCCCCGGCCGCCGGAGATCTTCTCGACCGTGCCGCGGGCAAAGGTGTCCAAGGGCATGATGCGGCCGCCGTCCAGCACCGGCAACCGCCGCCAAGGGCCCCAATCCAGCCCCCCCGCGTCTTCCGCCCGCGCCGCGGAAACGCCGCTCAACAGGGCGAAAACGAGAATGGCTGACACTCCGGGTGCCACTGCTGGCTTGTCCAGCAGTGCAGAGCGGTCGGGACCCGTGGTATCGCCTGGCGAGTCAGCACTGCTGGGCAAGCCGGGCACCATGCGAGGCATGGTCGTGGCACCCGCAGGGCCGTTGCGAAAGAACGACTTCAGAAAGTAGTTGCAGAAGATGCCGCCGACGATCAGCAGGCAGCCCAGGTACTTGCAGACCCGGCCGGGATCGTGGTTGACCGTCAGCACGGAAAGATAAAGCCGCGGCGGCGGGTCGGCAGGGCCGCTCCAGGGGATGTCGAGCTTCTCCGCTTCCAGCGGCCCCGCGAAGTTGCTCTGAAAGAGGCGATAGGAGCGGCCCGTGGCGGGGTCGGTGAAATCCAGCGGGGCGTTCAGCGTCACCAGCACGTTGCTCCGCAGCGCGCGACTGGCATCGTCGCGGTCTAGCAGGTCGATCAGGCTGGAATAGTGGGCGGCCTGGCTGGCCCCGGGTTCCAGCTTGCGGCGGAACTTCTGCAAAAACACCTGCACGCCCAGGTCCACTTCGTCGCGCCGCAGCGTCAGGGCAACTTTCCGCCCCTTGCCGGCGACGACTTGGCGGGCGTTTGCCGGCGGCTTCTCGAAAGGTTCTGACGGCGTCGGCGCGATCCAGAACTCCTCCCCCGTGCCGTCCACCGTCAGGCGGACCCGCGCCCGCGTGGCCGCCGGTTGCGGCCCGGCTTCATAGTCCAGCGCCTCCAGGCGGATGCCGTCGCGGTCATAGAGCACCCCGTGATCGCGCAAGAACCCCAGCAGCCGCGGATAGTCGTCCCAACTGAGCGGCCCGGGCTCGAAGGGCACGCAAATGGCGGATCGAAACGGGGACGCAGCTAGTTTTGGCAGGATAGGGAGCGATAAACTAGCTGCGTCCCCGTTTCGATCCGCGGGGGTGATTTCGAAATGCGATGAGTCTTCCGCAGCGATCCGTGCCGCCTGGCCCTCGAAGATCGGCACGACGGCGTCGATCCCCCAGCGCCGCGTCAGCAGGCAGCCCAAGAGCAACACGAGTAGCCCGACGTGGGTGAGCACAAACCCCGTCTGCCGCCGCTTCCAGGGAAAGCGGAGGACGAGGGCGGCCAGGACGTTGACCGCCAGGAGGACGGCCAAGGCCGCGAACCACGCCGTCCCGTAGATGAAGAAGCGGGCCGCCGCCGGCCCGTACCAGTTCTCCACGCACGTGGCCGGTATCAGCACCGCGACGAGCACGACCATCAGCGCGATGGCCAGCCGCAAGGAGCCGCAGAATTTCAACAATGCCCGCACGGGTCAGCCAACCGCCGGATTTATCCCGGCGGGTTCCTGGTTCAAGCATCAGCGAGCCGCCGGGTTTATCCCGGCGGATGCGCGGCACGCAACCGGGGGGATAAACCCCCCGGCTCGCCAAGCGCAATGCCGTACCGTCATTGTACGCGGCACAGACCACCGACGGTAGGCGCGCTCAATACACGCTGGGACCGGAATCCGTCCAGCCCACCACGGGGACGTCCGGGGCCATGACGAAGATCTCGACCCGGCGATTCTTCTGCCGCTGGCCGGGCTCGTCGTTGGGGGCGGCCGGTTGATACGGCCCGAAGCCCGCCACGCCGATACGCCGCTCGGAAAGCCCCTGGCGGCGGAGTTGGTCGGCCACGGCCAGGGCGCGGGCGGTGCTGAGGTGGAAATTGTCGGGAAACCGCTCCCGCGCCGCCGGGCCCGCCAGCCGCTGGTTGTCCGTGTGGCCCACGACCATGACCTTCAAATCGTCGGCCTCTTGCCTTTGCAGGACGCGGCTGAGCTCGGCCAGCATCGCCTGGGCGGCCGGCTTCAACTCCGCCTGGCCGCTGTCGAAGAGCACGTCGGTGTCGAGCTTGCCGATGCCGGTGGCCGGGTCGAAGCTCAGGCTCGGGTAGCGGCGGGCCAATTCGGCCAATTGGCGGCTCACAGCCGAGGGCAGCGTGCCGGCGTGGACGGCCGTCTTGAATTGGTCGTGCAACTCCGCCGTCTCGTGCTTGTAGTTGGCCAGCCGCTTGCGGTCCACGTCGACTTGCTCTTCCAAGGCGGCCAGTTCCCGCTGGCTGCGGATCATCTGGTTTTCCACCTCGCGGTTGTGGGCGGTGAGGTTGTCGATTTCGGCCAGTTGGGCCCGGTTCTGCTGGGCCAGCGTCCGGTTTTGCGACTGCGCGGCGGTCAACTGCGACTGCGGCACCATGCAGCCCGACAGCCCCGCACAGAGGGCGCAAAGCACAATGAGCGCCAGCCATCCGTTGGCCTTCATCGCTACTCCTTCGGATTAGGTCTTAGGTCTTGGGCCTTGGGTTTTAGTGCGGGCCCAAGACCTAGGGCCCAAGACCTGATATCCCGACGCTCATGTATCAAGAATTGCCCGCGGCCGCAAGGGCGAAAATCCGCCGGCCGGGGGCGTGGTGCCACTGCTGGCTTGTCCAGCAGTGCCGTTAACACGGCTGGACAAGCCAGCCGTGGCACCCACGGGCTTCGCCGGGACGAACCACTACTTCTCGAACCAGCCCAGGATCGTATCCAGCAGCGGGCTGCCCACGTAGTGCGTCGATTCGTAGCTTGCCTGGTGCGCCACCAGGTCGACGATCATCACGCCGGCAAACACCAGCAGGAGCGAGCAGAAGATCAGGGCGGCCACGTTCCAGATGGTGTAGGGGGCCTCGGGCAAGGCGATGCTGGGCTGCATCATGGGGGCGCCGGCCATCAGCCCGCCCGGCGCACCCGCCAGGGCCATGTCGCCCGCCGGCATGCCGAAGCCGGGCGGCGACTCGACGCTGAGGTCTTCGTCGAGCATGGCGGCCGCGCCGCCGGCGATCATCGTCACCCCCTCGTCGCCTTCCCCCTCCGTGTCCAGGGCGATCACTTGGGAACCGCTCTCCGACTCGTCGGCGTCGGTTTCCGGCATGGGGGTCAACTGGAAGTCGTCGTCGGTCTTCACCGAGGGGGAAGACTGGCTGGCGGAGAGGGCCAACATGTCGTCTTCGCCCAACTCCAGCGATTCTTCGCCGCCGCCGCCGCCGAGGTTCAGCGGCTCTTCCAGCGACAGGCCGCTGTCGGCCGGATCGACCAGCGAGATGCCGCTGTCGCCGCCGATGGTGATGTCGCTGCCGGTGCCGCTGCCGCCGAGGACCAGGTCGTCGTCGTCGAGTTTCTTGCCCGAAAGGTCCACCGCCGAGTCGCCGGGGCGGGCGCCCGCGGTCGCGGCGGAGGCGACGTTGCTGTCTTCCAGCGTCAGGTCTTGATCGAGGGTGAGGTCGAGTTCCTCGAACTGGGCCTTCTTGGACTCGCCGGCGGCTTTGGCTTTGTCGGGCCCGCGCGGCTTGGGCGCCTCGGCGGCCGCGTGGACGTCGCTGCCGGCCAGCCGGATGTCGCTGTCGGCGGCCGCCTTGCCCGTGGATTCCATGCCGATGACCGTGCCCGATGCGCCCGTGTCTCCCCGGCCCAGCGCGACTTCGCTCAGCAGCACGTCGCCCTCGTCGCCCTCGGGAGCCGAGCCTTGGGGGGCACGCTGCTTGGCGATCCGCTCGATCTCGTCGGCGCCCAGCCGGTCGACCGTCGAGCCGGGGGCAGCCGCTCGCTGCTTGACGATCCGCTCGATGTCCTCGACTTTGAACTTCCAGTCGGCGCCGTCGCGGTAGCCGTGCAATTCCCGGCGTTCCAGCATCTGCTTGATTTCGTCTTCGCCGACGCCGACGACCTGGGCGGCCTCTTTCACGTTAAGATACTTTGCGGGCATTCGGGACCTCCCGGTCCAAGGCTTGGGTTTATCGTTGTTCCAGTTGCCGGCGAATATCCCGCGGCAGGGGTTCGACGCCGTTGAAATCTGTCATTTGCAGGTCCCATTGGATGTTGCGGACGCTCAACAGCGCGATCTTCCCGCTGCCGCCGTCGATCCGGTACACGCTCATCACCCGCTGCCGGGGATCGACCACCGTCAGCATTTGCGACCTCTCGCCCAACGGTCCGGTGGGGATGGCGATCAGTTCGCCAACCGCTGCCGTCGGATAGGGCGCCTCGCGCTGCGCGAAGACCTCGTTTCGTTGGCCGCACAGGCCAACCGCCACAACCACCAGCCCTGCGCCGAGGAGGGCCCCCAGGATCGCCCGTTTCATCGTTCACCTTTCAACAAGAGGGGTTGGGGAAACTGGGGCCCTAGTTTTATTCTAAAAGCCCTAGCTTCCAATGCAAGTGAAATGGCCCAGCAGAGGGGGCCGCCAGGGGCCGCCCTGCGGGAGCCGACGTTGTTGCCCCAGGCCGCCGCGGCGCCACGTGATTTGCAGCGGCGGTCGGTTGCAAAGTGATAAAGCGTTGCTGGATAAGAAGTTATCCCATACGACTGGCAACCAGCGTCACGCTGCCGCGAGTCTAGCGTCGCGGTGCGGTCATGGCAAGGGGGGAAAGAGGGCGGAAGGCGGAGGGCGGAAGGAAACGAACCTGGCACGCCATCGGTGCTGGCGCGGCCTTTGCCTTCCCCCTTCCGCCCTCCGCCCTCCCCCTTTTCTCAAGGCTCGATCAAGTACGCCTGGCCGTCCAGGTTCAACAGCACCGGCTCGTCGAAGACCAGGTACTGCGACATGGTGCGGCCGTAGCGCCGGGCCAGCGCGAAATACTCGTCGCTGAACTGCTTGAGTTTCTTGGCCCGTGCCTGCTGCTCCTGACTCAAGCGGGAATCGACCCATTGGCCCTGGCGGCGGAAGAAGGTGCGATTGCCGATGTTGCGCATGTTCTTCTCCGAGTCCTGGGCCTCCTGGGCCAGTTGCCCCCTGGCCAGTCCGCCCGCGCGCCCGCCGACAACCCCGCCGACCGGAGCGGCGCTGGGAGCGGCCACCGGACCAGCCGACCTGTCGCCGGAACCGTCGCCGGAGCCGGAACCGGAGCCGGAAGCGCCGGCCTCATAGACGTCCGCGTAAAGGTTCATCGCCGCCGCCGGCTTTTCGGCCGCTGGCGCCGCTTTGGAGTGCTGCATGGCGCCCTTGAAGGCCCGCTGCCCCACGCCCCCGGCGCCGGAGGTTTGCTCCATCATGCCGAGCCGGTCTCTCGTGGCGGCATTCTGCCCGGCCACGTCGTGGAGATTCATATTTTCGTCGGCCATGAACGAGGTGTAGGGCGTGAGGATGCCGTGCCGCTTGGAAAGCTCGACCAGCTCGTTGATCAGCTCGTCGTTCTTGCCCCGCAGGTCCAGCTCGTCGAGGATCTCGCCCACGCGGCGGACGGCCCACAGCTTCTCGATGAAGGCGTTGCTGTCGTCGGAAGTCTTCTCGGCAAAGGCGGCGGGGAAGTCGAACTTCTCCTGCACTCCCGCGACGGAGCCGCGGACGATCACCTTGGCCGCGCCCGCCTTCTTGTAGCGGCCGACCACCACCAACTGCTCGCCGGCGAACAGGTCGAAGGAGTCCTTGGGATAGACGCGGTTGACCGGTTTGCCTTCCTCGGTGCGGATTTCGTCGAAGGCGAATTCCAACTGCAGGCCGGTCAGCACCGGCGACTGGATGTGCTTGCAGAGGTCGGCCACCCGCGGCTCGATGTCCTCGTTGGGACGGACGTACTCGCTCTGGCCGTAGCACTCGCGGGCGAGCTTGTCCAAGAAGCGGGCGTTGACATCGTAGCCGACGCCGAAGATGAAGATCCGCGCGTGGACCTTGTTTTCCGCCACGGCGGCGGCAATGATCTTTTGCTCGTTGGTCTCCCCCACGGTCGGGATGCCGTCGGTGAGAAAGACGATATAGGTCGGCCGATTCGGGTCCTGCAACTGGCCCAGGGCGGTCCGCAGCGCGCCGTCGATATTGGTGCTGCCGCCGGCGTAGATCCCTTCCACGAATCCCAGGGCCGCCTGCCGCGTCTTGTCGTCGAAGCGCTGCAACTCCGGCCGGAACGACTCGACCTCGCTGTCGTAGGCGATGATGTTGAAGAGGTCGCCCTCGCGCAGGTCGTTCAACACCGATTTCAAGGCCGCCTGCACCTGCTCGATCTTCTTGCCGCTCATGCTCCCCGAACGATCGATCACAAACAGCACCGTCTTCGCTTGCCGCTGCTCGGGGGCCTTGATCTCCGGGCTGGCCAGCAGGAGGAAGTAGCCGTCCTGGTCCGCCTCCGGCCGGTAGCTGAGCACGCGGGCACTGAGCTTGCCGCGGCCCACGTCGTAAAGCAGCCGGAAGTCGGCCGTGGGCACTTCATTCTTGCACGTGTACGTCACCACCGCATGGCGGTCGTCGGGACGATGGATGTCGACCGCGTGCGTGGGGCTATAGACGTTCTTGATCGCCTCGGCGCTGTCGATGCTCACCCGCAGACTCACCTTCTCGACCGGGTGCGAAGTGTATTTCGCCGTGCTCAAGGGAAAGAGGAAGTCGGTCAGCCCTTCCTGCTGCCGGCAAAGCTGCGAGTAACGCAGCGTCACCGTCCGCTTGCCGCCGGGGGGAACCGGAAAGACGCTCGTCTGAAACATCCCCGTGCCCATCCATTCCAGCAACGCCGGGTCGCGGTTCTTCCGCACGATCTCCTCGTAGCGCAGCCGGGCCTCCTTGGCGTCCAAGAGCCGGGCCGGAAACTCCTTGCCGTCGATGAGCAACGTCAACTGGTGGATGGCCCCCTCGTAGGGCAAGGGAAAAATAAACGAAACCTCCAGCGGCATGCTCCCCGTGTTCTGGAAACTCTGCGAGACCTGGACCTCGGCCACTTGATCGACCAGCCGGGCGTTGACCTCCAACTCGTCGATCTTGTAGGTCGCCGCCGGCTGCGGCGGCGGCGGGAAGGGCATCGGCCGCGGATAGATGATGATCGGCCGCGGCAGGCGGACCTGCTGCCCCGGATCGGTCACGACCAGCAGACCCTGCCCGCGGGCAACCGCCGGCAGCAAGAAAGCGAACAGCACCGCCCCTAGTGTCATGCCCCGTCTCATCGCAAGTCTCCTGTAAAAAAGGCAGGGGAAACTCCCCCGCGTCCTCGATCAGCATTCTGCCACGGATATGGGACGAGGTACAGGACGGAAAAGTTCTCGGACGAGGGATTTGACGCCAGCGGGGGGTGGCGCGGTCGGGTCCACTCCATGAACCGACTTTGGTCTTGGGTCTTGGGCCTTGGGTTTTAGAGCGTAAGACCGTAGCTAGAACAATGTTCCAGTCCCGATCCCAGGTCCAAGACCGAAGACCTAAGGCAGCACGCAGGAATTGGTCTACCCGCGCCACGGCGCCAACCCCTTAAGAGCACGGTAGCCCTGAGATCGGGTTGGTATTTCATTTCCTGCGTGCTGCCTAAGACCCAAGACCACCGCGATGGCAACTCTGCAAACGCTTGCCAATTCATAAGTTACGACTTTTCCCACGATCTTGACCCGATCTCTCGCCGCCCTGTTTTCCGCCGGGTTTGACGCCTGCCGGCCATCCGCTAAGATTATCTAGGGCCGGTTCGCCACGCACCGCCGGCCCTTCACGTCGCACATGGGCGGACATGACTTGCTCAGTCACGAGTGTTCTGTCGTCCGTGCCTCCTGGCAGCTCTTCGAGCGTATCTCCATTGCAGGAAAGGAACCTTTGAGATGCAAACAGCCAAGCAGCTTTCGGTTACGTTGGCGAACAAACCCGGTCGGCTGGCGGCCTTGCTGACGGCCCTGACCAAGGACAAAGTGACCTACCGGGCGCTGTCGGTGATGGACACCGGCGAGCGGGGGACCGTTCGCTTCGTGCCCGACGATTTCGCCGCGGCCGCCAGGGTCTTGGACCGACTCAATGTCCGCTCGGATGCCGTCGACGTCCTGCTGGCCGAGGTCCCCAACCAAGTGGGGGCGTTTGGCAAAATCTGCGAGCGGCTGGCTGCTGATCATTTGAACATCGACTATGCCTATTGCTCCTTCAATCCCGCGGGGGCCGCCCGCGGCGCCAAGACCGGCGTCCTGGCCGTCATCAAGGTCAACGACCTGACCAAGGCCCAGCGGGTGTTGGGCGTCAATGGCGGCCCCGCCCGCGCGACTCGGCGAAAGATCCCGGTCCGCCGCCCCACCTTCGTCCGCTGAGTAAGAGTCCCCTCTCCCTCCGGGAGAGGGTTAGGGTGAGGGAGATTTACGGCAACCGCCGGCCATTCGGCCTTGCCTTCCGGGGAGCTTCCTGCGAAACTACCGCCCCCCCAACCTCAGCGGAGGGCCGGGGGCTCCTCGCTCCTCCTCAACCGGCATCGCCATGCGCACGTTGCTCTTAGCCTTGGTCGCTCCGTTTGCCATGCTCGGATGCATGGCCGGGCCGGTCTCGATACTGCCCGAGACAACGCCCCTGCCCCCTGCCACAGCCTTCGACAATCCCCTCCTGGTATCCAACCCCAACGCCCAATATGTCTTCGACACGGCCGCCGACGTGATCGGCGATTACTTCATGATCGACCACGAAGAGCCCGTCCGGCTGTTGGGCACCACGCTGACCGAGGCTCGGATCGACACGTATCCCAAGATAGGAGCGACGGTGTTCGAGCCTTGGGATCACGATTCCGCCGACGGCTACCAACGGATCGAGAGCACGCTCCAGTCGATCCGCCGCTACGCGGTCATCAAGGTGGTGCCCACCCGCGGAGGCTTCTGGATCGACGTGGCGGTGTTCAAGGAACTGGAAAACCTCGCGCAGCCCGAGCAAGCCACCGCCGGCGCGGCCACCTTCCCCCACGACGTGACGCAGACCCGCGTGGTCAATCCGCTGCAGGTCAAAGACCTGAATCGCGGCTGGATTCCCCAGGGCCGCGACCCCGTCTTGGAGCAGCGGATCCTCGGCCAGTTGCTCGACCGCTTCAATTCAGGGATTAGGGATTAGGGACAGGGCTTTGTAGGTGGCAATGCTATCACCAATCAGCACTCGCGTTTTTCGCGGGAGATACTCGAACCCAACCTAATTACTGAACAATTGCGTTTTTCATGCTAGCTG
>JBKQVT010000065.1:0-13260 GCA_052139835.1 Thermoguttaceae bacterium
CCCTCTCCCAAAGGGCATTGGTATCTACACATCTCATAAACCCCGGAAAAACAAGGACTTCGGGAAGTCCCTGGTTCGAGCACGCTTTCGCACGCACGGCGGGCTTTCCCGCATTTTCCGCGAAGAAAGCAGTGCTAGCACTCAGTACGCTCTCGTTCGTAGGGTCCTCGGGCCGGAGTTGTGTAGATACCAATGCCCTTTGGGAGAGGGGCCGGGGCTGAGCGCTGTTCTCTTCTCGCCATCATCCATCATCCTTGATCCTTCGTCTTTCCTTCCCCCTTCCGCCCTCCGCCGTCCGCCCTCCCCCTTGTGGTCATCCTTTATCCTTCGTCATTGTCTTGCCTGCGTGCTATAATGCTGGGCAACCTCGCACCCCAGGACACCTTGCCATGAGCGAAATGACCTTTACCGTCCGTGACGCAAACCGCGCCGTCCACAGTCGTCAGCATGGGAGCTTCCTCGAGCTGCTCGTGGCGGCCCTCAGCGCGGAGCCGGAGACGATCGAAGAACTGGACGCGGCCCTCATGCAGTTCGTGGCTCCGGGCGAGCTGCGACCGCTGGCCCAGTGGCCCGCGGGACTATGCGACGAGCCCTATGATGCAGGCATCTGCATTGTGGACCTTGCCGCGCGCCTCGTGATGACACAATCGACCTATGCGGCGGCCAGCCCCAGCGGCGAGGTCCCGTTTCGCGCCTCGGGGCCCGAGGAAGCCACGTGGCTCCCCTATCATGTCTCCGCCGATTGGCTGTTCATCGGTCAGGTCGACGCCTGGGAGGGCACGGCCGAATCGCGGCGGCTCACGCGCCAGTCGACGCCCCGGCTGGATGCCCGGCAGGTGCTCTACGGCCGAGTGGCTGATTTCATCGTTGCCCAGTGCCTGGCGGCGCGGACGCCGCTGGCGGCGGGCAGCCCTTGGACGCCGCCGCAGGGCTGGTCGTTGCAGGCGCTGCCGGAACGTGCCAAGGCCGGCCAGCCCGTGCCCGCGTGCGACGCCGTGGCCGAGATCCATGCCCGCTGGCTGATGACGCCGCACGATGATCTCGGCGGCCGCTGCCCGCGCGACGTCTTGCTGGAGAAGAGAGACCATCTCGAGTGGGACCTTCAAGACCGATGTCTCCATTGGTCGCTGTTGGGCCAGTGCCCGCCGGCGTTGGGTGAGGAGTCGGCGGCCTTTCGGTTGGGAGGTTTCGGCACGCACGAGAACGTTTTGTATTACGAACTGGCGCGACACCTGATTTGCGAGTGTTGGCAGCGCGTTGTGGAGCCGGCCGCCGACGCCGGGCCTTTGGTTGACCCTCATGCCGCGCGCCCGACGGAGTCCCCGGCGGACGTGGCGTGCTGGCTCCGGCACGTCCAGGACGAGTGGCTCGGCGCGCCGAATTGGGAAGACCTCAGCGGCCGGACGCCCGCCGAGGTCGTCCACTGTGAACGCCGGCGGATCCCCATGGCGATGTCCGGCCGGGAGGCCATGGTCGACGACGATTGCCCGCTCTGCCAGATGCTTGCGGACGGCCCTAGGCCGATGTTCTGGCACCTCGACGGCTGCAATCAGGACGACGATTTTCCCTTCTCCCTCCATTGCCGCACGCGGCAGCAGTGGGAGGAAGAGCAACGCCGCCACGAGGAGTTCAACCGCAAGTTCGAGGAGGAATACCGCTGCAAGCGGGCCGTCATGGACAGTGCGTTGCCGGGGAGTGAGCCGGGCGGCGCTCCGTCGATCTGGACGCGGAGCTTCTCCAGCCCGGACGCGAGCGAGGAAGGCCCGTGGATCAGGCTGTTCGGCATCGGCTGCCACCTCGCCGAGCTGGCAACCGACTTGAAAGACCCGCCGGGCACGGCGGCGTTTGCGGAATCGCTCGGTCGCTCGTTCGGCAACCTGCGCGCGGCGCTGGAGAGCCCGGCCGCATCGCTCGTCGAACCCGTGATCGACCGTTTCTGTGAGGAGTTGGCCGCGGCGGCCGAATCCCGTCCCGACCTGGCATTGAAGTGCGCCGACCTCGAACGTCAACTGCGCAATTTTTCAGCGACTGTGTCAGGCGACGGGGAGTGAAAAGGGGCATGAAAAGGAGATCATTACGGATATTGGCAAACTGGACAACAGAAATGAGTGATGTCCCCCTTTCCGCTCTGATGTCCCCCTTTCCGCTCTCGGTTACATCCTCGCTGATTGTTTCCCTAAGTGTCGATCAGCGAGGATTCGTGTTCCCTGGAAACGGTCAGCTATTGCCGTACATCGCCTCGAGATGCTGGTTGGCGAACGCCAATCCCGCAGGCAAGTCCATTCGTCCGCAGACAACCTCGATGTAACAGGCCGTCCCACAGGCGCCGGCTTCGGCCAGCGCGGCGTCGAGTTCCCCGAGCGTCGCCACCTTCGCGGTGAACCAGTCCTTGCAACCGAGGGCTGCCGGCAGGGCATGGTAGTCCCAGGGGGCCAGATCGTTATATACCCAGTCGGGATTCTCTTCGAGTGCACGCTCGACCATGTAACCGCTATTGTTGAGCACGAAAATCAGCGGCTTGAGTCCATTCCGGCCCATCGTGCCCACCTCGCCGGCGGTCATCTGGTGCGAGCCCTCGCCCGTGAACAGGACGGTTCGCCGCGCGCGGTCGGCAAGGGAAATGCCCAGGGCGGCGCCGGTGGCCCAGCCGATCGAACCCCAGAGGCTCTGACTGTGAACTTGCGCCCCGTCCGGCAACGGGAGTGGCGCTATGCCGGACATCGAGCTCCCGTTTTCGATGACGATCTGATCGTTCGGTCTCAGGAACTCTCCATATCGGGCGTACATCGCGTCCGCGGTAATCGGGTCGTCCGGGTCGCCACCTGGCTTCGGCTCGGTGATTTTCTTCGCCGCCTTATAGCCGAAATCCTTCTGCACCGCCTCGACGACGCCGTCGAGGACGTCGCCCATGCGCACGGGGTTGTAGACCCGATCTCCGACGCGGACATAGTCGACGCCAATCGTCAGAAGTTTCTCGGCCGGGATCCGACTGGTGAAGGCCGCGGTGTTGACGTCATGGAACAAAACGCCGCCGGCATCGATCACCAGATCGGCGCCCTCGACCGCGCTGAGCACCTCCGACGAGGATGCGGCGCCGGAGTACATTCCGGCAAACTGGGGGTGCGACTCCGGGAGGACCCCCTTGTCCATCGTCATCGTGGCGAACGGGCAGCCGATCTTCTCCACCAACGCCCGCACGCTCTCTTGAAGCTTGAAGCGAAACACGGTGTAGGCGGGCAGGATGGCGACAGAGCGGGCGGTCTCGATGTGGTCAACGATCGCGGCCACCGCGGCGGCAAGATCCGGACCGCTCGCCGCTTTCGGGTAGGGCTGGACACGGCAAGGCGTCACCGGGGTCACGGCATAATCGGAGGCGACCAGGATGTAGGCTGGCCGACTTTCCGCTCGCGCGGCGGCGATCACGCGTTCCATCTCGGGAATGCAGTTGTCGGGGGTGATGACCGCCGACACGCACGCCGCCTGTGCGGAGATGTTCGCAAAATTCTGGAAGACGCCGTCGCCGAGCGTATGGTGGGCAACCTTGCGGGCCCGCTGGTGCCGCATCGTCGGCATGCCGACCAGATGGAAGACGCACGAACGCTCGGCCTTGGCGCCCATGACCCCGTTCAGGGCCGACAATTCGCCGACCGCGTAAGTCGTCATGAGCATCGAACAGCCGCGGACGCGGGCATAGCCGTCGGCGGCGTAGGCGGCTCCCAACTCGTTTGCGCAACCGATCCAGCGGACCGTCTCGCTCCGTGCGACGGCGTCGCAAAGCCGAAATGCGAAATCGCCTGCTACGCCGAAGCAATCCGTAATGCCCTCCCGTGCAAGTCGCGCGACGATGTAATCGGCGACGATCGTGTTTGTGGTCATGATGATCCCCCCGCGAAAAATGTGTGCCTCCAAGACAGATACACGAACACGCGGGTGCCGCAAATCTCTCCTGAATTATTCGCAGCCGAGCAGGCGCCGTCAACGCCGGCCACTCTGCGTGGCCACGTCGAGCAAAGGGCGCCGCGGGCGGATCGCGATTATGGCGCCCGCCGGAGCAGAACCGTCCGATCACCCAGGCCATCCTATTTTAACTTTGCGAAACTGATAGAACGGCAAGTCGTGTGCGTCTTCATCGGGCCTCCATGCAACAGAAGACACGCGGCGCCGCCGGGCCACGCTTGTATCCCCGCACACGGGCGGTTAGGCTGAAATCGCAGGAAAGCGGCGGGCAGGACACTTCAGGCCCGCATCTCATGCTCATCGAGAACTGCATTTACGGCATCGAAGACCTCGCTGCGTCTGAGCCGGAGACGGGGTCCGAACGATTTTCCATTACCGCCCCGGCCCGTTGAGTCGGTAGGTAGTTCTGCCCCCTTTTCGCGCCTTAATGCCACGAGCGACGGCAACCAGCCCCCCGGCAGCGAGGCCAGGATAATGAATGGGCCGTAAATGGCCGGGTAACTCAACGCCGTCATCGCCCGCCGCTCCAGAATGCGCTCTGCCGTACATGCAACTATGTTGCACATGCAACACAAAGATGCTATCATGCGGAGATGGGGTTGCCAATAGGTGGTGAGCTAAAGGGAATGAAATAGAGCAAAAACCGATGGGAAACATTGGCTCACCCGTGATCATTGAAGTGAAAGACCTGGTCGTCGAGTACGACATAGGAAATTCGCAGTTCACCGCCGTCGATATCTCCGCATGGTCATTGGACAAGGGCGCTCAGGTGGCCATTTTCGGCCCCTCCGGCTGCGGCAAGAGCACCCTTCTGCACGTCCTGGCCGGCCTTCTGGTGCCCAAGAGCGGCAAAGTCAACGTCTGCGCGCAGGACCTGGGGCAACTGAGCGAGTCCGACAGGGATCACTTCCGGGCCAGGCACATCGGGTACATTTTCCAGGACTTCAACCTGCTTCAGGGCTATACCGCCGTGGAAAATGTGCTGCTGGGAATGACGTTTTCGCGCCAAAGGCCGGACCGGCGCCACGCCCAGGAATTGCTGACGAGGGTCGGGCTTTCGCACCGCGACAAGCACCGGCCCTCCGAGATGTCCATCGGCGAGCGGCAACGCGTGGCCATCGCGCGGGCCCTTGCCGCCAAGCCGGAACTGATCCTGGCCGACGAGCCCACCGGCTCGTTGGACCCGTTTCACGCCCGCGAGGTCGTGAAGTTGCTCGGAGAAGCCTGCCGCGAGCACGGCTGCTCGCTGGTCGTCGTCAGCCACGATCCGGGCGTGGTGGACGCCTTCGATTCCAGCGTGGCGTTCATGGAACTCAACCGAGCGTTTTCCACGCCGCCGGCCGCCGGAGGCGCCGCATGAAACTCTGGCGGATCGTATTGAAGAGCCTGCGCCAGCACAGCCTTTCGACGGGCTTTGCGGTGCTGAACATCGCCCTGGGCGTCTCGCTGCTGATCGCCGTCGTCTCCCTGCGGGAGCAGGCGCATGAAAATCTCACGCAGGTGAACGTGGGGGTCGATGCCATCCTGGGCCCCAAGGGCTCCCCTCTGACGGTCGTGCTCAACGGCCTGTATCACATGGACGAGATGCCCGGAAAGATCAAGTGGACCTACTACAAGAAGGTGCTGGCCGATCCCATCGTCCAAGAGGGCATTCCCTTCTGCACTGGCCATTCCTACGCGGGCGTCCGCGTCGACGCCATCGACCGGCGATTCCTGACCGACTTTGAATACCTGCCCGGTGAGCCCGGCAAGCCCGGTAGAAAGTTTTCCTTCCGCCCCGAAGACGGCGGGCAGGGACGGCCCTTTGGCGCGGGCGAGGAGGCCGTCGCGGGGTGGGCCGTCGCAAAGGAGCTGGGCATCCAACTCGGTCAGACCTTCAATCCCGTCTGCGGCGTGTCGGCCGGGCCGATCCACAAGAACAACATCCAGTTCGTGGGCATCATGGCGCCGACAGGCACGCCGCACGACCGGGCGATCTATATCCCGCTGACCACGTTCTACACGCTCGAGGGCCACCCTGGCGCGACCATGCGCATGGCCGTGGACGAGCAGCACCGCGAGATCAGCGGCGCGTTGCTGAAGATCAAGCGAATCCGCGGCAACGCCCTTCATCCGGGCATCCAGGATTTGAAATACAACATCAACCAGTCTACCGAGGCCCAGCTCGTCGTGCCCAACGAGGTGCTGCCCAAGCTGTTCGAGATCATCGGCTGGGTGGATGGGGCGTTCCTGGCCATCGCGGTTTTGGTGACGGTGCTGGGCACGATGTGCCTGCTGGTGGCGCTGGTGTCGGCTTTGCGCGAGCGCAGGCGGGACATCGCCCTGATGCGGTGCATCGGGGCCACGAAGCGAACCGTTTTCGGGCTGGTGCTTTGGGAATCCCTGGTCATCTCGCTGTTCGGCGGCTTGCTGGGCCTGGTGATGGGGCACTGGATCGTCTGGGTCGGCAGCCAGTACATCAAGGCCGAGACGGGCCTGTTATTCTCATGGCTGCACGTGTCGCTGGCGGACGTGGCGCTGCTGCCGGCCCTAGTAGTCGTCGGAATCCTGGCGGGGCTTTTTCCCGCCGTGCAGGCGTATCGAATTGGAGTTCTCAAAAATCTCAGGCCGCTGTCGTAGGAAACCGGAGAGGGGAAGAAGGAAAAGAAACGAGTTTTTTACAAGGAAAAGTACAATGAACAAGAAGGGTGCTGGTTTGACAATCGTGACCGTCGCGTTTGTCGTTGCTGCCGTCGCTGTTTCCTTCCTGCCCGGCTGCAAGCCGGCCACGAAGCAGGACGCGACAACCCAGCCCGCGGGCAAACGCGCCGAGGCCAAGCATGAGGCGCATCACGGCGGGTGCCTCAACGCCATTGAAACCTGCGCGGTCGGACACGCCGAGGTCAAGCTCGACGGCGACGTGGTGAAGGTGTGGTTTGTCGGCGGGGAAAACCAAACGGACAAGGCCGTCCGCGTGAGCGACAAGCAGATTGTCCTGGCCGTCACGCCCGCCGGCGGCCAGAAAAAGACCCTGACACTCGATCCCAAGCCCAACGAACTGGCCAATGAGAAGGTCGGCGACTGCTCCTGCTTCGAGGGCAAGGCCAACTGGCTCGCCGGTGTCAAGAAATTTACGGCCACCGGCAAGGTCAATCACACAGGCAAGGAGCGGCCGATCAAGATCGAGTATCCCGAAGGATATGACCCGGACTGACCGTCCGCAGTGGAGAATCCGCCCAATGAAATGGAAATGGCGAATTGTCCTTGCCGTGGTGGTGACGGCGATTGTCGCCGCCAACCACGTGGAGCACTACCTCCGCGCCGAGCGGATTCGGCGACAGGCACAGGAACAGGACGTTCCCGTGGTGCAGGCCGTCGATACTGCGCTGGGCCACAGTTCGATCCAGATTGACGAGCAAACCCACCGCAGCGGATACCTCTACTTCAACACGCTGGAGTCATGGGCATTCAGCAAGAGCAACCCCGGCGGCTGCCCACAGAGCGTCAGGCAGGCCGACGGCAAGAAGGTCAAAATCACCGGATTCATGTACCCGCTTCAGGAGGCGGCGAATCTCAAGGTCTTCTGCCTGCTGCGGAGCACGCAGACGTGCTGTTACGGTCCGCGCCCCCAATACAACCAGTACGTTTTCGTGGAAATGGGGAAGCCGGCAAAATTCGAGCGGCTCGCGCCCGTGGTGGTGGAGGGGAAATTCGTCATCGATCCCAGGCCCGAGGACGGGTACATCTATCGAATGGAAGGCCAGTCGATTCGCCCCGCCGTGCCCAACGATCAGCCGGCCAGCGCCGGGGAGTTCGCCCGCCAGAACAACCTGCCCATTTTCGACTTTGCCCCGCTGGAGGCCGTGAAGATCGCGGCCGACAAATCCGCGGCGATAGCGAAACTGGCCGCCGACCTGGACGGCAAGCAGATGGTCGTCAGCGGATTCATCGTGGGAAGAACCAAGGACGCGCCGCCAAAAATCATAATCGGCAGGCATGCCTGGGACGGCAAGGCCAAGGGCACTCCCCCGGGCCTGTATAACGCGGTGCTGGTCACCCCCACAATCCCCAGTGACGTGCCTCCCGTCTGGTGGCAGGAGGCCGTTTTCAAGGGCCCGATTCACGTTACGAAAGACCCGGCCGAGCGCGCCAAGAACGGGGTCGTCAGCCTGGCAGACGCCGTGCTCGCCGTCGCACCCGCGGCCAATCAGGACCTCCTGGTCGATGCCGGACCGCTGCTGCCGCTGCCCTATGAATGCGTGGTGGTGTTCCTCTGCGGAGGATTGCTTTTTTGGGAAGGGCTGTTTAACAAGAACACCCGGCCAACATCAGGCGGCGGCAAGTGAACGTCATCCAGAAGCGGGCCGAGGCAGCCGGAAGCGTCGTGCCCCAAGGACGGGCGGGAGATAGAGAAACCATCCTGGCATTCGTTGCTTGGCAAAAGGCGGGAGTGAAATAAATGAACGAGGGGAAACAAGTCGTAACCCTGATTGCGTTCAGTTTCATCGTGCTTACGGGCTTCCTGATCTGGCGCCTGGCCGGACAGGCCGCGCCGCCACCCAGTTCCAAATCGGCGAGGGGACCCGCCGTAGCGGGCAAGCGCGCCCGGCCGGCCAGGCCGCCGCCCAGTTCCAAAACGGCGACGGAACCCGCCGCGGCGGGCAAGGTCGTCGCCACGGTCAACGGCGAGCCGATTTTCGAATCGGAACTGATGGCTTGCTTGCCCGGTGACGCCTTCCAGGCGCAATTGGATAGCCTGAAAGAATCCAAGCTCAAACGCCTTGTCGAGGAAGCCGTCGAGTGGCAATTTCTCAAGGACCGCAAGGTTGCGCTCTCCGACGAGGAATTCAAGAGAGCGGCCGCGGACTTCGAGACGATGGTCAAGACGCCCGGCTGCCCCTGCTGCGGAGGCGGGTTCGCGAGCGTCGAGCAATTCATGCAGGTCAACTCCTTCAGCCCGCAGGAGCTTCACCGCCGAATCACCTGCGACAGCGGGCTGAAGCTTTACGCGGCGCGGCTGGCGAAGGAGCAGACCTCGCCGCAAGCCCTGGCCGAAAGGCTGAAGAAGCATCGGGCGCAAATTGAGAAGGATTGCATGATGGCGTACACGATCTCGTTCGATTACACGCGCGATCCGGGCTTCCGCGACGAAAAGACCGTCCAGGCCGAGATAGAGAAAATCGCCAGCGATGCCTTGGCGCGGCTCAAAAAGGGCGATTCCTTTGAGAAGGTGGCCAAGGACATGGCCGAGGACGGAACGGCCGACCCCAACAGCGGCGCGCTGGAGTGCGTTCGCACAGATTACTTGGACCCGGAAGTGCAGAAGGTCTTGGGCACGCTGGAGCCCGGCAAGTTCAGCCCGGTGATCAAGACCGCCTGGAGCTACTGCATCGTGAAGCGGAAGAAACTGACGGACGATGAACTCCTGTCGGCAGTCAAGGAACAGGCGAAAACCGCCGCTGAGGACCAGATGTATCAGGAACTCGACGTCTGGCGGAAGCAGGCGAAGATTCAGTATAGCGCCGGATATGCCCCGGCGTCCGCCCCCGTCGAATTCGGTGCGAAATAAGAACTTTCCCCCCCTTCTCAACCGGTCGTTGAAATGTCCCCGGATTGATTGCGAACTGTACCCGTGAAACCGATCACTTTCCTGTTTCTGTGCGTCGCGGCGGTGGCTCTGGCCGGGTGCAGCGAACCCACCGTGGTCGAGTCGGCGCCGCTCGATCGCGACGGTCTGCCCGTACCGACCGAGGCGCAGCCCAAGCTGCCCACCTTGAAACTTTATGTCGGGCACGAAATCGTGGACGCCGAGATGGCCGTCACCCCCATGGAGGAAAAAACCGGCATGATGTTTCGCACCAACATCCAGGACTCCGACGCCATGATCTTCGATTTGCACATGCCGACTCAGGCGAGTTTCTGGATGAAAAATTGCCCGCAGTCCATCTCCGCCGCCTACATCACGCCGGACGGCGTCATCGCCGAGATTCATCGTCTCCTGGCTAATGACACCAACCCCGTCCTGTCGGCGGAGCCCAACATCGAGTATGTGCTGGAAACCAGCGACGGCTGGTTTGCCCGCCACCATGTGAGCACCGGCATGGCCGTCACGACCGAAAACGGCCCGCTCGGCCGGGCGTTCAATCAAAGATAAGCCTATGGTCGGTCATGCCCAGTCCAGGGAGAAGAAACTGACGGACGAAGACATCCTGTCGGTAGTCAAGGAACAGGCGAAAGCCCTTAATCTCTCCCCAGGGTTTGACAAGCTTCAACTTTTATTTAACCAGCCCGAATGAGCGCCGCGATGAAAACAGCCAAGCAACAACTCGATCGAGATTTCTTTCGTGACCTTATACGGCAGGCTGGCTTGCGCAGCACTCATGCGCGCGTGGCGATCCTGGAACGGCTAACGGCCAATGGTGGCCCAATGACCCATGCTCGGATTGCCGACGAACTGGCGTCGCAGGGAATCGACAGGGTCACGATCTACCGCAGTCTGATCGAAATGGCGGAGGCCGGCCTGCTGACGCGCATGGAACTGGGCGATCGTGTTTGGCGTTACGAACTTCGCCGATCAGGGCACGCCGAGGACGCTACGCATCTGCACTTCCTGTGCGTCGATTGCGGCAAAATCGAATGTCTTGATGGCACATCGGTCGCCAAGGCTTTGGCCCCCGCGATTCGCCGCGCAGCCAGCGGCACAATCAGTGAAGTGCTATTGAAGGGCCATTGCCGTCAGTGCGAATAATCAATCGCCTCTGCCAGCTTCGACGTGGGGCGCAACATCGGCGTGCCCTTCGCACTGGCAGGGCCGATAAGGCGGCGACCACTGTGCCGACCGTCTGCGCATCACAGCCCCGGACCTTTACCGCAACACGGTAGTTCGCGAACCACAACTCGTGGCGGATATGTATGCCATAGTCAACACAATCATTCAGACCGGCAAGTATCTCGACCCAGACGGACAGTATCCCAACTCGACATGGCTGGGAAGGGAAATCTTGTCGAGTTGGAATCGCGCTGGTGACTGGAATCGGTACACGAGCGGCGACGATGCCACAAGCAGTGGGCTGTTCGGGCAAATCATGTGGACGGTCATGTTCGATCAAGACGACGATTGGATCACAACCCTGACGCCCAATGGCAATCCCGGACGCGAGGAGCGGGTTTACTGGCGCAAACGCTAGCGGATCGCCTGAACTTCAGCTTGTCATGTCCGATGGACGGCCGCCGCCGGTAATTAGATGCCTGGGCATTCTCCGGGCCGGTGGCAAGGGCATCCTCGTCGATTATCGGCCCCGCCCGACAGCATCTTGCCGCCTTGACGCCAAATACACCGACTGCCATGAACTACGTGACCGTCCCGGTCTTTGGAACATTTCTGTTCGGGCGGCAACGGCACGCGACTGCTTGGGTACGGGACTCCAGGCGTCAGGTGTTTCTCATCGAGAGATAGCGTCGAGCGTCCCGACGCCGCTTGAAGGTCGTGCGCTTCGACGGCCACAACGCAATCGGTCCGGCCACACGGAAGCACTTTGCCTCTTCGCCGAGAACTTTGAGTCGGCGAATGCGGCACTTCTGATTTCGGAACACGACTTGGTAAACGATCATTGGTGGCTCCCATCGCTGCACTGGCGCCGAAACGAAAAGGGCCCCGGCCCCACGATCCTTGTGGGCGCCGGGGTCCGACACTTCGAGCCGAGCGGCCCGAGGAAACAGCGTCCGCAGTGCTTACACGCGGCCCTTCTTGTCCGGCCGCAGGCCGAGCAACTCAGGGTTTTTGGCTCGGATTTCCATGTACTGCTGCTGTGTGAGCCGCTTCACATCAATCTTGCCGCCGGTCGGGGCGCCGGGTCCGCTGCCACTGCCGATGCCGCTCACGACGCCCGACTTGAACAAGTTGCCGTAGGCGTTCGGCTTCCCCTGCATCGCCTTCACGGCGTCGGCCGGACTCAGTTCGCGCGTGATGGCGGTCCCATCGTCAGCCGTGTCCGGGAAGTTGACGACGACTTGGTGCTCGCCCGTGAAATGTCCCTTGTCGTCGCGCACCTCGGTCAGTCGCGTCGATGGCCGAAGCAAGTTGACGACCTGTTGCGTGCTGAACGCATCGCCCCGCACGGCGGCGTCCTGGAGCGCGCTGTCAATCCTTGTTGCCTCGTACCGTTTCTGCCATGTCTCAGCGTCTTTCGTTTTCTCGACGAGTTGCTTCTTGTACGACTCTTCGAGTTGCCTCTTCTCGTGCGTCGCCTGCTCTTCCTTCGTTCGCAAGGCCGCCTGCAATTCGTCGCGTTGGGCGGCGACCTGCTCGCGCTCTTGGACGGTCAGATTCTTGGACTCCGACATTTCCTCAAGCGTCTTTTCGGCCCGCTGAAGCTGTGCCTGGAACTTCCTTTTTTCCTCTGCCATAATGCGGTTGACTTCGCTTTGCGTCAGCCGTTTTTCCGGCCCCGGCTCAGAAGCCGGAGGCGGCGGAAGCGGCGGCTGCTCGTTGTCGAAGCAGGCGAACACTGGACGCGACGGATACAACATATTCATCACACACACTCCAACCTGCAACAGGAAAACAGAATCGCCGTAACAGTGTGAACGATTCCGCCGCAGCGATTGAAAGGGCTCGCTGCGTGAAGCCCGCGGCCGAACGGCCATTTACTTCTTATTCGTTTTCAGGATTCGCGCCACGAGCCCCTTGTGCTCGCGCTCGCGTTGAGCGATCTGTTGCTTCTGCCGTTCGTAAAACGGCGTCTGGACTATTGGTTTCTGGCGGGTCCGCACGTCCTTCACGGGTTCCCCCTGTCGAGAACGTGCATCGCCGGGACGACGCAAATGTCCTTCGTTTGTCTCTCGTGCTGGGCGAGGCGAGCGGCAGTCCGCTGGCGCGTCTGTTGCTGCGAGGCCGCCTTCTGGAGACCGCGAACCACTCGCTCGGCCACCTTATTTGCGCTTCGCTGGTCCATTGGCTCTGCCCTCCAGGATTCGTTGCGTGTTGCGTTGCGCGGCGGCGGCGCCCTGCTTGGCCGCTTGCCGCTGTGTTGCAGCCAGCTTGGCTGCGGTGTCCTTTCCGGTCGTGTTCATCTGCGATTCTCCTGTTCTTGTTGATGGGAAAACTGTATCGGGCCGCGGGCTGCGCGGCTGCCGATCCCCAACAGCCTCCTTGTGCAGCCCGCGGCCAACTGCTCAACGCCGAGGGATTCGACGGAGCGTTTTGAAAAGATGTAGTTGGTTTCGCTTTAGCGCGGAGATCGTGTCCCATCCGTCGCTTTCGTCAGTGCATAGAACGAGATAGGATTCCACGACCGCGGCATCGGTCGCGCCGGCTGCGCGGGC
>JBKQVT010000066.1:0-30219 GCA_052139835.1 Thermoguttaceae bacterium
TGGACCAAATTACCTTACCATCATCCATGACGCTCTCCTTTCGGGATACATGAGGTTATTTCTCACCCACATGATGTCCCGAAAGGGGCGTCCTATCATAGACCAAAAGTCTTAGAAACTACTGAAAATGCAAATTGCAAAATCGAAGACCGCCGGAGCGCGACTTGGGACGTTTCTCTCGTTTTGCATTTTTCACTTTGCATTTTTCATTTTGCATTGATTCTGTTCCGTTGCGGCCACGGCTGCGCTAGGAACCGGGGATCGGGGGTTCGCCGTGTTCCAATCCTCGTCGTCCAGGGGATTGTCCCAGAAGGCCAAGGTGCTCTGCGATGCCGCGACGAGGTTGTCAAGGGTCCCGTCCGGCTCGCCGACGACGAAAACGACCACGCGCGTGCCCTGGGAGAATGGCACGGTCACTTCCACGCGGCCGCCATCCTGGACCTCGGCCTCATACTTCAATGCCGGCTGGCTATCGTGCTCGCACATGGCATCACGCTCCGTAAGGGTCGCGGGCGAACCACCCTTCGATTATCGCAAGTTCGGGCGGAAAAATCAAACCCGGCCGGGCGGCGACCTGCCCTGCTTGAGCACCGTCCCGATCCGCGTCGGCCGGGGGATTGTGCCGGATGCCGCGATTGTTCAAAACACAACACCCGTGCGGCCGGGGTTTCTTCTCATGCTCGGCATCGCCTCTTCAAGCTCCTTTACGCCCGCGTCGGTGACCTTGGCGCCGGCGGTGGACAGCATTTTGAGATGGGTCAATCCCTTGAGGTGTTCGAGGCCTGCGTCGGTGACCTGGGTGCCGCTGAGGTCCAACACTTGGAGTTGCGTCAATCCTTTGAGGTGTTCCAGCCAGGTGTCGGTGATTTCCGGACTCCAAAGAACGTAGACTCGCGTCACGTGAATGAACAGGTCGTCTCCGAACAGCCCACGCAGCCATGCTGGCCCGGGCGGTTTGCTCGTTGTATCAGAACTGTCCTTCTGGTAATCGTACATTACCAACCCGCCGTCGTTTACAATTGCCTCGACGGCCGCGTGCTGCTCCCGCGCCGCCTTCATTTTCGCGGCGAGCCAACCGAGGGGAATGGCCGCCAGGAGCATGAGCAGGAAGAGCGACCGCAGGCGATATTGATACCAGCGGAGTTTCGGATGCGGTCCGGCGGGGGCCGGCGTGAACTCGGGTGCCATGGTATCTTTACTCCGCTCTTTTCCCGCCGGATGCAACCGGCGGGCGTGGGGTTGCCAAATCCCTAAATCCCCAAATCCCCAAATCCCTCTCACGTCCTCCGGAACTGCCGGTCAAGCTCCTCGCGGGTAAAGACGAGCGCCGTCGGCCGGCCGTGCGGACAATGATGCGGATCGTCGACCAGGTGCTGCTGCTCCAGCAGCGCGGCAATCTCATCCGGCGCCAGGCGGTCGCCCGCCTTCACCGCCGCCTTGCAGGCAATCGTGTGCAAGAGGTCGTCGAGCAAATCGCGGCGGTCCGGCTGCTTGCCGCCGGAGAGCAACCGCTCGACCAGCCCGCGGAGCACCTCGACCGGGTTCATGTTGGCCAGCATCGCCGGGAAGCCGGTGATGAGGACCGTCTCGCCGCCGAAGGACTCGACCTTCATCCCCAGTTGTCCCAGCAGGTCCCGGTTTTCCAGGGCGGCGGCGGCCTCGGCGGGGGCCAGATCGACCGGCTCGGGCACCAGCAGGCTCTGCGTCTCGACCAAGCCGGCCTCGATCCGCGTGCGCAACTGCTCGTAGAGGATCCGCTCGTGCAGGGCGTGCTGGTCGATGATGGTCACGCCCTCGCGGGTCTCGGCCACCAGGTAGCGGTTGTGGATTTGCAGGGCCTGCGTGGGGCGGTCCGCGGGGGCCGCCGAGGACGGCAATTGTGGGGCGGGCCAACTTGGCTGCAGCGACCGCAGTTCCAGCGGCCGCCCGCCGCCCAGGCCGGGGACGTGCGGCGAATCGAAGGCCGCCTGGCCCTGCGGCTGCGGTCCGGCCGCGGCGGGCGGCTGCCACGAGGCGATCTTGCCCTTGGCCCAATCGACAAGCTCTTGCCGCACCGCGGCGGCCTGGGCCTCGTCGTGGCCGCCGGTCGGGTCCTCGCTGCCCGCGGTCTGCACCCGCGTGCTCAGGTCGCTGGTGAGAAACTTCCGCCGCAGCGTGGCCAGCAACTGGCTGTAGAGCCGGCCGGAGTCCTGGAAGCGGACCTCCAGCTTGGTCGGATGGACGTTCACGTCGACCATCTCGGCGGGCATTTCCAGCGACAAGAAGGCGATGGCATAGCGGCCGGTCATCAGCAGCCCGCGATAGGCCTCGCCCAGGGCGTGCTGCAAGGCGTGGTCGCGGATGTGCCGGCCGTTGAGGAAGAAATACTGCATGCGGTTGTGGCTGCGGCTTTGGCCGGGATGGGCGACGTAGCCGGAGATCCGCACCGGGCCATCGGCGCTCTCGACCCAGATCAGGCTCTCGGCCAGCTCGCGGCCGAAGAAGCGGGCGATCCGCTCCAAGGCGTTCTCGGCGGCGGCCAGCTCGAACACCGCCCGCTCGTTGTGCCGCAGGGTGAAGTGCACCCGCGGGGCGGCCAGGGCGATGCGGGTGAAGGCCTCGCTGGCGTGGCCGAACTCGGTCTGCATGCTGCGGAGGAACTTCCGCCGCACCGGCGTGTTGTAGAAGAGGTTATGGACCTCGACCGCCGTGCCCACCGGGCAGCCGCAGGGGGCCGGCGCGGCGGCGCGGCCGCCGGTGACTTCGATCTCGGCGCCGCCGGGACTTTCGGCCGTGCGGCTCCGCAGCACCAGCCGGCTCACTTCGGCGATCGAGGCCAGGGCCTCGCCGCGGAATCCCAGCGTGGCGACGCGAAACAGATCGTCGGCCTCGGTCAATTTGCTGGTGGCGTGGCTGGCCACAGCCAGGGGCAGCTCGCCGGCCGGGATGCCCGCGCCGTTGTCGACCACCCGGACCAGTTCCAATCCGCCCTGGGCCAGGGCCACGTCGATCCGCGTGGCGGCGGCATCGACGGCGTTTTCCATCAGTTCCTTCACGACGCTGGCGGGCCGCTCGACGACCTCGCCGGCGGCGATCTTGTTGACCAGGGACTGGGGAAGTTGGCGGATGGGCATGGGGGAAGGGATTTGGGGATTTAGGGATTTGGGGATTTGGGGATCGGGCGCCGGCGGTTGGGGGCCGGGGATTGGGAAAAGCTACCGGACTGCGTGCAGGGGAGCCGGCGGGTATGGATTGCGTCTTCTAATCCGAAATCCCTAAATCCCCAAGTCCCGAAATCCCTCTTTTCTACAGTCCATACTCCTTGATCTTCCGGTACAGCGTTCGTTCGCCGATCCCCAGCTTGCTGGCGGCCACTTCGCGGTTGCCGCCGGTGACGCGCAAGGTCTCGGCGATGAACAGCCGCTCGACCTCCTGCAGGGAGTGCCCGACCAACTGCACCAGCGCCGCGCCGGCCGGTTGCCCGGCGGGCTCGGCCGGGCCGGCCAGCTCCTCGGGCAGGTCGTCGAGGTCCAACAGGCCGTCGTAATCGACCACCACCATGCTCTCGACCACGTTGCGAAGCTGGCGGACGTTGCCGGGCCAGGAATAGCTCAGCAGCTTGTGGCGCGCCGACGGCGAGACGCCCTTGATGTGCTTGCCGTGCTGCGCGGAAAACTGCCTGAGAAAATAGTCGATGAGGATGGGGATGTCCTGGCTCCGCTCGACGAGCGTGGGCAGCCGCAGCGAGACGACCTTCAGGCGGTGATAGAGGTCGCTGCGGAACGTGCCCGCCGCGATGCCGTCCTCCAGGTTGCGATTGGTTGCCGAGAGGATGCGGACGTTCACGCGGATGGGCTCGTTGGAGCCGACGCGGGTGATCTCGCCGTTTTCCAGCACCCGCAGCAGCTTGATCTGCGTGGCCAGGGGCATGTCGCCCACTTCGTCGAGAAACATGGTGCCGCCGTGGGCGTACTCGAACTTGCCCACCCGGTCCGTCGAGGCATCGGTGAAGGCCCCTTTCACGTGGCCGAAGAGCTCGCTCTCCAGGATGTTCTCGCTGAGGGCGGCGCAATTCAGCGCCACGAAGGGCTTGTTCTTTCGCGGGCTGTTCTGGTGGATGGCCTGGGCGACCAGCTCCTTGCCGGTGCCGGTCTCGCCCTGGATGAGCACGGTGGCGGCGGTGGGCGCGATGCGCCGCAAGCGCTCGATGACGTCGCGCATCTGCCGGCTGTCGCCGACGACCCCCTCGAAGCCGAAGCGCTCGTCCAAGCGCCGCTTCAGCTCGAGGTTGGCCCGCCGCAGCCGGGCGCTCTCGGCCGCCTTCTCCGTGCTGACGCGAAGTTGCTGGATGTCCAGCGGCTTCAACAGGTAGTTGAAGGCCCCCTTGCGCATCGCCTCGACCGCCGACTGCACCGTGCCGTGCCCGGTCAGCAGGATGACCTCGGTGTCGGGCTGGGTGCTCTTCGCGCGGGCGAGGATCCCCAGGCCGTCGACGTCGTGCATCACCAGGTCGGTGATGATGACGTCGAAGTCCTGTTCCTCGATGATGCGGGCGCCGTCGCTACCGGAGGCGGCCACGCGGCAGTGGAAACCGATCCGCCCCAGGCTCTCGGCGACGGCGTCGGCGTGGGCCCGATCATTGTCGATGATCAGGACCTCGACCGGGGGCGCCGGCGCGCCGTTGGCGCCGCCGTTGGCGCCGGGAGCGGAGGGGGAAGATGAGGCCGTCATTCCGCTGATGATACCGCATGGGGAGGCTTGGAACCAGCCCCCTGAAGAAAGGCGGAGGGCGGAGGGCGGAAGGGGGAAGGACAAGGCTGGGACGCGCGCCGATCCCTAAATCCCGAAATTCCTAAATCCCTAAACCCCTTCGCCCCTACTCGGCGAAGGTGGCGGCGGGGATGCCGCAACTCCGCTGCCCGCAGTCGGCCCAATCCAGGCCGCTCTCCCTGCGGACGCGGTGCTCGAATTCGCCCAGCAGGCCGCCGACGATGTCCCAGCGGTTGTGGCGGCGAAGCTCGATGTCGCCCTGCCGGTTGATGCGGACGACGCTCTCGTCGTTCACGCCCACGCGGTCCAACTCCTCGGGGTGCAACTCCTCGCTGCTGACGATGCGTTTCAGGACCTTGCCCGACACCTCGATGAACTGCATGGCGTTTCCTCCCGCTGCGACCTGACGCCTCCGGGCGTGATTTCTGCCCTTATGATAGACTGCCCCGATGGTGGTGTCAAATTCCGCTACGCGCTGCCAGGAAATTCACTAGCAATTGTGGGTGGCGGGCCGTGGCGATGAGATCGCCTATGGGTGCCACTGCTGGCTTGCCCAGCAGTGCGGCGGGCGGCGGCGGGTCGGCACTGCTGGGCGAGCCGGGCACCACGCGGAGCGTGGTCGTGGCACCCGCTCATCCATTCACTGAAATCCCCGTCTCTCGCACCGCCTCGCAGAGGGCCAGCATGGCCTCCGGGTCGAGGCGCTCGGCTCGCTGCGTGCCGTCCAATCCCAGCCGGGCCAGGATGCGGTCGACGCCCGCCTTGTCCAGCCGGTCCTTGCAGGCACCCAGCAGTTCGGAGCGGAGGAACTTGCGGCGGTGACAGAAGATCGCGCGCACGAAGTCGTGGAAGAACGCCCGGTCCGGGATGCGCCCGCGCAGCGCCGGATCAATCGCGATCTGGACGAAGGCGGAGGAGACCTTGGGCCGCGGCCAGAACACCGAGGGGGGCAGCACGCGGAGAATCTGGCAGCGGCACTGGCTTTGCACCCAGATGGCCAACGCGCCGTAGGCCTTGGTTCCGCAACGGGCGACGATCCGCTCGGCCAGCTCCTTCTGGATCGTGCAGGTCATGGTCTCCGGGGGGCGGTCCAGCGCCAGGAGGTTCGACAACAGCGGCGTGGCGACGTGGAAGGGGAGGTTGGCCACCAGCTTGAAGCGGCGGCCCGGCGCAGCGTCCAATTGGGCGGTCACGGCGGCCAGCACCGCCGGATTGAGGTGGTTCTTGTTCTTCAGGGCGTCGGCCCGCAGCATGGTCACGTTGCCCAGCGTGAACAGCTCCTCGCCGGCCAGATTGAACAAGTGGCGATCGACCTCGACGGTGACGACCGCCGCGACGCGCGGGGCCAGCAAGGCGGTCAACGAGCCGGTGCCGGTGCCGATCTCCAGCACCACGTCGTCGGGGCCCGGCGCGGCTGCCTCCAGCAGCACCTGTTGCAGGTTCATGTCGATGAGGAAGTTCTGGCCGAGTTTGACCTGCGGCCGGATGCCCGCTTCACGAAACCGCCGCAGCAGGAAGGAGAGTGTCTGCTTGGGCGAGGGCTCGGGGGTTTCGTGTTGATCTTGCATGGCGTGTGAGTTTCGTTCCTGTTTTCTGCGAGCGCGATGGCCCTTCTTGCGAAACCGCAAGCGATCTGCTTCCCTGGTCCCCGGCCCCTGGTCCCTGGCCCCTACTGCTTCCACTCCCTGGCCTCGACGAGGCGTTGGACATATTTGGCCAGGATGTCGGTCTCCAGGTTCACCTGGCCGCCGACTTCCAGCGGGCCCAGCGTGGTGACCGCCAGGGTGTAGGGGATGAGGGCCACGCTGAAGCGGTCCGGCTCGCTGTCGACGATCGTCAGGCTGACGCCGTCCACGGCGATCGATCCCTTGGAGGCCATTTGGCGGCTGAGCGCCCGGGGGAGCGAGAACCAGAAGGTGGACCAGTCGCCGTGATCGTTCCTCTCGACGAGGTTGCCGGTGCCGTCGACGTGTCCGCTGACGAAGTGCCCCCCCAGCCGCCCGCCCACGCGGAGGGCCCGCTCCAGGTTGACCGGGCTCTGCGGACGAAGTTCGCCCAGGTTGGTCCGCGCCAGGGTTTCCGGACCGGCCTGAAAGGCCATGGTGTCGCCGGCGACGGCCACGACGGTGAGGCAGCAGCCGTTGATCGAGATGCTGTCGGCCACGGCGGTCTCGGCGGCGATCTTCTCCTGGCGGACGATCAAGCGGCAGCCCGGCGGCTCGGCGCGGACTTCCGCCACGCGGCCCAGGGCCTCGACGATTCCGGAAAACATGGGTGGGGCACCTCCAAAGGGAGTTAGAAGTTAGAAGTTAGGAGTTAGAAGTGGGCAGCACATGCACGCCGACTCGTCCCTGCTCCGTCCTCCCTTCTAACTTCTAACTCCTAACTTCTGTCTTCTATCTTTCAAAAAAGCGAATCTTCCTGCGCGCGCCGCTGGACGATCTTCGCCCAGCCCAGCCGTAGCGGGCCGTAGCACACGAAGGCACAGCAGATGATGGGGATTGAATAGTCGCGGATCACCATCACCGCCACCAGGGCGAAGATCACCGCTGCCACGTGGCCGAAGGTCCGCTGCCCGCGAAACACCTGGTTGACCACGTGCGGATAGGGGATCCGCGAGACCATCAGCAGCGCCACCATCAGGGCGAAAAACGGCAGCACCATTTGCAGCACCACGTCGATCTCGGTGGCGAACCGCAGGGGATTGTCCTTCTGCCGCAAGGTGAAGAACATGATGGCGAAGCCGGCGATGGCGGCGGCGGCGGCGGGGCTGGGCAGCCCGCTGAAGTGCAAGTGCTCGTCCTCGTCGCTGGTCTCCACGTTGAACCGCGCCAGCCGCAACGCCGCGCAGGCCGCATACGACGCCGCAATCACCCACACCGCCTCGCGATGAAAGAAGGCGAAGTGCGGGCAGATCTTCACCAGCAGAAAGGCCGGCGCCACGCCGAACGTGACCAGGTCCGAGAGACTATCCAACTGGGCGCCGAAATCGCTGGCCGTCCGCGACAGCCGGGCCACGTAGCCGTCCAGGGCGTCGAAGACCATGGCCAGAAAGATCAGCCACCCGCTCTTCATCGCGTCGGTGGGGTCGATCTTGGTCAAGTCGGTCAGCAGGTTGACGTCCTTGACCGCCTCGATCCGCGAGGCCACCACGATGGCGAAAAACCCGCAGACGAGGTTCCCCAGCGTCAGCATGGTGGGAAACATGGCGATGGTCTTGATCGGTCGCATGGTTTACGTCCCCTCTCCCGCCGGGAGAGGGTTAGGGTGAGGGCGAACTGTCAGTGGTTCTGCATCGCTTGTAAATCGCGCCAGCACGGTCGTGCCGGCCCGCACGCGGCGGCCTACGGTCACGTCGAGGGAAAGTCCCGGAACGTCCGAGAGGATCAATTCGGTCCGCGAGCCCAGCTTGATCATGCCGAACTTCTGCCCGCGGCCGAGCACTTCGCCGGGCCGCAGGTCGCAGACGATCCGCCGGGCGATGGCCCCGGAGATCTGCCGCACCACCAGCCGCCGATGCGGCGGCGACTCTTCCTCCAGGCCGATCCACATATTTTCGTTCCGCAGCGCGCTTTCCGGCCGCAAGGCGTTGAGGAATTCCCCCGGGGCATAGCGCAAGGCCAGCACGCGGCACGCCAGCGGCGCGCGGTTGAGATGGACGTTGAAGATCGAGAGGAAGATGCCGATCCGCACGGCCGGCCCGCCGATGAACTCGTCCCGCTCCAAGTGCGTCACCTCGGCCACCGTGCCGTCGGCGGGCGAGACGACCAGCCCCGGCTCCTGCGGCACTCGCCGCGGCGGATCGCGGAAGAAATACACGATCAACCCCAGCGCCGCCGCGGGCAGCAGCGCCAGGTACCAAGAGAAATACGCGGCCAGCACGGTCAGCGCTGCCAGCGGCCAGCCCATCAACTGCAGCTCGGCCAGGCCCCAGCGGACAAACCCCAGGCGGCCCCGCCAGCGGAACGGATCATCGGCCTCGGCCCACCAATAGCCGCAGCGATTGCGGCAATACTTCAGGTCGCGGGGATCGAGGATCGCGTGGGGGGCGTCCTGGCGGTCGCCCTGGCGCAGGGCGGCCATGCGGGCGACGTAGCCGGGGCGGAAGTGCGTAAGCCACCATCGCCGCCAGCGGCCCCAGAGCAGTTCGATCCGGCAGCACACCCCGCCGCCGGGCTGCACGCTTTGGATATTCTGCGGCAGCGGTTCCGGCGTGGCGCGATTCGGGATGGTTTCGGCGAGGTTCATGGGCTCATTCATTGTGTAACCTCCCATCATACCCCCTCCCAGGCTGGGAGGGAAGGGGGAGGGTGGTCCAAGGGGGAGGGCGGGAGGCGGAGGGCGGAAGGCGGAAGGCTGCGAAACCGCAAGCGGTCCGCCGCCCGTAGTATTCATCCTTGATCCTTTATCCTTCCTTCTTCCTCCCCCCTTCCGCCTTCCGCCTTCCGCCTTATAATGGTCCGCAAAGGATTGGAATATCGACGATGCCTCTTTTAGCAAGGAACATACGAGACATGAGCTCCACGATCGTAGACATCCGCGCCCGGCAGATCCTCGACAGCCGGGGGAACCCCACCATTGAAGTCGACGTCGAGTTGGCCGATGGCTCGTTCGGCCGCGCGGCGGTGCCCAGCGGGGCCAGCACGGGAATCCACGAGGCCTGGGAACTCCGCGACGACGACAAGTCCAAGTACCTCGGCAAGGGGGTCACGAAGGCCGTCGACAACGTCAACGGCAAGCTGGCCGACGAGCTTTGCGGCATGAACGCCATCGATCAGGCCGCCGTGGACGCGCGGATGATCGACCTCGACGGCACCGAGAACAAGAAGGAACTGGGGGCCAACGCCATCCTGGGCGTGTCGCTGGCCACCGCCCATGCCGCGGCCGACCACTGCGGGCTGCCGCTGTTCCGATACCTGGGCGGGGTGGGCGCCCGCATCCTGCCGGCGCCGATGATGAACATCCTCAACGGCGGCACGCACGCCGACAACGACGTCGACGTGCAGGAGTTCATGGTCATGCCCTTGGGCTTCGAGACCTTCAGCGACGCCATCCGTTGCGGCTGCGAGGTCTTTCATAACCTGAAGAAAGTCCTCAAGGGCAAGAAGCTGGGCACCAACGTCGGCGACGAAGGCGGCTTCGCCCCCAACCTGAAGGGCAACGCCGAGGCCCTGGACCTGATCGTCGAGGCCATCGGCAAGGCGGGCTACGAGGCCGGCAAGCAGGCCTTCATCGCCCTGGACCCGGCCGCCTCGGCCTTCTATGACACCGAGAAGAAGACCTACGCCATCGACGGCAAGACAATCGACGCCGCCGCCCTGGTGGAGAAATATGCCGCCTGGGTCGACAAGTATCCCATCTGCTCGATCGAAGACGGCTTCGCCGAAGACGACTGGGCCGGCTTCAAGCTGATGACCGAGCGGCTCGGCCACAAGATCCAGTTGGTGGGCGACGACATCTTCGTCACCAACGTGAAGCGGTTCCAGCGGGGCATCGACGAGGGCATCTGCAACAGCATCCTCATCAAGCTGAACCAGATCGGCACGCTCACCGAAACCCTCGAAACCGTCGAGTTGGCCCGGCGCAATGGCTTCACCACCGTCATCAGCCATCGCAGCGGCGAGACCGAGGACGCCACGATCGCCGACCTGGCGGTGGCCCTGGGGACCGGCCAGATCAAGACCGGCTCGGCCTCGCGGACCGACCGCATGGCCAAGTACAACCAGTTGCTGCGGATCGAGGAAGTGCTGGGCGACGCCGCGATTTACGGCGGGCCGCTGTTCCGCAGGACACGCTGACGCGAGAGTCCCGGCGGCACCAGTCGCACAGCGCCCTCACCCTAACCCTCTCCCGGAGGGAGAGGGGAACTTTCCTTATGAGCATCTTCATCGAAAGCCCCTGGCCGGCGATCCTCCTGGGCATCCTCGGCGAGGCCATTTTGGCCGTCATCCTCGTCCGCACGGGGCGGGGAGTGCTGCTGGTGGCCATGGCCGGCGTGCTGGCCGCCTCGCTCCTGGGCGTGGCCGTCGAACGGCTGGTGGTCACCGACAGCAAACTCATCAAGGCCGTGCTCTACGACACCAGGGACGCCCTGGTGGCCAACGACTTGAAACGTGTGTGGGCGCACGTCGCGGCGGAGGACACCAACACCCGCCAGCGGGCCCGCGAGGTCCTCAGCCAAGGGGAAATCACCGAGCTGAAGATCACCTACCTCACCATCGACATCAACCGCTTGACCAGCCCGCCCACCGCCAAGGCCATGCTGAACGTGCGGGTGACGGGCAGGGACAAGCGCGGCGAGATCAGCGGGCTGACCGGGGTCGGGAAGATCAGCGTGGACCTGCGCCGCGACCCGGACCCAATCGGCTGGATCATCACCGGCCACGAGGCGACTCCCGACCCGCGGTAAGGGGCCGTCGCGAGCCGCGAGGTTTATCCCCGCGGTTGTCTAGCCGCCGCTGGAAGCGCTGCCCAACCGCCGGGATAAACCCGGCGGCTCGCTGGCTGGAAAGCGCCGCTGGGGTCAATTTCAGGGAGGCGGTGGCGGCGTCCCACCGGACTGGCCGCCGCCGGGCTGACCGCCGTTCCACTGGCCACCTTGACCGTTCCACTGGCCGCCACCGGGCTGACCGCCGTTCCACTGGCCACCTTGGCCGTTCCACTGGCCACCTTGACCGCCCCATTGGCCACCCTGGCCGCCCCATTGGCCGCCTTGACCGCCACAGTGACCGCCTTGGCCGCCACACTGCGGTTGCTGATTGGGCCAAAAGGCCGGAGACGGCCCGTTCGGCGAAGGTCCTTGTCCAGCGAAATTCTGCCACGACGGATAAGACATCGGCCAGGGGCTATAAGGCGTGGCGCCAGGGCGATAGGGATACTCCCATTCGCCGTAGGGGCGAATCCCCAGGCCCAGGCCCCAGGTCTGCAGGAGGTGGAGGTGGTCGGCGCTATCGCCTGCACACAGGCTGATCGTGTTGTGGCGATAGCCGCTTTCCTGGTAGGTGTCGTCGTAGCGGAGGATGGCGGGCGCCTCGGGGCAGTATTGCACGACCCGTTGGCCGTCCAGCGGCGAATGCGTGTAACGTGTGGGGGCGAAAATCCAGCTACCGTCGTCCGCCCCGGCGGCGGCCGGCAGGGCGGCCAGCGCCAGGGTCCAAGCAAGTTGCAGTCTCATGGGAGTTCATCATTTGCTGTCAGTACGAGGGGGATCGAAGAGTCGTCTATTTACTGCGGGCGGGCCCGCCCGCCGCCTATTGCTACGGTGCACCTTTCACCACCAGGAGTTGCGCCTTGACCGGATCGTAAACGTAGCGGTGGCCGGCCGGCAGCGCGGGCAACTGGATGCTGTTGGCCGCGATGATTTCCTGCATGAATTCTTTTTGGGTCTTCGGATTGTGTCCCGTGGTCGCCAAATTGATTTGCATCGCCTTGGGGATGAGGATTTCAAAGGCGATGCGTTCCTTGACGGAGAACAACGCGGCGATGGGAACCGTGATGGGAGCGGCCAGCGAATCGCCGTCTTCGCGGCCCTTCTGGCCGACACCGACTTGCGCCTTGGTCGCTTTCGGACCGGGGGCCGCCGCCGCGGTGCCGGCCGTCGTGGCGCCGACCGCCGCAGTGCCGGCCGTCGCGACGGGCTTGGGCTCAGGCGTTGCCGGCTTTGTCCACTCGTCCCCGCCGCAGCCGGCTGCCAGGGCGATCGCCATGGCCGCCAGGGGCAAAAGGAGGATGTTCTGTCGCATGGTGGTGCTCGCTTTTTGTTTGGGACGGCTCTGTCTGGGGCAGGTCGCCGAAGTCGAACCGCCAGCCTTCCATTTCCGCCAAGACCGCTTTCCGGCTGAGATCATAATCCAGGGGCGTGAGCGTAATCAATCCCTTGGCCAATGCGGAGAGGTCGGTCTCGTGCTCGGAGGATCGTGGCGGCGGCCCTCCGGTCAGCCAGTAGTAATTGCGGCCCCAGGGATCCTGACGCTTTTCAAAGCTATCGTCGTAGCGGGTCACGCTCATCGGCACGCTGGAGAGCCGCGGCGCAGTGCTCAAGGCCGCCGTGGGGATGTTCATGTTGTACAGTTGCGGCGCGGCGTCCTTTTGGGCGAGGATTTGTTCGATCACGATGCGGGCCAGGTGGGCCGCGCGATCCAGTTGCGGATGGGGGTCGAACTGCATCGAGACGGCGATGCTGGTGATGCCGAAGAACGCCCCTTCGATGGCGGCCGCCACCGTGCCCGAATAGAGCACGTTGATGCCGGCGTTCAGGCCGCTATTGATGCCGCTGACGACCAACTCCGGCGGCTCGGGGCAGAACTCGGCCACGCCGATCTTCACGCAGTCGGCCGGGCTGCCTTGGACGGCCCAGCCCCAGCGCTCGCCCGGCCGGCCCGGATACCGGCCATCGTGGAAAATTTCCTTGACAATCAGCGGGGTCAGGTAGGTGATCGAGTGACCTACGCCGCTCTGCTCGGTGGCGGGGGCCACCACGGTGACCTCGCCCAGCCGGCGCAACTGCCGCTCCATCGCCGCCAATCCAGGGGCGTAAATCCCATCGTCATTGGTGAGCAGGATTCGCACGCCAGGGGCCCATCCCTTTCCGAAACGCCCGCCGTTGGTCTGCCCAAAAAAGACGGCCCAGTGCCGCCGCCGGGGCGCGAGGAGCTATCTCCATCATAGTCAGAGGTGCCGCTGATCACAAGAGGCGGCTTCCTAACCAGTTGTCCTGCTTGGGGTTATGTGCCGTGCCCCCGGAGATCTATCGACCCGTCCATTTCGTGGTCGCCGATATCCCCGTTGCAGTTTGCCCGGACTTTGATAAGATTGAGTGGTCGGCGTTTTTACACTAGACACACAAGTAAGAAATGATCGGTTAACAAATGCCTTCGGGATCCCTCTAAGGGTGGGCCAAGGGCAACGCACAGCGAGTATTCGAACGGTTTTTTTGCAGCAGGAACCAACCAGTTTTCGGGCGTCGGCGCGATGATGGAGTGGCTTTTCATCCTGATCGGGATTCTGCACGGCCTCTGGGCGGACGGGTCCGCGCGGCCGTGTCGGGTTGGGGATGAGGGGGCGCTGCCGGGCGGGCCGATGCCGCTGGATCTTTTCTTGTCGGGATGGTACGCGATCCCGTCGGTCTGTAGCAACCTCTCGAAGCCCGCGCGCCCGGCCGGCGCTTAGTCGGTCCGGGGGGGCAGCGGCGCTGCCTCCTGCGTCCAGCTTTTTGGGGATCCGTGCGCGATGCCGTGGGACGCTGGCGTCCCGGGACGGCAAGGGCCGAAGGCGCGTGGTTGACTCGATTCCGAGGGGAAAACCATGACACCCGTTGCCACCGCCGTGGTGATTATTACCGCGGTGCTCTCTGCCGCCCTGACCTTCATGCTGAAGGCGTTGCTGGACCATCTCCGCCGTCGCGACGCCGAATTGGAATCCAAGGAGATCGTCCGCCGCGCCCAGCAGGAGGTGGAGAACCGCCGCCGCGAGGCCGAGTTGGAAATCAAGGAACAGACGATCCAGGCCCAGGGCGAAAGCGAAAAGGAGCTCCGCCGCCTGCGGGGCGAGCTCCACGAGCGCGAACGCCTCTTGGACAAGCGCCAGGACGCCTTGGAGGAACAGGCCGAGCAGCTTCGCAAGCAGGAGAAGATCGTCGAGGGCACGCAGCGCAAGCTGACGGAAAAGATCCAGGACTCCAACCGCCGCAAGGAGGAGCTTTCCAAGCTCCTCGACTTGCAGCGGCAGACGCTGCACGAGCTCAGCGGCCTGAGCCGCGAGGAGGCCACCAGGCGGTTGCTGGAACTCCTCGACCTGCAACTGCAACAGGAGACCGGCGCCCTGATCCTCCGCCATGAGAAAAAGGCCGCCGAGGTCTGCGAACAGCAGTCGCGGGAGGTCTTGCTCACCTGCCTGCAGCGCTACGCCGCCGCGCACACCGGCGAGAGCACCACCAGCACCGTGGGCATTTCCAACGACGAGATGAAAGGGCGCATCATCGGCCGCGAGGGGCGCAACATCCGCGCCTTCGAGAAGGCCACGGGCGTGGACGTCATCATCGACGACACCCCCGGCGTGGTGATCGTCAGCGCCTTCGACACGATCCGCCGCGAGGTGGCGCGGATCGCGCTGAACAAGCTGATCGCCGACGGCCGCATCCATCCTTCCCGCATCGAGGAAATCGTCGCCGCCACGCAGCAAGAACTGGAGCGGCACATTCAGAAGGTGGGCGAGGAGGCCTGCCACGAGGTGGACGTCCACGGCGTCCACGAGCGGATCGTCAACCTGCTGGGCCGCCTGCACTTCCGCACCAGCTACAGCCAGAACGTGCTGCGGCACAGCATCGAGGTGGCGTTCATCGCCGGCATGTTGGCCGAGGAGATCGGCCTGAATGGTCCCTTGGCGCGGCGCTGCGGCCTGCTGCACGACATCGGCAAGGCCGCCGACCACGAGGCCGAAGGCGGCCATCCGAAAATCGGCGCCGATCTGCTGAAACGCTACGGCGAGCGCCCCGAGGTGGTACACGCCGCCGCCGGCCACCACGACGACCTGCGGATCGACAACCCCTACACGGTGCTGGTCTCCGCGGCGGACGCCTGCAGCGCCTCGCGGCCCGGGGCCCGTCGCGAAACCCTGGAACGCTACGTCAAACGCATGGAAGAGCTGGAGTCGATCGCCGGCCGCTTCCCCGGCGTCGAGCAGGCCTTCGCCATTCAGGCCGGCCGCGAACTGCGGGTGCTGGTCAGCTCCAAGGAAACCACCGACGAGACGGCCGCCAAGATCTGCCACGACATCGCCCGCGCCTTCGAGCAGCAGCTCACCTATCCGGGCGAGATCAAGGTCACGGTCCTGCGGGAGACCCGGCACGTGGAAATGGCAAGGTGAAAAGGGATTTGGGGATTTGGGGATTTGGGGATTTAGGGACGGAGGTTGGTGTGTAAGTCGTGTGTGCGCCGCCTGCGGTTTCGCAGCCCCCGCGACGCAGTCGCGGGGCTTTTCCGATCCCAAATCCCCAAATCCCCAAATCCCCAAATCCCCAAATCCCTAAATCCCTAAATCCCTATTTGAAAGCCTCTCCTTTGCGACTGTTGATGATCGGTGATATTGTCGGCAAGCCGGGCCGCGACATTTGCGTGCGGGCCGTTCGTGGTCTGCGGATGGAAGAGGGCCTCGACTTGGTGGTGGCCAATGCGGAGAACGCGGCCGGCGGCTCGGGGCTCACGCCGGAGATTTACCGCGACTTGACGGCCGCCGGCATCGACGGCATCACCATGGGCGATCACGTCTACAAGCGGCGGGAGATATTCCCGATTCTGCAGACCGAGCGGCGGATCGTCCGGCCGGCGAATTTCCCCGCCGAGGCCCCCGGCCACGACGTGGCCATCCTCCGCACGCAAGGCCAGGTCCGCGTGGCCATCTTCACCCTCCTGGGACGCGTCTTCATGCCGCCGGTGGATTGCCCTTTCCAGGCCGCCCAACGCGTCCTCGACGCCCTGCCGTCGGAGGTCCGCGTCGTCCTTCTGGACTTCCATGCCGAGGCCACCAGCGATAAGCAACTGATGGGGCGGTTCCTCGACGGCCGGGTCACCGCCGTGCTGGGGACCCACACCCACGTCCCCACGGCCGACGAGCAGATCCTCCCCGGCGGCACCGCCTTTCAGTGCGACGTGGGCATGACCGGGGCCCATGAGAGCATCCTGGGGCGGCGGATTGACCGCGTGATGGAAACTACGCGGACCTTCCGTCCTACGCATTTTGAAGTTGCCACCGGCGACGTGCGAATCTGCGGAACCGTGGTGGAATTCGACCCCGAGACGGGCCGGGCCTCGGCAATCCGGAGAATTTGCGTCGATCAGGCCGCCGCCGACCGGCTTGCAAAAAAGGCGGAAGGCGGAAGGGGGAAGGGGCTGGGGGCTGAAAACTGAACACTGAAAACTGAACACAGGCTGAGTTTTCAGTTTTCAGTTTTTGATCCTTCTGCCTTCCGCCTTTGAAAAATCGCTCTTGCAAAGCGGCGGCCTTCCCAGTATCTTCCCCCTGCTTTTCACTGGATCAGCGTGGCCCAGACAGGCACATCCCGAACAGTCCTGCTTTCCGGCCGCTTGCGGTTGGCCTTGACCCTGCTGGCGATTGGGTTGGCGGCGCTGTTGGGGGTGGCACGGGCCTTGGAGCCGAATCCGCAAGGGCGCGGCACCCACGAGCAACTGGGGCTGCCGCCGTGCACGTTCGTGGTGCTCTTCGGCCGGCCTTGCCCAACCTGCGGGATGACGACCTCCTGGGCCTGGCTGATGCGGGGAGAGGTGCGGGCTGCCTTGCGGGCCAACGCCAGCGGGACCCTGTTGGGGATGCTGGCCCTGGTCGGCGTCCCCTGGTTGCTGGCCTCGGCCGGCCGGGGACGGTGGTTGCCGGGCACGCCCGGACCGGCGCTGACCGCCGTGGCGGCCGTGGCCCTGGTGGTGATTGCACTGGTGCAGTGGGGTTGGCGCTTGCTGGCGGGATAGGAAATCGAAAGAGAGAAAAAGGGCGGGATCATTCAAGGAGGAATTGCGATGCAACGTCGCCGTTGGTGCTATGGATGCCTGGCTGCCGTCCTTACCGCCCTGCTGCTGGCGGAGGCGGGCGGGTGCGTCGGGTTGTTCGAAACGGTGGCGATCCTCGTCAAGGGCACGGATGCGGACGCCGAGTTCCCCGGACTGAAGGGCAAGAAGGTCGTCGTCGTCTGTCGTCCCCTGGCCGAACTGCAATATCGCGATGCCGCCTCGGCCAAGGCGCTGGCCGCGCAGATCTCCGTGCTGCTGAAAAAGCAGGTCCCCAAGATCACGGTCATCGACCAGCAGAAGGTGGCCGAGTGGACCGACGAACACGCCTGGGAGGAGTATCCCGAGGTCGGCAAGGCCCTGGGGGCCGACATGGTCGTGGGTGTCGACCTGACTTCGTTCAGCACCTATCAGGGGCCGACGCTTTACCAGGGCAAGGCGACCGCATCGATCAAGGTCTTCGATCTCAAAGACGACAACAAGGTGGTCTTCAAGAAGGACATGCCGCAGCTTCTTTATCCGCCGAGCGTCGGCAAACCGATTGCCGAGCAGACGGAGAACGATTTCTGCCGCGAGTTTTCCGCCGTCGTCGCCGAGCACATTGCCCGGCATTTCTACACCTACGACGGCGAGGCGGACACGGCCATGGACGCGCAGGCCGGCCTGAATTGAGCGGGGTGGAAAGAACTTAGAACTTAGTTCTTAGAGCTTAGTTCTTAGGGCCTTGGCGTCTACGTTCTAAGCTCTAAGAACTAAGTTCTAAGTTCTACGCTCTCCCCTGGCGTCGCTTTTGCCGGTGGCGTAGAATGGGGGATCATGTCCTATCGCTCGATCAAGACGGTTTTGGGCGAAACGAGCCTGGAGCGGAAGTGCCGTCTCCTCTTCGGCGCTAGTCTGTTTGTCTTGATCGCCGCCAGCTACTGGTGGTATGGCTACCAGACCGAGAAGCTCGTGACGCAGCAGAACTGCAGCGATCGGGCCCGCTTGCTCATCGACGAAATGATCGTCGCCAAGCACTGCGCGTGGTGGGAGAAAGACAACAAGGACATGGCGGGGCTGATCGAGCGCCTGACGAAGAACCTGGTCAAGCAGCACTACACGGTCGAGTTCATTTCGCCGCGCGGCGAGGGGCCCAGCGGTCCCCACGACCCCTTTGAGGTCGCGGCCCGCGATCGCTTCCTCAAGGGGAAGCCGCCGCAGGCCAAGGAACTCGACATCCCCGAGTTCGCCGAGCGCCCGCTGCCGGCGGTCAACCAGTATCAATATTATCAGCCCATCCGCGCCGACGATCAGTCGTGCCTGGGATTGTGCCACGCCGCGCCCTTGGGCGGGGCGGGCATCGATCTGAACGGCACGGGGCAAGCCCCCTCCGGACAAACCTTCTCGGCGAGCACGCCGCCCTTGTCGAAAGGCGATATCATCGCCATCGCCAAGGTGACCATGCCCACCGGCCCCTCGGGGCTGACGCGGCGGCAACTCAACTGGAACCGCGCCATCCTCATCTCCACCCTCGTCATCACCGTCTTCCTGGCGATGGTCACCTCCTACGTCATCGTCCGCTACGTGATCGTCAAGCCGCTGCGGCACCTTCGCGACGTCAGCGACTCGGTGAGCCGCGGCAACATCGCCCTGCGGGCGGAGATCCACACCGGCGACGAGTTCGAGGAGCTGGCCGTCGCCTTCAACCGCATGTTGCGCCACCTCGTCACCGCCCAGGAGGAACTCCGCCAGGTCAACGCCACCCTGGACGGCAAGGTAGACGAGCTGGCCCAGGCCAACATGCGGCTTTACGAGATGAACACCGTGAAGAGCGACTTCCTGGCCACCATGAGCCACGAGTTGCGCACGCCGCTGAACAGCATCCTGGGGTTCAGCGAGGTGTTGGACTCCATCAGCGCGCTGGACGAGAAGCAGAAGCGCTACGTGCAGAACATCCAGACGTCGGGCCGCACGCTCCTGGAGATGATCAACGACATCCTCGACCTGGCCAAGATGGAAAGCGGCAAGATGGACATTCGGCTGAGCGACTTCCGCGTCAGCCAGGTGGTGGCGGCGCAGTGCGACATGGCCCGGCCGCTGACCGAGAAGAAAAACATCGACATGGAGACGCAGTTGCCGGCCGATCTGCCGCCGATGCAGCAGGACCAGGCCCGCGTCCAGCAAATCCTCAACAACCTCCTCTCCAACGCCATCAAGTTCACTCCCGAGGGCGGCCGCATCACCGTCAGCGTCGTCCGCGACGACGAGAATTTCCTCGTCATGCAGGTGAGCGACACGGGCGTGGGCATCGCCGAGGAGGACCAGCAGACGATCTTCGAGAAGTTCCGCCAGGGACGCACCGTCGCCCCCAGCGGCGACGCCATGACCCGCGAATACTCGGGCACGGGCCTGGGCCTCTCCATCGTCAAGGAACTCTGCAGGCTGCTGGGCGGCACGGTCTCCGTCCAGAGCGTGCTGGGCAAGGGCAGCACCTTCACGGTCCGGCTGCCCTGGGCCCTCCAGGAGCAGCCGCGGCTGGATTCCTCGCTCATCGAGGGGTTCGACGACTTCGCCAAGCCGCGTTTCGAGTTCGTCCGCGACCATGCCCTGCCGACCGCCGGCCCTGCGGCCGATGGCCCGGCGCGGAACTGAAATCGCGGCACGAGACTTGCGCCGGAGACATGGGAATCTTCTGAGAGCTAGGAGTTAGAAGTTAGGAGTTAGGAGTTAGAATCGCGGGGCGGCCGGCTGTCGTCCTTCTAACTCCTAGCTTCTGACTCCTGACTTCTTGCCCTCTGGACCCCGTGCCCCCTCATCGGGTGGGGTTGGCGGCTTGCCACGCTTCCCCTGTAAGGTACGATTAGGTACAGAAAGGGGGTTTCTATGAGCAAACATGATAAGAATTCGTCGGACATGGGCGGGGAAACCGCCGCGCCGGAGGCAGCGCCCGGAGAGTGCCACGGCGCCTGGGCCGAGGTCCATTCGGCGGCCGACGCCGTGCGGCTGGCCAAGGCCGAGTTGCAGAAGGCCCAGGAGTTCTACCAGCGGGTCCGCCGCGAGACGGCCGACCGCGTCGAGGCGGTCCGCGGCAAGACCGTGGGCGACCTGCTGGACGGCACGCTGGGCGCGGTGCGCAAGCACCCCGTGACCGGCCTGACCATCGCCCTGGCTGTCGGCGTCTTCCTCGGCCGGCTGCTGAAGAAAGGATGAAGGATCAAGGATGAAGGATGAGGGATGAAAACGGCAAGCAGATCGCTTGCGGTTTCGCAGCCCTCCGCCTTTCGGCCTATGAATGAGCCAACCCAACAGTTGCGCCTGCGAATCGCCCGCCTGCGGCGGCGCATCGACCGGCGCGTCCGCGCCGCGGGCGACCGCGGCCGAGAACTCTTGCAGTTGCGGACCTACGTGCGCCGCTATCCCGGCCTTGCCCTGCTGGCGGCCTTGGGCACGGGGCTGGCGCTGTCGGCCGCTTGGAATCGGGCCCGCCTGGGACGCTGGCTGGGGATGCGGCTGGTGCGGCAGGCCGGCACGCGGATCGGCGACCACTTGTGGGCGGAAGTGCGGCGGTTCTGGGCCGCCACGCCGCTGCCCACGCAAACCGCAGAAACCACCGAGAGCGACCATGACCGACCGTGAACGGCCGCTGCTGGCCGACCTTCGCCAACAGATCGCCGCCGCCGCGGCCGACCTGGGCGAATTGTTGGCCCTGCGCTGGGAACTGGCGCGGCGGGAATTTCACGCCGCGCTGGCCGGCCTGCGGCGTTTGGCCGTTGCGCTGGCCGCCGCGGCCGTGATGACGCTGGTGGCGCTGCCGCTGCTGGTGGGCTTGCTGGCCGAGGTGCTCGACGGCCGGCTGGGGATCGCCCGCGCCGGATGGCTGGCGATTTTCGGTCTCGTCCTGGCCGGCGGCGGGCTGGCCGTCGGGGGCTTGGCCTGGCGGCATTTCCGCCGCCATTTCGCGGCCATGACGGAAACGCTGGAGGAATGCCGCGAAGACCTGGTCTGGCTGCGGGAATGGCTGGGGGAGAGCAGGGATTAGGGATTGGGGATTAGACGCGGCAACACGCTTGCGGTTTCGCAGGCCCCCACGACGCCTCCACGACCCCTTCTAATCCCTAATCCCCAATCCCTAATCCTGCTTCCCTCACGCGTAGCCGCCGTCCATGCCGAGGTGCGTCTTCAGCTCGTCGAACTGCTGGGCATAGCGGTCGCTGGACGAATGGACGTGCTCGGCCTCAGTGAGGAACTTCAACTGCTCGTCGCAGGCGATTTGCCGCTGGCGGAAGATTTCCTCATAGTCGGCCAACTCGTCGCCGTAGATGATCAGCAGCTTGTGCTCGTCGAACTGGATTTCCTGGGGGACGTAGGGATTGAGCACGGCCAGGCCGGTGCAGCCGTCGTTGACCAGCAAGTCCTCGTACTCCCAGAGGATGCTCTTGAGCACGGGCACGTCGATGTGCTCGCGGTAGAGGTCGGTGTGTCCGCGGCTGTCGCGGTTATGGCTCGTCTCCAGGACCACGTCGACCACCGAGCCCAGCGGGTCGATCAGGTCGAGGAAGGTCTCGAAGAGTTGTTCCTTGGAGACCGCGGACATGAGGACCGGCACTGTGCTGCGGTTCTGCTCGTCGTGGTAGGAATCGTGGCGGTAGCCCTGGGTCGGCACGACCTGAAGGTCGTAGGACGGGCGCACGGCGTCGGTCAAGAGGAAGTCGCCGTAGCGGGCGACCCCCAGGTGCGATTCCAACTCCTCCTCGCTGAGGCGTTGGAAGCTGCTGGTGCCGACCGGCGCCGGACCTTCACGGAAGACATTGCGAAAGAATCGTTTCAGGAAGCCCATCTGCGTTCTCTATTTGCCTGGCAACCAAGGTTGGGAGATCATGGGACGGCCAAGCCGTAGCTGGGAACTGTTTCTACCTAACCGTAGGTTACGCTTTGCCGCCGGTGCGCATCTGCCGTTGGACTTCCTTCCCCGCCGCCGCCAGCGTGACCCGCTAGAACCGGCACAACCGGCCTTCCCGCCACATTCCGCGGATTCATCGTGTGCGGGCGCGGCCGGGGCGCGGGGCGGCTGGGGGCATACCGCCGGCGCCGACCTACGCAAGTCTACCACTGCTCTGGCGGCGCGACGGTCGCGGGGGCGGGCGGCGGCCGAGAAACTTGCCCGCCCCATGCCCACCCCTGCCGCCTGCGGCAAGTTTAGGATGCCGCCGGCCTTTGCTTCGCGGCCCCCGGTCGGATATGCTAGTGCGGCGTGGACTATCTCACCTGGACACTGCTCGGCAATACCCTGTTGCTCACCGCGGCCACCTCCGCGGTCAGCCTGCCGCTGGGGACCGCGCTGGCATGGCTCCTGGTGCGGACGGATCTGCCCGCTCGCCGCCCGGTTCTGCTGATGGTGGGGCTGTTGCCCTTCGTGCCGCTGTATTTGCAAGCGGCCGCCTGGCAGGCCGGCTTCGGCGCGCAGGGCTGGTGTACGCGCTCCTTTGCGGAAACCGTCTGGCTCGCGGGCTGGCGGGGGGCCATCTGGATCCACGCCATGGCCGCCGTGCCCTGGGTGGTGCTGATCGTCGGCATGGGACTGCGGCTGGTGGAAGCGGAATTGGAAGAGCAGGCCCTCTTGGACGGTTCGCCGCGGCAGGTCTTCTTTCGCGTCACGCTCCGCGGCGCACTGCCGGCCGTCGGCGTGGCCGCGCTCTGGACCGCGATCGTCACGGCGGGCGAAATGACGGTGACCGATCTGTTCGCCGTCCGCACCTATGCCGAGGTGGTCTACACGCGAGCCGCCGTCGGCATGGAGCCCGGTGAGGCCCCCTTGGCGGCCCTGCCCGGCATGATCGTGATCGCCCTCTTGGTGGCGGCCGGACTGGTCCTCTCGGCCAAGCTGGCGCCGCGGGACCGGCCGGCCAGCCTGCAAAGGCCCTGGGTCTTTAAGCTGGGCTGGTTCTCCGCACCCGCCGTGCTGTTTGTCGCCGCCATGCTCCTGCTGCTGGTGGCCGTGCCCTTGGGCGACCTGCTCTACCAGGCGGGCGTGATTGTGATTCAAACCGAGACCGGCCGGCTGCGAAGCTGGTCGCCGGGGAAGTGTCTGGCGATCCTTGCCGATGCCCCCTGGCGCAACCGCCGCGAATTCGGCTGGTCGCTATTGATCGGGCCCTGTGCGGCCACGGCGGCAGTGGCGGCGGGCGGGGCCTTGGCGTGGTTGGCCCGCCGCGGCGGCCTCCGCGCCCTGGGCGTGCTGGCCCTCACCGCCGCCTGCCTGGCCGTACCCGGCCCCGTGTTGGGCCTGCTGGTCATCGCGCTCTTGAACCGGCCGAACATGCCTTGGCTCTTCAACCTCTACGACCATTCGATCCTGGCGCCCTGGCTGGTCCTCACGCTTCGCGCGATGCCGGCGGCCACGCTCATCTTGTGGCACGCTTTTCGAACCATCCCGGGCGACGTGCTGGAAAGCGCCGCCCTGGACGGCGCCGGGCCGATCGGCCGCCTGTGGCACATCGTCGTGCCGCTGCGGATCGGGGCCATCGCCGTGGCCTGGCTGGTGGCGCTGGCCGTGGCCCTGGGCGACCTGGCCGCCAGCATCCTCGTGCTGCCGCCGGGCGTGGCCACCATCGCCACGCACCTCTTCGGCATGTTGCACTTCGGCGTGGAGGACCGGGCGGCGGGAATGAGCCTGGCCCTGCTGGGACTGTTCGTCGTGGTCGCCGGGGCGGCAAGGTGGCTGTGGAGCCGCTGGGGTGGCGGGCCGAAAATCGGCGTATGGTATAATTGAGTCCATGAACCAGCCAGGGGAAGAAGGGGACAGGTCCATGTTTTCGGCCCACGTTGCACAGGTTAATCGCGCCGCCTGGCCGAAAAATGGACCAGTCCCCGGCCGCCGGCCGCGATTCCGTGCGGCCGCCGCGGCGATGCTCCTCTGCCTGGCGTGCGCGGCCGCCGCGGCGGCAATGGATCAGATCACCCTCCGCCGCCACGGCAAGCTGCGGGAGGTCGAGGGCCGCGTGGAACTCACCGGCCAGGACGACAGCATCCTCCTGCTTGCCCGCGACGGCGTCCTCTGGTCCATCATGCCGGACGAGATCGTCAAACACACCAGCGACGAGAAGCCCTACCAGGCCCTCTCGGTGGCGGAGATGACCCGCGAAATGAAGGGCCAGTTGCCCAAGGGCTTCGAGGTTTACGAGACCACGCATTACCTGATTTTCCACAGCACCTCGCGGGCCTACGCCCACTGGTGCGGCACGCTGCTGGAGCGGCTTTATACCGCCTTTCACACCTTCTGGACGCGCAAGGGCTTCGACCTGGCCGAGCCGGACTCCCGCCTGGTGGCCGTCATCTTCGCCGACGAGGCGTCCTATCGGCAATACTTGCACGCTGAACTGGGCGGCAACGGCGGACAGATGATCGGCTACTTCAACCTGCTCACCAACCGCGTGAACATGTACGATCTGACCGGCACCCAAAGCGGCGGCCGGGCCAATCGCCTGGGCAGCAGCGCGCAGATCAACCAGGCGCTCTCCGCGCCGGACGCGGTGCGGAACGTGGCCACGATCGTCCACGAGGCCACGCATCAGATCGCCTTCAACTGCGGCCTGCACACGCGGCTGAGCGATTGCCCCTTGTGGTTCAGCGAGGGGATCGCCGTCTTCTGCGAGACCCCCGATCTCCGCAGCGCCAAGGGCTGGAGCGGCATGGGCGGGGTGAACCCCATGCGGCTGCCCCAGTTTCGCCAGTATCTCCGCCAGCGGCCGAGCGACTCGCTGCGGACGCTCATCAGCACCGACAAGCGCTTCAGGGACCGCAGCCAGGGCTTGGACGCCTACGCCGAGGCCTGGGCGCTGACCTACTTCCTCATTCGCCAGCATTCCAAGCAGTACGTCGAGTATCTGCGGATGCTCTCGGCGAAGAAGCCGATCCTCACGGATACGCCGCAGGACCGGATCGTGCAGTTCGAGCGGCACTTCGGCGACTTGAAGCGCCTCGACGCCGAGTTCCTCCGCTACATGGCGAAGGTGCGATAAGCAAGGCGGAGGGCGGAAGGCGGAAGGGGGAAGGAAAGACGAAGCGAACCGCGGGGTTTATCCGCGCGGCTCGCCGCTGGTCCCCAGTCCCTGGTCCCCAGCCCCTATTCTTCATCCGGCCAGCAGTTGCCGCTCGACCTCGCGGATGGCGTCATCGATCTGCCAGGTCCGCTCGGAGAGGTGCAGCGGGGTGCCGGCGGCCATCCAGCCGTCGACCCGCTTCTGCGCGGAGATCACCGTGCTGTGGCTGCGGCGGCCGAAGAAATCGCCGATCTCGCTCAGGGCCGCCCGCGTGTGCTTCCGCGCCAGCCACATCGCCAGCATCCGCGGGTGGCTGAGCCGCTTGGTCTTGCCGTCGGCCTGGAGGCTGGCCGTCTCCAGGCCGAAGACGTCGCAGACGGCCTTCTGAATGTCGCCCAGGCGGACCACGCGGCTGTGCTGGCGAATCATCTCGCCGAGGGCCTCCTCGGCCAGCGGCAAGGTGATGGGACGCCCCAGGGCCTCGCTGGTCGCGCGCAGGCGGCAAATCGCCCCGGAGATTTCGCGGGCATGACAGGTCAGCCGGGAGGCGATCAGCCGTTGGACGTCGGCGGGCACGACGACGCCTTGCCGCTTGGCCATGCTGCCCACGATGCCCAGCCGGGTGGGGAAATCGGGCAATTCGATGCGGCAGACCATGCCGCTTTGCAGCCGGGTGGTCAGTTCGGGGCCCAGCTCGGCCAGTTCGGCGGGGGGATGATCGGCCGAGAAGACCAGTTGCCGCCCCTCGCGCAACATGGTGTCGACCGTATGCAGCAGTTCGACCTGGGTGGCCCGCTTGCCCACCAGGAATTGCAGGTCGTCGAGGATCAGCAGGCCGACGCCGCGGTACTTGCGGCGGAAGTTGGGCAGTCCGTTGCCCCGCAGGGCCTCCAGGAAGAGGGTGGTGAACTGCTCGGCCGAGAGGTAGATGGCCGTCTGGCCCCGCGCCGCGCGGTGGGCGGCCGTCCAGATTCCTTCCAGGAGGTGCGTCTTGCCCACGCCGGTGGGGCCGTGAATCAGCAGCGGCGTGATCCGCCCGGGGTGCTGGGCGACCATCTCGGCGGAGACGAAGGCCAAGCGGTTGCTCTGTCCGGTGACGAACGACGAGAGGGCGGAGAATTTTCGCCGCCCGGCGGGCAGCGGGTCGCCGTTGCGCGGCGCGTCGCCGGCGGCCGACGGCGGGGGGGCTTTCTCGGCCGCGTCAACCAAAGGGGACAGTCCCATTTTCGGGCCGACGCTTCGCGTCTCTGCCCGAAAATCGGGACAGTCCCCCGCCGGCGTCGCCGCCGCCGCCGGCGCCGCCAGGGCGTCGTCCACGATGTACTTCACGCTCGGGCAGTTGCCCAGCACTTCCAGGCAGGCACTTTCGATCTGGCGGCGGAAATTCGAGCGGATCCAGTCGCGGAAGAAGCGGTTGGGCACGCCGACGGTCAGGGCCCGCTGGTCCAGGCGGAACCACGTGCCGGGGCCGAACCACAGCTCGAATCGTTCCTTGCCGACCTTATCGGCCAGCGCAGCACGCAAGGCCGACACGATTTCCATATCGTCCCTGGTCACTTCCATTCACCCCGGCGCGCACTCTCCCCGCTTCGGCCCAACCTTTGCGGCAGGAAATGTCATGCCCCAATGTCCGGAAAGAACGCGGAAAAAAAGAGTGCTGGCTTCGACGGTGAGGGACCTGTATCGGAATCCGCCAGGCGATACCGCTCCCGCGCCGTCTTGGTTCCTTATGTTTCTGTCACCCGACCGCCTGATTGTAGCGTTGCCAGCGTTGCTGTCAAAGGTAGCTGGGCCACGGAGAGCGAGAATTTTTTTCCCCGCGCACCCAGCAGGCCGAATCAGCGGAAAATGCGTCCTCGTCGGGCCGGCCCATGGGCCGGAAAAGTTTTTCGCGGCGCGGTCTCGGGCGTGGAAAACCTGTTGAAGTTCCCCACGCCAACAGTGGCACCATCGGCGAAAGGGCCGGAAAACAGCGGCCCATCACCCTCGGGTCGCCGTTAGCCGAAGACCTTCACCAGGACCGTCCGCCGGTCCCATGCCTGAAAACCCGCCGCCGCGTAGAGCTTCAGGGCCGGGCCGTTGTCGGCATCCACCGCCAAGACCAACCGCAACCGGCCCGCCAGGTGGGCCTGCCATTGGGCGTAGCGAACGATTTCGATCCCCCAGCCGCTGCCCCGCGCCCAGGGCGCCACGCCCATGTAGGTCAGCTCCCAATTGTCGTACTCGGGAAAATCGCTCAACAGCAGGCAGCCCACGTCGTCGCCCCCATGCCGCACGATCAACCATCGCGCAGGGTCAAAGACCCCCGCCCCTCGGTAGCCGGCCAGCACGTCCTCGACCTGGCGGACGCCGTTGAGCTGCGGGCAGTCGCGGGTCTGCTGATACGTGGCCTGCACGATCTCGGCCAAGCGGCCATGATTGGCCGCTGTGTAGGGCTCGAACTCCAACGGGCTGAGCGGCGGCGAGGTGGGGAATGCGCTGTCTGGGCTAACCAGGTAGAGCAGTTCGGACAGGCGCTGGAACCCCCCCTCGCACAACACCTGCTCATCCGTGGCGGCATTGCCCTCCAGCAGGCTTTGGGCCATGCGAACCTCGTCGGTCGCCAGCAGCCGGACGAGTTCTTCCACGAGCCGCAGGGCCGTGGCGACCGGCTCGCCGGCAACCAGTCGCGGCGGCCAGACGTTGGCCATCCGGCCCGGCTGGACCTGCGCTAGCGCGGCGCCAACCATTTCGTGGCCACGATAGGCCCCCAAGAGCCTGGGCCCGCTCGGCCCGGCATCGCAGGCCGCCGCCATCTGCCGCCGCTGCAACTCCGGTAGGCGATCCAGCACCAGCGTGAGGGCCTGCGAATACTGCTTGGCCGCAGGGGGAGCGATACGTGGCGGGCCGGTAGCGTCGGGGTTCATGCCGCTTCAGGATACCGCGCCTGCCACCGACTTGGCCAGTGGCAGGCGGGGGAAAGTCACTGGCCGGCCGCCAGGACTTCTTCCACCAGTTTCCGCGGCGCGCCGATGTCCAACACGTGGACCTGCCCGGTCCACTCCGCCGCGCCGGGGGCAGAAAAGCCCCGCTTCGACGCCACAAACGTACAGGTGACGGCGGCCCGGATCGTGTGCCGCGCCGGGCGGCCCGTGTCGCAGTCCAGCCCGCTGGGCAGATCGATGGCTAGCTTCGGCGCGGCCGCCGCGTTGAGCCCTTCGATCACCGCGTCCAGCGGCGGCCTGGGTTCGCCGCGTACGCCCGTGCCCAGCAGGGCATCGACGATCCAGGCCGCCCCGGCCAGATTGTCCGCCAGCCGCGCGGGATCGTGCCGGCTGCCGAAGATTTCCAGTGGCACTCCGACCTTGCGGAGGATCTGGAAATTGACCCCCGCGTCGCCCTGCAATTCCTCCGGCTCGGCCCACACCAACACGCGGACCGCGTAGCCCCGCAGGTCGAGGTGCCGGGCCAGCACGAAGCCGTCGCCGGCATTATTGCCCTTCCCGCAGCAGACGACGATCTTCTCCCCCGGCGAGGCCAGTTGGCCGAGCACGTCGGCCGCGCCGCGGCCGGCGTTTTCCATCAGCACCAGTCCCGATATACCATATTCCTCGCCTGCGCGGCGATCGACCTGTCGGGATTGTTCGCGGCTGAGGGACATGGGGGAGGGATTAGGGATTGGGGATTAGGGATTAGAAAACCCCACGCCCACCGGCCGGGCACCCGCGCAGCGGGTCGCGGTGGGAATGGAGTGGCGAAAATTCGGAATTCGGAAGGCGGAATTCGGATGGGGAAATTCGCCCTTTTCCCCTCCGCTATTCTATTCTCCTTGCATCGCGTAGAATGAAATGATTCTATACTTGATTGTCTGACCGATCCAGCCCCGCTTACCTTCCCCCTTCCGCCCTCCGCCTTCCCCCTTATTCCCATGCCCATCTACGAATACATCTGTGACGATTGCGGCCGCGAGTTCGAGGTCTTGATTCGCACCACGGAGCAGCCCGTCTGTCCGTCGTGCGGCCAGTCGCGTCTGACGAAGCAACTGAGCGTGCCGGCGGCCCACGTGGCCGCGCCTGCCGCCCCTTCCTGTCCCGCGCGGGATTCCTGCGGCGTGAAGCATTGTTGCGGCGGCAACTGCGGGATGGGCGAGATGATGTAAAGGGGGAGGGCGGAAGGCCGAAGGACGAGCGGACCGGTCCATGCCCGCGGTTGCATGGCATTTGCACGGATGGCGGCGGGTAAGGGCAATCCTCGATTGCCCCAAGCCTCTTATGTGCCGGTTGCTTGATGTTTCCGCCAATTCTGGTATGCTGAGGGTAGTCCTCGCAAGGGGTACACCCAATTCTGGAGGCAGCGACCGCAGCCGACCGACGACGTCCCGCTTGTGAGGACGGTCGTTTCTTGGTTGCCTTCTCCTTTTCGGCCCGCGCGCTGCGGGCCGACCGCTGCTTGACCTCGACTGTCTTCCTTTTGCTTGGGCGAGGGACGCATGGGCCTTCAGATCGTGCTTCGCGTATTGAATTTGTTCGGTCTCGGCAGGGCTGCCCGGCGCGCCCCGCCCGTGCGGTTCGGCCGCGCCAAATCGCGGGCGCCGTATTGGGCTCTTTGGGCGGGTTTGATGCTCGTCGCGTGCGCCGCCACGGCGCGGGCTGACGTTTACCAATGGCAGTGGGTCGATTCCGGCGATCCGACTCAGGGCGTGGAGCAATCCAGTACGCTCTGCCCTGATGGGGCAGGCGCAGTCGCCGCTCCCAACGCAAACCTTTATTACCTCGATCTGACGCAAGCCTACTTGATCGGCGTGAATCTTCAGGACGCTAATCTTTATGCAAGGCGGTGTCAAAATTGAAATGCAACGAGGTGGAAAACTGGTATAGGTGAAAGCATCACGGGGAGGTTCGATAGGGTGGTTTTCGGAAATAACCCTGTTGAACGGAGTCCCCGTGATGGCACGTCAT
>JBKQVT010000067.1:0-14476 GCA_052139835.1 Thermoguttaceae bacterium
ATGACGTGCCATCACGGGGACTCCGTTCAACAGGGTTATTTCCGAAAACCACCCTATCGAACCTCCCCGTGATGCTTTCACCTATACCAGTTTTCCACCTCGTTGCATTTCAATTTTGACACCGCCCGTTATAAAGACCAAGAGGCAGGAATACGGATCGCCGGAAGGCGTTATCAAAACGGCGACCGCAATCGAACCATAATACGTTGCGACCAGCACCAGCAGCCATTTCATTACGACACGGACGCGGTTCACGGATCGAATGCTCCCACTGCTGCCCCCTTGCACCGATTACACGTTAGCACGCCAGCGCGCTCGCTGCAAGTTACGCTGGCGCCCTACGGTCGCGGCGATTCCTTCTTCCACGCCAGCGCGGCCGTGGGACAGGCGGCCACGCAGGCGGCGGCGGATTTTGCGAGCGCCTCGGCCATCACGCCGTCCAGCGGCACGCTCAGGCGAACGTCAAAACCCCGGCCGATGAAGCTCAGCCCCAGCGTCTCGCCGGCGGAGGCGGCAATCTCGATGCACAGGCCGCAGGCGATGCACTTGCCCGGCTCGAAAAGCACCTCGGGATGACTCGTGTCTTGTTGAAAGCGCCGCCGCGGGGCCTTGTAACGCCGCGGGTCGGCCCCGTAGACGGCCGCATAATGGCGAAGCTTGCATGTGTCCAGGCCGCGGCAATCGCAGTGCATGCAGCGGCCGGCCGCAGCGGTTGCCTCCGCTGCCGTAAACTCGCCCGAAGGCGGATCGACCCGCGGCTGCGGGCTGGAGCCGACGGACAACTGCAAAAGCTCGTCGCGGTCCATGCGGCCGATCTTGGTGGAAAAGGCGCCGGGCCGAAAGCTAGGCCCCCTCACCCCCGGCCCCTCTCCCACACGGGGAGAGGGGGGGAATTTTTCGGCCAGGAAGCGGCCGATCGCGGCGGCCGCGGCCTTGCCGTCGGCCACGCTGCGGACTGCCAGGCTGCGGCCGTGGACCGCAGTGCCGGCGGCAAACACGCCGGGAAGCGAGGTGGCAAAAGTTCCCTTGGTGATCGCGATGCCCAGCGGAGTCGTGTGAAGGGCTTCGGGGGGAACAGCCCTCACCCCCGGCCCCTCTCCCGGAGAGAGAGGGGAGGCGATCAGCACGGCGTCGAATTGACGGCGAATATCGGCAAGCGTGTCGTGGTCGATTCGGGTGTCCGGCCGAAATTCCACGCCCAACCGCAAGATGAGGCCAATCTCGGCGTCGAGCACCGCGGGCGGCAACTTCTCGGGGCTCTCCTGCCGCAAGCGGCCGCCGGGCTGCCGGTTTTCGTCGAACATTGTGCAGGCGTGGCCCTGCTGGGCCAGGTAATAGGCGGCAGAAAGTCCGGTCGGCCCGGCGCCGAGGATGGCCACGCGGCGGCCCGTGGCCGGCCCGCACCACGGGACGTAGGGATCGCCGGAGGCCAGGTCCACGTCGGCCACGTAGCGCTTCAATTGGCAGATGGCCACCGCGGCGTCCAGCCCGCCACGGCGGCATGCCCGCTCGCACGGCGTCGGGCAGACCCGTCCCAGCACCGCCGGCAGGGCGATGTCGCGCTTCACCGTGGCAATCGCCCCGCGGAGGTCCCCGGCGGCGATCTGGCGGAGCATCCGCGGGATGTCCATCCGCGCCGGGCAGGCAAAGAAGCACGGCGCCAGGCAATCGCCCAGGTGATCGCTCAGCAGCAATTCGAGCGCGTCGCGGCGGAGTTGATGCACTTCGGCCGTCTCGCTTTCCACTTCCAGGCCCTCGGCCGCCGCGGTGGCGCAGGCGGGCACGAAGCGGCCCGTCTCCGTGAGCTTGACCATGCACACCAGGCACGAGGTCGAGGGCGTCGAGCCTTCGCGGAAGCAGAGCGCCGGCACGTCGATGCCCAGTTTCCACGCCGCCGCCAGCACGGTGGCCCCCGGCGGCACTTCAACAGGCCGATGATCGATCGAAAGTCGTATCATAATCGTCTGGAAGCTTGAATCTAGGAGTTAGGAGTTAGAATCGCAGAGCGGTGGGCCGTCGATGCTTCCAACTTCTAACTCCTAACTCCTAACTTCTAACTCCTTGCTCTCCGTGTTCTCCGTGATATTTTTCGAAGTCCTACTCTATTCCACCACAACCGCCTCGACCGGACAAACCTGCCGGCAGGTGTCGCAGCGGATGCACTTGTCCAGGTCGATGACGTGCCGGACGTAGGGCGTCATGGCGATGGCGTCGGCCGGGCACTGCTGGGCGCAGAGCGTGCAGCCGATGCAGCGGTCGTTGATGCGGTAGGCCACCAGGGCCTTGCACTTGCCGGCCGGGCAGCGGCCCGCCAGGTGCGCCTCATACTCGCCGCGGAAGTGGCGGAGCGTGGAGAGCACGGGGTTGGGCGCGGTGCGGCCCAGGCCGCAGACGCTGCCGGCGGCGACGGTCCGACCCAGCGATTCAAGCTGCTCCAGGTCGCCGGCCTTCCCGCCGCCGCTGCATATTCGATCCAGGATATCCAACATCCGCCGCGTGCCGACGCGGCAGAAGGCACACTTCCCGCACGATTGTTGCTGGGTGAAGGCCAGGAAGAAGCGGGCGATATCGACCATGCAGTCGTCCTCGTCCAACACGACCAGGCCGCCGGAGCCCATGATGGCGCCGAGTTGGGCCAGGGCCTCGTAATCCACCGGCGTGTCGGCCAGCTCGGCAGGCAGGCAGCCGCCGGAGGGCCCGCCGATCTGCACGGCCTTGAAAGTCTTTCCGCCAGCGCAACCGCCGCCGATCTCCTCGACGATCTGCCGGAGGGTCACGCCCATGGGCACTTCGATCAGGCCGCCGCGGCGGACCTTGCCGGCCAGGGCGAAGACCTTGGTGCCCTTGCTCCCGGCGGTGCCCAGTTCCGCGAACGCCGCGGCGCCGTGGCGAAAGATCCAGGGAACCAGGGCGTAGGTCTCGACGTTGTTGATGGCGGTCGGTTTGCCCCACAGGCCGCACTCGGCCGGGTAGGGCGGACGCAGCCGGGGCGTGCCGCGGCGGCCCTCCAGGGCGGCCAGCAACGCCGTCTCCTCGCCGCAGACGAAGGCCCCCGCCCCCTGGCGAACCGCGATATCCAGGCTGAAGTCGCTCCCCAAAATGCCCCGGCCCAGCAGGCCGCGCTGCCGGCACTGCTCCAGGGCCTCGTTGATCCGCTTGACCGCCAGCGGATATTCGGCGCGGATGTAGAAGACGCCCTCGTCGGCGCCGACGGCGCGGGCCGCGATCGCCATGCCCTCGATGATGCGATAGGGGAACGATTCCAGCAACATGCGGTCCATGAAGGCGCCGGGGTCGCCTTCATCGCCGTTGCAGAGGACGTATTTTTTTTCGCCGGGGGCGCCGCGCACCGCGGCCCACTTCAGCCCGGTGGGAAAGCCGGCCCCGCCCCGGCCCCGCAGGCCCGCGGCAGTTGCCTGCTGGACGATCTCTTCCGGCGAGAGGCGCTGGAGGCAATGCCGCAGGGCCTCGAACCCCTGGTGGCGAAGATACTGGTCCAGATCGGTAGGCGTCAACTGGCCGCAATACTCGGTGGCGACGCGAAACTGCCGGCCCAGGAAGGCGCATACTTGCCCATCGCGATCCTCCAGGGCGTGGCCCTGGACCGGATCGTCCTCCTCGTCGCTCTCGAAGCGGTCCAGCCATCCCGAAATCGCGTAGCCGATCCGCCGGGCGAAGCCCTTGGGTTTGAACTCCGCGTGGACGATCGCCGCGGCGCTTTGGGCCTGGACCTTGGCAAACAGCCGTGTGGGGCCGGCGGCAGGGACCAGCTCGACCAGCGGCATTTGATGGCACATGCCCACGCAGCCCACGGTCTTGAGCACGGCCGGGGCGCCGCTGGCGGCAATCGCCCGCTGGATGGCCTCATGGACCTGGCCGCTTCCCTGGGCGACGCAGCAGGAGCCCAAACCGATGCGGATCTCGCCCAGGGCTTCGCCGGTCGGCACCGCCGTGGGCCCGGCCGCGGAGGGATGCCCCGCTTGCCGCGCAAGAAAATCATCCAGCACCGCGGCCACGCGATGGGAGGTCATCGCACCATAAGTGACGCCGTCGATCCGCACGACCGGGGCCAGCGTGCAACAGCCCAGGCAGACGACCTTCTCGACGGTGAAAAGCCCCTCGGCGTCGGTGTCGCCGCCGGGAGCGATCTTCAGGCGGCGCTGGAAGGCGTCGTGGACCACCTGGGCCCCTTTCACGTGGCAGGCGGTCCCGTGGCAGACCTGGATCGTGTGCAGTCCGACCGGCTCGTGGCGGAACTGGGTGTAGAACGTCGAGACGCCGGCGATCGTCGCCGCCGTGATCTCGGTCAGCTCGACGACGCGCCGCAGCGCCGCCGGCGGCAGGTAGCGGTAATGCCCCTGGATGGCCTGGAGGATCGCGATCACGGCCTCGGGCCGGCGGCCCAGCCGCGTCACGGTCTCATCGACGAATGTGAGGTCGTGCGCACCGGTCCCCTCTCCCTCCAGGAGAGGGTTAGGGTGAGGGCTTCGAATCGCTTCTTGGTTTGCCATGTCAGATCACTTCCAGCTTCGCCCTCACCCTGGCCCTCTCCGGGCACCGACCGAAGGTTGGTCGGGAGAGGGGACTTTTTTCCCGACACAAAACAGATGCTTCTGGCCGCGGAGATAAATCCGGCCGTCTTGGAAGGCGGGGCTGGTGACGCAGGGCTCACCCAGGTCGCCGCGGCCCACGCCCTTGCAGCCGGCCGCATCCGCTTCGACGACGACCACCCTGCCCTCCTCGCTGATCAAGTAAAGCCGGTTGCCGGCCAGCCCCGGCGAAGCGCGAAAGCTGATCTTGTGCCCCTGGAATTTGTCCTCCAGGTCGTCCTGCCAGAGCTTCTTGCCCTGCCGGGCGTCGTAACAGGTCAAGGGGCCGTAAGAGGCCAGCAGGAAGAGAAATCGCTCCGTGGCCAGCGGGCTGCAAAGATCGGGTTGGCCCTCGTCGCACTTCCACAGAACCTTGCTCTTGCTCACGTCGCCGTGGCCGTCGGGCGCGATGGCCGCGACCGGCGAATCCTCGCTCCCCGCGGCGTAGACCAGCCCGTTGGCGAAGACCGGCGACGGCCCGATCTCGCCATAGAGGCACTTCGCCCGCCAAAGCTCGCCGCCGCCGGGAAGCTCGTAGGCGATGACCCAGGGATCGCCGGTCGTAATGAGCTGGTCGCGGCCGGCGCCGTGGATCACGATGGGCGAAGACCACGTGTTGGCCGTCTGGCGCGGCTGCTGCCACACGGTCTTCCCCGTTGCCACGTCCAGCGCCAGGAGCTTCGAGCGTTGGCTGCCGGCGTGGCCTTGATCCATGGGAATCAATAACAGATCGTGAAAAATGACCGGCGAGGCGGCATGGCCATAGGAATTGTCCGGCACGCCCAGGCTGTGGCTCCAGATCAGCTCGCCCTGGAAATCGAAGGCGGCCACGTCGCCGTTGGCGAAGACGGCCGCGGCCAGACGGCCGTCGGTCGCCATGGTGGGCGACGCGAAGCCCACGTCGTCGCGGACCTTGCAAGACTGGCTGCTCCCTGCGCCGGCCGGCACTTCCTTTTGCCACAGCAGCCGGCCGTCGGCTGCGTCGAAGCAATAGACCTCGCGGTGCTTCGCATCCGCCCCGGAGAGAAAGACGCGATTGCCCCAGACCACCGGCGAGTTGTTGCCGGGCAGCGGCACCGGAGTCTTCCAGAGGATGTTCTTGCCCGAGGGGCCGTCCCAACTTTCGGACACATTCGCGTAGGCGGAGATTCCCGCGCCGCCGGGTCCGCGGAAGCGCGGCCAGGCGCGGGCGATTTCCTCGGCCGAAGGGGGCTGTCCCAATATTTGCGGCGGCGACTCGTCGCGTCGTGCCTGGCCCGAAGACGGGACTGTCCCCTTGGGTTGACTCGTCGCTTGCCAGGGCAACGGACCGCAGCGGGCGATCAACACCGCGGCCGCGACAGCCAGCGCCACGCCCACGCCGGCGACCGCCCAGCGGGCCAGTGGCGTCCACTCCGCCTGGCGGTCGCGGCCGGAGCCCAGCGGCTGCGGCAGGGGCAATTTCCGCCGCAAGGTGGCCGCCCACGTGGCCGCCGCCAGCAGCACCACGATCCCGCCCAGCAGCAGCACGGCGCCCCCGGCGGCAAACGCCCGTTGCCACATGTACTTCTGCCGCAGCTCCAGGTCCAAGATGCGGATTTGCTCTTTGAGGGCCTGGTTTTCCGGCTGCCCAGCCAGATCGGCCTTCAGGGCCTTCAGCATCGTCGCCTCGCCGGGGTCTTTCGCCTGCCGGAGGCTATAGTGGTAAAACAATAGCGTCACAACCAGCAGGCAAAACACGCCGGCCACCGCCGCGACCCGCACCGCCAGCCCATAGGCCGCCTCCCTATCTCCCCTCTCCCCTTTCGGGAGAGGGGCCGGGGGTGAGGGCTTCAGTGGTTCATGTTCCACAGGCATCTCGCTCACCCCGCTAGCTTCGCGGTTGGCGCGATTTGTATCCAGCCGCGGCGGGCCTGCTCGCCGGGACAATACCAGAAGCAGCGGCCGCAGGAGACGCAGGCGGTGCGATCGGGCTGATAATCGACGCGGCGGCGGCGGACCGAGAGGTAGATCAGTTTCACGCCGATGACCAGGCCGACCCAGGCGCCGAACCAGCCGCCGCCGCGAACCAGCCGGCCCACCACCACGGCGGCCTCGCGCTGGAGCCCTTCGAGCGAGCGGCCGCTGGCGCGAAAGGCCTCGGCGGCCTCGGCCGCCGCGCCGCTTTGCTCCGTTTGCAATTGCGCGGCGAGTTGCACCATGGGATGCAGCCGGGCCAACGGCACGCCCAGCCGCGTTCCCAGCGCCGCCCCCGCAGCGATCAGCAGCGGCAAGAGCACCAAAAGCAGCGCCAATCGCCGGCGGCCGCCGCGGCGATTCGCTTCGGACTGGGCCACCGTCGGCTCGCGGATGGCGTTGTATGGGCAGGAATCCTCACAGAGCCGGCACTTGATACACTCCTCGGGCGGAATCTGCACGTGCCATTTGGCCACCCGCGATGCCAGCCCCAGCACCGCGCCGTAGGGGCACAAGTAGCGGCAATAGGGCCGGCCCACGAATACGCCCAGCGCGAGGAAGCAGCCGCCGAGGATCAGCATGTTCAACTCGCCGCTCATGCGGAACATGGCCACGAAGGGATCGTAGCGGCAGATGAGGAAGGCCGTGTCGGTGGCGGCAAAGAGCACGGCCGCCCCCAGGTAGACATAGGCCAGAAGCCCCAAGGCGTGATCCAGCCACAGCGGCGTCCGCACGGGCCGGACGGCCACCAGTTCCTGCACGGCGCCCAGCGGGCAGACCGCCGCGCAAAACGTCCGCCCGAACAGCAGCGTAAACAGCAGCGGCAACGCCAGAAAGACCACCGCCGCCAGGGGCACGGCATAGCCGGGATCGAAAATCGCCAGGGTCACGTTCTGGATGGCGCCGATGGGACAGATGCAGCCCTTACGCCAGAATCCCAGCCAGGCCAGCGAGGCGATGCCCAGGAGAAACAGCCCCCGCCGCGACCGCTTGACCAAGGCGAGGTAGCTTGCCAGGCTGAGGCCGGCCGCCAAGGCCGCCATGTCGAGGTACTCGCGATAATCGGCCCGCGGGGCGGGGTTTTGCGTTTGGGGGATCTTGTGGCCGTTTGTGAAGCTGGGCACGGGCACGAGGTCGGCGGCCCGCGCCGGCAGCGTCAGTCCGGCCAACATGATGAGCAAAAAGATCGTGACGCGCCGTTTCATGTCGTGTCGCCCCGCGGTTCCGCCGGCGGGGAAAAAGGTGACAGGCACCGTGGCGGCATCGTTTCTCGTGGCGCAGGACCGCTCTGTGCCACGGAGCCAGTCCCCTTTTTCCCCGTGCGCTGCTGCGCCCGCAGTGCGCCCTGGGCGGCTTGGCTCAAGAGGTTCGGCGCGCCGGCCGGCAGACGGCGAAAGGCCTGCGTCGGACAGGCCACCGCAATGGCGCACTCGTTGCAATTGAGGCAGCGGTCGTGGCGGACCTGGAGATAGAGCGAGCCGTTCATGTGCCGGCAGCCCGCCACGCACTTGCCGCAGCCGATGCACAGCGACTCGTTGATCGTATACTCGAAGAACCGCTCGCCGGCCTGCGCCTCGATGAAGCGGCGGGTGATGGCCCCGGTGGGGCAAAGCTGGTTCTCCGCCCCGGTCGCCAGCAAAAAATCCCTGGTGGGAAAATAGCCGGTGCAGACGTCGCAGTAGCCGCACAGGGCGAAACACTGCACGCTCTTCACCGCCGAGATGTCCAGCACGCAATGCGTCTGGCAGCGGTCACAGGCGATGCACTGGTCGGGGTCGATCTGCCAGACCAACCGCTCGGCCGGCCCGCGCCGGGCGGCCGCGGCCTGCGGCTGCATGCACTCGGCCAGGGCGGCACACCCCTCGCAGGCGGTCGCCGGCGGACAGGCCATCTTGCCGCGCGTACGCGCGCCGCGGTAGATGAGTCCCCCGGTCAAGAGCGTCACCCCGCCCAGGGCCAGCCAGCGGATCGCGCTGGTGCAGAGTTCGCGCCGCGTCGGTCGCGGTTGGGAATCGTTCATGGTTTTGCCCCGGCGGTGGATTGCTTTGCTTCAAACACGCGGACCATCGCGGCCGCCGCGTCGAGGACCAGGATGCGGCCGCGATCCTCGGCGACCGGCCCCGCCGCGGGGCCCAATTGCTCGGGCCCGGCCACGACGCACTGGAATTTTCCCGCGGCGGTGTAGATTTTCACCCGCCGGGCGCCCTTTTCCATGGTGACGAAACGCCCGTCGGCCATCGCGGCCAGGTACGCCGGGTTGCAGCAGCCATAAAAACCCTCGACCCCCGGCGAGCCCTTGCCCCAGGCCAGTTCCAAGTCGCCGTCGAAGGTGAAGGCCTCGACCCGCAGCCCGCGGGGATTGACCACGTGCAAAAGGCCGTCGGCCCCGAGGGCGAGGGGAAAATAGTGGCTGGTGACGAGGAATCCGGGATAGTTGTGGGCCTTGTCGGGGCGGCCGATCCGCCCCTTGAGCTTCCCGGCGAGATCGTAACGCCAGACGATGCTGTTGCCGGCGTCGGCGACGAAGACGTCCTGCTCAGCCACGGCGATCCCGCTGAGCCACGCGCCCGCGGCCGGCGGCTGCCACGACGCCAGCCGCTTTCCGCGGGCGTCGAGCACTTCGACGTGATCTTCCATACCGACGTAGATGCGGCCGGGCCCAACGGTCGCGGAGCCGGCCACCGCCAGGCACTGCGGCGGCCCGTCCAGGGCAACCTCCGTCGCGGCGGTCCCGTCGGGCTCGAACACCCGCAGCACCCGGTCGCCGCCGATGTAAATCCGCGTGTTCGGGCCCACCGCCAGCGCGCGGGCCTCGCGCACTGCCACCGGCCAGGCGGCCGTCTGCCGATAAGCGATCAGGGCCGGATCGACCGCCGGCGGCGCTTCCGCCGGCGACTGGCCGCCGCCGCGAAAGTCCATCCGCCACAAGGTGACCGCGCCCACGGCGATTGCCGCCGCGGCCACCAGGGCAGCCAAGGCCCCCGACCATGAAATCGCCCGCCGTTGCTTCATGGGCCCGGCTCCTCGGCCACGTCGAGGCACGTCATGCGCGTGAAATCGCGGACGATCAAGCGGCCCCCCGCCAAGGCCATCGGTCCCCAACTGCTCGCGCCGTTGGCGAAGACTTGGACCCGCTCCAGCGGCTCGTAGCGGTCGGGCGCAGCGCGGGCCAATTGCAGCAGGCCCTCGTCGTTCATCGCAAAGATCAGCCCATCGGCGATCAGGTACGGCCCCAGGCCGAACTTGTCGGGCCCGCTGTTCCACAATTCCCGCCCCGAGAGATCGAGGCAGACCAGTCGCCGGTCGCGTTGCCGCACGCCATAGAGGCAGCCATCGCAGAGGATTGGCGTCTGCTGCTCGGAGCCGAACTGTTGCGGGGTGAGGCGGAAGAGCGTCTCGGCCGCCCACGTGCCGCCGCGGCGGCCGACTTGCAGCATCAGGCTGCCGGCGTTGTAGCCGCCCGAGAAGAAGACGCGCCCGCCGCCGACGATCACCGGCGAGGGGCAGGTGGCCACGCCGATCTGCCAGTCGGTCGTCTCCCAGAGGATCGCGCCGTCGTCGGCCGACACGCCCGCCACTCCGCCCTTGCCGCAATAGACGTACATCCGCCGGCCGGCGGCTTCCATGGGCATGATCGAGGTGTGCGTCATCGTCCAGTGGTGCGGATTGGGGCTCTCCCAGAGCACCTTTCCCGTGTGATAATCGACCGCGATCAGCAGGGCCCGGCCGCCGGGCGCCACGATCAGGCGGTCGTTGGCGGCGTCGATCAAGGGGCATTGGCCGGCATACCAGGGCGGCACCGTCGCGCCGTAGTCCATGACCAGGTCGATCAGCCAGTTGGCCTTGCCGCCGGCGGCGTCCCAGCAGGCCACTTGGCACAGCGGCCCCAGCGAAACCACGCACCCGCCGGCCACGGCCGGAATCGTGCGCGACATGCCGTGATGGGGCGGCACGACCACGGGATAGCCGTTGTGCCAAAGCTCGCGGCCATCGTCCAACGACAGGCAGCGCATCACGTCGGCCGAGCGGTCGACGCCCCGCGGCGCGGCGTCGCGGACGTGATCCAACACATAGACGCGGCCCTGGCTCACCGCCGCGGCCGCAAAGCCTTCGCCCAAGGGGACGGTCCAGAGGCGTCGGGGTCCGCCGGGGGGCCAGTGGCGGGCGAGCCGGATTTTTTCCTTACCCAGGGCGTCGTGGTCCGGACCGCGGAAGCAAGGCCACGCCCCGGTGAGCGACGAGGCGCGGCCGTCGCCAAGGACAGGCTGGCCCGGCACGGGCCGGACGGCCTTTTTCGCCGGTCCCGGCAAGGGAACCAGGTCCATGCCCGGCACCCGCGCCTGCAACTCGACCCCCGACCCGCCGCCGATCCACAATCCCAGCACGACCAGCCCGAGCACGGCCGCTGCGCAGGGAATCAGGATGCCGGCCAATCGCTGCCTCATAACATGCCCATGATTGTTTGATAACCGCCGGGGGCGGAAAAGTCAACCTGGGCGGGGAAGGGATTAGGGATTGGAAAAGCCCCGCGACTGCGTCGCGGGGGCCTCTCTAATTCTTCTCCGTCTCCTCGGTGTCTCGGCGGTGAAATTTCCACCGGGCGGGGAAGAAGCTCACGGCCGCTGGCGTTCTCGACCTTCACCCGATATCCCTCCGGCAGCGAGACTCGGTAGCCAATCAACTCCCCCGCGCGCCACCACTCCAGCCGGACGCCTCCGTCGGGAGTCGGCATGTCGCCCTTGCACCAGTCGAGCTTCACGTTGGGGATGCGGATGGCCACCTCTTTCTTCACCGTGTCCACCTTGCGGATTCCGAGGACATCGCGATAGAGAAGATGAACGGCGTGCGACTGGAAACCATGATTGCAACTGGCGCAGGCCAAGACGTTCTCCCACAGCGTGCCGGTGCGATCGGCCATGTAGAGCAGGTAGTCGACCGACTCGTCGATGATCTGCTGGCTGCAACCGGCCTGCGAGAGCAATTCCAGGCGGAGGACGTTGCCCACGAAGGAGTTGGCCGGATGGATTTCGACGAACTTCTTCCGGGCCACGCGCGTCGGGCCGAAGTCGTCGCGCAAGGTCGCCCAGAGCTTCGCGTCCCGATCGCGGTCGGCCACGCCGAAGAAAAAGGCGAAATACTGGCACACCTCCGAGCGATTCCGCGTCACTTCCAGCTTGCCGTTGCGGCGCACGGCGTTGTCGACGAAGAACTCGCCGTCGAACGACTGCTTGCGAACCACCGCGCGGATGCGATCGGCCTTCTGCTGAAGCTCGGGGAGTTGATAAAGTCGCCCCGCCGTGGCCAGGCTGGCCGCGTAGAGCATGTTGCTGGGGTAGTTCACGTCCTGGACGAACTTGTTGGCCTCGGACCACTCGACAAACACCCAGCCCGGCAGCTTCTCCAGCAGGCCGTCGCTATTCTCGTAGCGGGTGAACCACTTCATCAGCTTCAGCACCCGCGGCCGCACACTCTCGACCGTCGCCTGGTCGCCGCTGCGGTCGGCGTATTCGCCCAACTGGACCACGAACCACAGCGCCCAGTTGGGAATGTAGAGGCCGTCGTTGTGGTCGGCCGGATAGCACATCGGCAGCATGCCGTCGGGGAGGAAGGCGAACTTCTTCGCCACGGCGTAGTTTTCCAGGAAGCAGCGCTCGACCCGCGTCGTCCCCGTCAGGTCGGCCGCCGCGCGGGCGGTGAAGAAGCCGTCGCAGAGGTATCCGCCGCGCTCGCGCGACGGGCAGTCCATGAAGATGTCCAGCGCGTTCTCGCGGAAGGTGAGCACGGCTGCCTTGTAGATCCGGTTGAGCCGCTCGTCGCTGGCGGCGAACCTGGCCCACCGAATGCGCGGATGGGCAAACTCGCGGAGGAAGAAATTGTCGATGCGGCACTGCCCTTCCAGGCACATCAGCTTGGCGTAGCGCAGCGTATAGGGCTCGATGGTCTCGACCTCGTAAGTGCCCGGCTCGAACTTATAGGTCACCACATTGACGCAGCCCAGCCGCTTGAAATCGACGTCGCCGTCGCTGAGCACCTCGTCGAACTCCACGGCCAGCCAGGTCTTCTTCGCGCAGGTGATTCGCAAGCCCAGGAAGCCGGTCAGGTTCCTCCGCAGATCGAGGATGTCGTAGGTCGAGGGGGCCAAATCGAAGCCCGACGCCCGGGCGCCAGCCAGATCCAACGGCCTGCCGGCGAGCGACCGAAAGTGCTGCATGCCGAGGGAAATGTCGGCGGCCAGCTCCTCCGGCGGGTATCCCTTCATCGCCGGGCCGTAGGTGGCCAGTGAGCGCTCGACCCAGGGATCGCCGATCTTTGCCAGGCGCTCGACTTTGCCGGCGGCGACGCTGCAGATGGGAGACAGGACCTCATACTCGGGATATAAGACGCCGCGGGGCAGGAGTTGCCCGCCCGGTTGCTCGGCAAGTTGCGCCTGGGCGACCGTGGCGGCCGGATCGCGCCGCCAGGCGTCCCAGCCCGGCTTGATCCGGTAGAATTCGATGAACGGCCGCGAGAAGCTGTAGCGCTGCACCTTTTGCAGGCGGTAGTCCAGCACGGTGGCGGCGAACTTCCCCTCCGCGGGGCCGGCGGCGAAGGCACTGTCCCGATTTTCGGGCAACGACGCGGAGCGGCGGCCCGAAAATGGGACTGTCCCCCTTGGTTGACACTCGGTGGCCGCCAGGACGCGGCCGCCCGCGACGACCTCCGCCTGGCAGAACGACGGCTGGTCGAGGAGGTAGAAGCCGTTGACGTTGTAGCCGGCCACCTCGATGGCCACCACGCTGCGTCCCGATCCCAGCCAGTGTGAGATGTCCACCTCGTCGATGCGGTAGAAGCCGTGGGCGGCCCGCGCCGGCCCGGCGGCGACGAACTGCCCGTTGACCGTGGCCCGGTAGAACGACGCGGCCGCGACCCGCAGCACAACGGCCTGCTTCGCCTCCGCCGGCTTCTCGATCACCGCGCGGAAGCCGACCTGGAGGTTCATTTCCTTTTCGCGGCCGGCGGGCCAGACGGGCTTTGCCGCGTGAAATGCCGCCGCGTCGGTCGCCATCGCCGCTTGGGACGCGGCAAGTATGGAAACCAGGGCAAAACAGCACCGAAACGCAAAACCGCTTTGCATGAGCAAACTCCCTTTTTCCACAAGGGTCCCAACTCAATTGGTAGCCGTTGCCGGCAGGAATGTCAACCGGGGAGGGATTAGTCCGGATTATTCACGCCCCTATCGTAACCCGAAGCGTAAGCGAGGGCGGCTCAAGGAGTTGGCCTCGCTTACGCGTCGGGTTACGAGTGCGCAGCCTGCGCCGCGATCCCGGGGGCCGTGAATAATCCGGGTTAGCGACCAGGAAAAGCCCCGCGACCGCGTCGTGGGGACGTCGGCGCCGGCAGACTTTTCCGCGGCGCTCTGGTATGATACCCGCTGCCGATGACCGCTCGATCTCGACCAACGATGGCGCCCTTCCGCAGGATCCCTTGGGGCCTGCTACTGCTGGGCTTGAGCCTTTGCGGCGTCCCCTGCGCCGCACTGGCCTATTTTCTCCTGGCCCTGGGGGCAGCGGGGCTCGTGCGCGCATCGCCGCGCTTCCGCACCGCGGCCTTGCTGAGTTGGGCCGCACTGATTTGGTCCCTCGTTTCCGTCTGGCTGTTGGACTTGCCGATGATGGGCGGGCCGAGGGTGGACAACTCGATCCCGTACTTCTGCGTCCGCACGCCGCTGGACTGCGTGCTGATCTGGACGCTTTTGGGCGCCATCGGGCAATATGCGGCCGAGCGCGGCCGCCCCGATCGCGCCCGGCACGCTGCCCGCCTCCGCATCGCCTTCGTGGTCCTTAGCCTTAGGCAGCCCGCAGAAACTGATCTACCCGATAGGAGGGGATTCTGGTAGAAGATACCTTTTCGAGGGGGATTGGCGGACTTGATGTCTCAGGGACGAGACCATGCGGACAGAATTGACGGAATCG
>JBKQVT010000068.1:0-31248 GCA_052139835.1 Thermoguttaceae bacterium
TCCGCGCTTCGTCCTGACGGGCGGCGCGGCCCGCAAGCCGGTCTCGCTCGACACGAAACCGTCAAACCGGTCTGGCGACCGTACGTAACCGAACAAGCGGCAAACCGCATTTGATTCACGGCCTCTGAGCAAGCTGGAATTGGTTGTGCTGTCCGCCTGCGAAACGGGCCTGGGCGACGTGGCCGGAGGCGAAGGAGTGATGGGTCTCCAACGTGCCTTTCACATTGCCGGGGCACGGAACGTCATCGCCAGCCTGTGGAAAGTGGACGACAAGGCCACGGCAGTTCTCATGCAACTCTTCTACAAGAACCTCTGGCAAAAGGACCTGCCGCCGATCGAGGCCCTGCGTCAGGCCCAACTGGCCATCTATCATCACCCGGAACTGATCGACAACCCCGGCGCCAACCGCGGCCCCGGACTGTCCATGACCGGCAGGCTGCCCTCGGGCGGTCGAACTGCCCCAACCAAGCAATGGGCCGCATTCGTGCTCTCGGGCGTCGGGCATTAGAGCACGGTGCAACCCCAATTCAATTTCAATCAAGGGGAGGAAACCACGACATGTCCCGCAAATTCACCTGCTTGTTGATTTCGATCGCAACTCTCGCGCTTCCCGTCTCGTCCAGCCGGGCCGCGGACCTCGCCGAGCAAGCCCGCCTCCTTCGGGAAGGAGTGCAAGAGGCGCTGGCAAATCTCACCAAAGTGTGCGCGGAAGCGTGGCAGTACGACAACCTGCGTCCCACGGTGGCGCGGGCCGTGTGGCCCCAAGGCACCATGTTCAAGGCGCCCGAAGTCCCCGTGAAGCAACTTTCCCCTGCTAGTCCCCTGTATCGCGCGCTCGTTGGACAAATGGCGTACTGGGCCTCGCTGTACGCCTCGCGAACAGAGCGCTTGGCGGCCCGCCTTACCGACCGGAAAGGCGCTCTGCAGCCGAGGCATAACTCCGAGTATGAGGATGTTGAGGAAGAAACCTTCCGCGTGGAGAACGAACTGGACCAGGCCAAGGCGAGCTATTGCAGGGCGTGCGCCTGGGGGTGGCCCTACGCCAACCTCCGCCCCCTGTGCCACCAGCCGGGCTTTGAAGCAGACTTGATCGTCAACCCGCTTGTTCCCGTGCCGACGATTGCCCTCTCCCCGGCGAGCCCGGCATACAAACTGACCGTCATGGCGCTGGACTGCTGGGAACGAAGGGTCCTCGACGGCCAGAAGCGGGTGAAGGACCTCCACGACGACGTGAAGGCGGCCGTCGCCGCCGACGCGGCCCTCCAAGCCAACCCCCCCGACGAGAATCTCCTCAAGGAGGACACCCGGCTGGCCCGTATGTCCGAGATCTACGAAAAGCTGAAGCCGGCCTTGAGGCGCTGGCGAGCTTGCCAACATGAACTCGAAGACCTCCAAGAGCCCTGGTACTTTGCCATGGTCGCGGTGGTGACGCTGCAAGCCCAAGGCCAGGGACTCCAACAGGAACTCCAACAAGTAAACAACTCGCTCGCGGCGAAGCAAAACGGCCCGTCAGATCCCTTTATGATCCAGCTACTACAGAACCAGATTCAGGGCCTGCAGAACCAACTGAACATGTTGGCGCCGCAGCTCGCCAAGGCCCAGGAGAAGTTGAAGGGGATCGAAGACCACATCGCGGACCTTAAGAAGGAGCAATCGCAACTTCTCGCCCAAGCGGACCACTTGGAAGAGGAATGGCGGCGCCTGTGCGACATTTGCGGGCGGCTCGCTCCCGAGGCGCAGAAACGAGCCTTGCCGCTGTTCAACCAATGGATCACGGAGGAGCCTCGCCTCTGGCAACTCTACCTGGCGCAGGGCGCTGCCTGTCTGCACGTCGGCCAGGAAAACCGGGCGCTCGAGGACCTGCAACGGGTCGAGTACAAGCTGCGGCTCTACGATTTGCGTCCCAGGGCGGTGGTTTTCATTACGGCCGTCGAAGCCTACGCCCTCTGCAAACAGGGCAAGACCCGCGACGGGGAGCGGATGTTCGCCGACGCAAAGAAGGCGGACAAGAATTCTCCGGCCCTGTACCTGTTTCGCGGCTGGAGCAAGCTGGAGCGGGAGAAGTATACTTCCGCCAAGGCGGATTTGCAGATGGCCCTCCAAGTCAGCAATAAGAACCCGCAGGCCGAGGTTCACGAGGCAATGGCGTTTCTGCTGGCCGCTTGCCCTACCGACCGGGTGCGGAACGGGGAAAGCGCGGTGGCCCACGCCGCCAAGGCGTGCGCTTTGGCGAAGCCGGCCGACTGGATTTGTCTTGACACGCTGGGAGCCGCCTATGCCGAGACCGGCGATTTCGACGCGGCCCGCAAGTGGGCGAACAAGGCCTTGGAGTGTGCGCCGGCAGGCGGCCGGGAGTCGATACGGCAGCGCATCGCCCTGTATGAGGCCGAAACACCTTACCGCCTCAAGTAGGACTGGCATCGTAAACAGGAGCAACCTATGTCCTTCAAGATCAGTTGTCCGCACTGCATGAGAACGTTGAACGTGAGCGAACGGGCGATTGGCCAGACGGTGCCGTGTCCCGGCTGCAACCAGCCCATCACGGTCCCGCAGTCGTTCCAGCCCGCGCGTCAGACGAGCGACGTTGCCGCACCGGCGTGGCCCGGCGCGGCACAGAATGGCGACGTGACGCCGCCAGTTGCCGCGCCGTCGTTGCCCCCTGGGATGCCGCCCATGCCCAATGGCGTCCCGCCGCCGCCGGCCGATCCGTTGGGGTTTCTCCGCTCCGATTTCGTCGGCGGGCAAGTCGATGGGCGGCAGAACTTGGGCGATGCCGGCGGCGCCCCAGGAGCCACCGTTGTCCCTCCGAGAAAGCCCGCCGGACTTGTGTGGATCGTTTTCTACTGGAGCATCTGCGGCGTGTTCGGGATTGTTGGCGGCCTAGTGCTTATCTATGGCGCTTCTTTCCTCGGCAGCATGTCACAGGGCCTAGGGAGTGCGTTTCAGTCCCGGCGCGCGGACGAGGCTGCCATAGCTACGGAATTGATGGGGCTCGTCGGACTGCTGTGGTTCCACTATGGGCTGCTCTTGGAACTGGCTTGCTATGGCCTTTGGACCTATCGCCGGTGGGGACCTTCACTCGCGAAGATTATGGCCGTCGTAAACGTCATCGGCAGTCTAATCGGCTTGGTGGCGGCGCTCGTGATGCGCGCAGCGATTGTAGGCACTTTGGCGGGGTTAGTCATCTCGGTCGGCATAGTGTTCTATCTTTACGGGAGTTCCAATCTTTCGGAGCGCGTGCAGCAAGTATTTTCCCGTGTCCGCCAGGTTGACGACCGAACATGGGAAGGGTACGAATAGCCGCGATCGGCATAACCCACAGTGCGCGAGCGGCAAATGCCGAGGAAATTGCACTTGGAGGACAGTTGTGAGCACCCAATCCGGTTCTTGGTACATACGCGGCGAAGGCAACCGGCCCACCGGCCCGTTCACCGCCGAGGAACTGATACAGTCGTGCCGTGCGGGCCGGCTGGACGCCAGTACCATCTGCTGGCGCGAGGGCATGCCCCAGTGGCTTCCGCTAGCACAGGTTGAGCCATTCGGACCAGCCGTCGCGTCGTCCAGTGTTCCCGGTCAGGCCACGGCAGCGGCTGCGCGACCGCCCGCGCAGCGCGTGGCGGCACCGCCGCCGGTTCGATCCGCTTCCCGGTCCGGCAAGCGCCGATACGTCTCCGCCGCGTGGATAGGCTGGGCAATCGCGGGTGGGATTGCTGCGCTTTGCGCCCTTGTCGCGGCTGTAGCCCTGCTTTTGAACGCGCGCACGCCTGTAAAAGCCCCCGCGGCGGCCCATAGCGGGAAGTCTCCGTCGATGGGATGGGGCAACCCCGTTCGTGTCCGGATTGTTCGGAAAAACAAGGAGGTGGAGACGACGTTCCTTGTGGGACTGAAAGACGCTTGGTACACGGACTATAAGCCTTCTGATGGGGCGGACGAAAGGAAAACATTCGTCGTTGTCTATTTTTGCAAGAACCTTGGCCCGCGTGAGGGAAAGTTGTTGCTTGGTCCGACCGGCTGCGATACAGGTGAGATTAGGACGGACAAGGGGCGCATCTACCCGGGAGAACAGTTTGCGTCGCGCTACCGGGCGAAGCGCCGGGGGCCAGGCGCCACGGAGCAAGCCACACCAACGACAGAAAAGACTGTCGCGGAATCAAGGGAAACAGAGAAGACAGACACGGGCGGGTGGCTTCCGACGGAAACGGAGAAGATCGACGACACCAGCGAGTCGGCGTTAGTCTTTAGGATACCAAAAGATGAGGTTCCCGACGAACTGATCAACCGCGGGTCGCTCAATCTGAATTTTAAGTTGCCGCAGGGCCCTTTCGGGTTCAGGAGGTATTCCGACGTCTTCGGGTTTCTGCCGCAAGGGCCCGAGGAGGCCGTACCCGGTCTCATCGAGGCATTGCATGAGAAGGACGAGTGCATGCGCACGGCGGCCGTGAGGGCCCTTGCGGGGATGGGCCCTGCGGCAAAGGACGCCGTCGCGGCACTTATCAGTGTGCTGCTTGACGGCAAAGAACGCCATGATGTTCGAGTCGGGGCAGTAAGGGCCTTGGGGTGCATCGGTCCGGCAGCAAGCAAAGCCATCCCCTCTCTTAATCGAGTCCGGCGTGAGCAGGATCCATTTCTCCCGTTCGGACTTCGCCCCGCGATTTACGAAGCCTTGGCCAAAATTGGGTCGGCCCGTGATGCCGTCCTTGCGATGAGGGAGGACTCAAAGCGAACGGACAACTTTGCCAGCTTGGACGCTGTCGACGAATTGATTAAGCTAGCCCCAGCGATCCCGGAAGCAGCCGACGTCCTCAGCGAGGTGATCAACGACAAGAATCAGGATGAAAATCTGCGCATTCGTGCAGCGAATTGCTTGGAAAACCTAGGCCCCAAAGCCAGGAATGCCCTCCCCGGCCTCAAGAAGGCCCGTCAAGCAATGGAACAGATGGGTCCAAGTTCCAGGTTGACGCCTTTACCGGGTGGGCCGAACGCTTCTTCCTCCCAGCCGATGAAACCCCCGCCGCCAGGACGGCGCAACAGGGCCTCATACCAGGCACCGCAAGGTCTAAGGGAAGGCGTCGATAGATTGCTTCGGCGCCTTGAAGACAATCATGAACTGGTAGGCGATTTCGGCGACTATACCGTACAAATTCCGCCCGCGTACACGGGCAGTGAAACCGAGTACGAAATCGGCCTGCTTCGTTCCGGCAGCAACTTCTACGTCTTTCGTACCGTCGACGGCGGACAAACGTGGTCTCTCGCTCCCCCAACCGACCCCTACCTCAAAAAAGTGGCCAAGCAGACGCGCTACGAACGTAGAAGGAAAGCAACGAGCGGAACGTCCGGGGCAGATCAATCGGCGGGCGGCCCAACGGCAAAGGTGCCGCTAAGACCGGGAGACTCCTCACCCGCCGCACCTGCGGGCTCACCTGGATACGGGCCGCCGCGGGGCCACGCACGACCGACGAAAATCGCCGAAATTCAGCCCGAGTCGGATTTCTTGGGAGAATGGACAAATAGAGATTTCCAAACTCTTGGAATAACACGAATCCAAATCATTCGTGCTCGTGGTTCTAATCGCATTGTTGTTCGCCTCTGGACCAAAAGCAAGGGGCCTACGGGTGAATGGGACCACGGCGATGCGAACGCCGTCCTGCGCAACAATGTCTTGTCGGTGAATCAGACTTCGCTGATTGATGTAGACACAATGGAAATGACCTTACTTGAGAATGGTGACATGCAGGTTGACGCTCATCCGCGATTCAGCGGCAGAGAGAGCGTAGATCATATTAGCGGAAAGAGCGTCTTCGGAAAACTCGCGACGCCCGGCGCAACGCCCTCGGCCGACAAGGAACCGCGCCCCAAGGGCCCACTCACCGGTACGTGGAAAGGCTCGACGGGCGATGAGTTTCGGGTCGTCGATGACGGCACGACCGCAACGATCGAATTGCTGTCCAGCGATCCGCACACATCCCTTTCTGGAAAACTCACGCGCGGCGGCAAAGGGCCGGACGCCAAGTCGCTGACGGGGAACGCCATGGCCGTATTCCCAAGGGATGCCCCGAAGCAACACTCCGTTCGCGTAACGGCCACGCTCGATGACTCCGGCCGCTTGCATCTCCGCTGCGCGGACATGCCGATTTGGAACAACGCCGGAAGGGTAAGCGGCACGCACGCACGCAGTGAGATCCTGACTCGCACGGACGGGACCTAGGCGCGGCGCGGCCTGGCCCCTTAGCAACTGCGCCAAAACAGGTCGGCTGTTTTCCAGGGAACACTCATCTTCGCTAATTGACACTTATGCAGGCAATCAGCGAAGATTAGCGAAATCAGCTTTTCTCTGTCGCCTCGGGACTCACGGAAACTCGCTGTTCCGCCGCCGCGGCATCCTGCCGGGCCGGGCCGCGGGTCGCCTGAAGCCGATCCCCGAGAAGAAGCCGGCCGGGCCGCTCGCCGGCCGGGCCGGAAAGGTCCACCACCCGCGAGGAAATGACGGTCTCGTCCAACGCGGGCAGCGGCGGGCCGGCACTGCTGGACAAGCCGGCACTGCTGGACAAGCCAGCAGTGGCACCCAGCTCCACGGCACGCCCGGTCCGAGCGTTCCACCACAAGAACCAGCCGGTCAGCAGGAGGACGCCGATCGGATGGGCCGCCCTGATCAAGGGGAACATGGGCCGCAGCGACGCTTCGATCACGCTGAAATTGGCCGCCACCATGAGGACGAAGGCCACACCCATCACGATCCGCCCCCGCTTCTCCTCCAGGCAGGTCAACAACGCCCAGGCCGACAACGGCGCGATCAGGCCGAAGGTGTTGGCCTCCGTGCCCGGGCCGAACACCATTTGCCAGCAGGACCAGGCCACCAGCACGAACAACAGCGGCCGGGCCACGTCGCCCTGGGGCCCAAGGGCACCCAAAGGGTACCCGGCACATTTTTCGGCCCCGACCAACCTGCGGTCGGTGCCCGGGCCAAAAAATGAGCCAGTCCCCGGCCTCTGGGCCTGCCAGAGGCACAGCCCCAGCACCACCGCCGCCGCGGCCAGTTGCAACGCCAGGTAGATCGTCGGCTGGACCGGCGGATGGATCGTCGCCCAGAGGGTCCAGGCGTCGCGATAGGAATGGCGCATCTGCGCCGGGCCAACGAGCATGGCGAACCAGCCGTCGTATTGCCGGCACACCCAGGGAAACGGCTTCGTAAGGAAAGGCAGTGCGCCGATAGCCAGCACGCACACCGCCAGCCGCGCGGCCAGCCGCCGCGGCCAGCAGGCCACCAGCAACAGGGCCACGGCCAACGGCCAGACCTTGATGTGCACGGGAATGGCCAGCAGGCAGGCCGCCAGCCACCAGCGGCGGTCGGCGATCGCCACCGCGCCCAGCGCCACCAGGCCGAAGACCAGCAAGTTGCTCTGGCCGGACCAGATGCTCCGCGTGATGCCGACCAGCACCAGGCAGAGGAAGAGGCCCTCGCGGTGGGGCGTCCAGGGGCCCGGCAGGATCCGCTTCATCAACGCCCGCAGGGCCGCGAAAAACACCCCCAGGTTCAGCCAGATCCACAGCAGGCCGCCCCAAGCGGTGGGCAACAACGCCAGCGGAGCCAGCGCCATGGCGGCCACCGGGCCATAGCGGAATTGGTGCATACAAGTCAGCGGGTAGATGTCCTGGCTCGTCCACCACCCCCGGCCCCCCGCCTCGAAACAGGGATAGACGCTGTGCACGACCGGCACCAGCACGGCCTTGACGCTCACCGCGACCGCCAGCACGATCCACCCCAGCCGCGCCGCGTGGAACGTCCAGCGGGCGGCGGCCGTCTCCGCGCTGGGAACCGCGCCGGTCCCGAATGTTCGCATCACGTTGTCGCAGGTCGCGTCGATGCTCATGGGTCTGCCAGTCGGCTCAAGCGGCCCAAGCGGGCGCCTCGGGCAATGAGATATTCGGCCAATTCCTCGGAAACGAGCATTTGCAGCTCTTGCGGCCGCAGCGCCGCCAACGGGTCGTGCCAGCCGGCCACGGCGGCCGCGGCGTCGGCCTCCGCCGGGTGCAGGCAAATTTCCATGAGCCCGCCGACCGGCCTGGACTGAAGGGTGCCACGGTTGGCTTGTCCAACCGTGTTTACGGCACTGCTGGACAAGCCGGGCACCACGCGCGGCGTGGTCGTGGCACCCGGGGCACTGCTGGACAAGCCAGCAGTGGCACCCAGGCCGCTTGCCAGAAATTCCCGCATCCGCCCCATTCCGATCCGCCCCGCCAGGGCCGTGCCGAAAAAGGCGTCGGCATGGGCCGCGTCCAGCCGCATCATGCGGCGGCCGAATTGCCGGGCAAGAAACTGCTGGGCCGCGGCAAATGCGGCCGCCGACGGTCTCAGGCCGCGACGGAAGACCAGCGGCCACAGCGACGGTTCCGCCGCCACGCGGACGACGCGGAGGTGGAATTTCTCCAGTAGCTCCCCCACCAGACCCCGGATCGTCGGCAGCAGCTCGACGTACTGGTGGCCGTTGAGGTGCGTGAGTTGCAGGCCGTGGTCGAGGACGAACTGCACCTGGCAGGCCAGTTCCTCGGCCACCGCGGCGCGGCAGCGGCCGCCGTGGCGGGCGATCCGCTGAAAGAGCGAAAAAATGCCGGGAAACTGCCCCTGATCGTCCAGCAACTCCGCCGGATAGCGCGGGGCCGTCAAGGGGCGGCCGGCCGTCAGATTCAGGTGAACGCCCAGGTCGAAGGGGCGGTCGTCGTCGTCGAGCGTGCGCCGCAAGGCACCGGAAGGCAATTCGCCGGCGCGCTGTTGGCCCAGCAGGGCTTTCCATCGCTCCAGGGCCCGGCCGGCGTCGGGGGCATTGGCCAGCAGCGAAGTGCTGGTCAAGGGGCCGTCGCGGAAGCCGCGGAGGATGCCCTCGGTGACGGCCCGGCTCATGCCCAGGTCGTCGGCGTGCAGGGCAATCCGCCCCACGGGGGAAGCCGTCGCGCTTGGGCACCGGGCGATCATCAAGCGGCCAGTTTCCTCTGTTCTTCTTCCGGTGAAGTCTCTTGCCGCACGTCGTCCTGCCGCGGGAGTTCCAGCGGGGTGATCCGCCGCAGTCCGAGCCAGTCGCGCAGACGCAGCCGGATGACGTCCCAGAGCATCGGCAGCGCGTGGCGGCGCAAGGAGAGCGTCGAGTCGTAGTCGTGGATCAGGTTGACCGGCACGCGGCGATAAGGCAATCGCAGCCGCCCGGCCAGGAAGACCACCTCGGCGTCGAAGGCGAAGCCGTCGATGGTGGCGCGGGAGAAGATTTCGCGCGCCGCCCGCCGGCCGAAGAGCTTCAGCCCGCACTGCGTATCGCTCACCTCCCGCGAAATCAGGTGCTTGACGATGCGGCGGAAGCCGGCGGTGGCGATGGTGCGGGAGAGGCGGCGGCGGGCGACGTGCCGGGCCCCGGCGATGTCGCGGGCCCCGAAGACCACTTCGCAGGTCCCCTTGTGGATCCACTGGTATCCTTCCCGCAAGGCCGTCAACTCGAAGGGCAGGTCGGCGTCGGTGAAGGCGACCACCCGGCCGGTGGCGCGGAGCATGGCCGTCCGCACCGCGCAGCCCTTGCCCCGATGCTCGGCCAGGCCGACGGTGGAAAACCGCGGTCCCAGGGCGCCGGCCAGTTGGGCGGTGCGGTCGCTGCTGCCGTCGTCTGCCACCACAACGCGGTAGTCGATACCCCATTGGTCTAGGAACATCCCCAGTTGACATAAGGTCCAGGGGAGTCGTTGTTCCTCATTGAAGGCGGGAAGGATCACCGTCAACTCGTGATTGGCCTCCAGGAGGCCGACCGCGGCCGGCTCCGCCGGCTGACGGTGTGTATCGGGCTGCCTTGCCGCGACATTTTGCGTGCTCATGAGCGGTTCCACCGCGGGATTTTTCGGGCGCTAAAACTTGGGACACTGGAAGTTGCGCCTATGTACCGAGTTTCGCGGGCTGTGTAAATGTCAATCCAGCCCAATCTCCCCTCTCCCTCCGGGAGAGGGTTAGGGTGAGGGCACCTGCCGAGCGTTCTTCCAATCCCTAATCCCCAATCCCTAATCCCTGCCCCACCCTACGAGGGGCATGATGAGGGCATCTCCGCGGCCGCCACCGTAGCTAATCGGCCGCTCGCCGGCGAAGCATGGCAATTCGCCGGGGCGTCGGCAAAACGGTCCCGTTCGCGCCCACCCGTCGCAACCTTATAATGCGTTCAACCCGACAACTGAGAACGCAGGGTGCCACGACCATGCTTCGCACGGTGCCCGGCTTGTCCAGCAGTGCCGAACCACCAAGAACGCAGCACTGCTGGACAAGCCAGCAGTGGCACCCGGCGTGTAAGATCAATCCTGGCGCAAGGCGGGTACTTCCGACGGCGCCTCATCAACCGGAGGGCAAGTCATGGCCAAGCGAAAATCGAAAAACGCCACCAACGCCAAGATCGTGGGCGTTATCGCCGGCGCCGTCACGGCGGTGCTGATTTACCTGTATGCAAGCGGCACACTTCAATCGCTTTTTGCCGACTCGATCGAGACGCAGCTTGAGACGCTTGCCGCCAATGTAAATCACCAACTTCCGAAACAGGTTGACGAAGTGACGCGATGGGATCGTGTCGAAGCGGGGCCGGGAAAGAAATTTTCCTACATCTACACGGTCCGCATCAATCCGACCGAAGCGCAGAAACGCGCGGTAAAGGACGCCGTAACCGGCAAGACCCTGGCAAATCCCCAGTTGCAACTCGCTCTGAGCGAGGGCGTCATCTTCTGGCACAAATACTTCGATGCCTCGGGAAAAAAGGTGTTTGAGTTTCCTGTGAGCAAGTGATTGGCGACCGTTCCCACCGTGGCACCCCCGTGCATCTGCGGTTCCATCCGCTTCGCCCATGACGCGATTGCCACAGGTCTGGCTCATAGCGATGACCGCGCTGGCGGTGGTCCGGCCGGCAGCGGCCGACACCTTTACCACCACGACGCCGTACCTGGGCGTGACGGAAATCGTGGAAACGCTGACTTTGTCGGCAAGCCAGAGGGCCAACATCCACGTCATCGAGGTCGACCTCCGCGCCCCGGGGATCGGTGTAAAACTCTCGCCGGCCAATCCCCCGAGCCCGAACACCTACGGCGACGAGACCTCGGTCGAGACTACGCTGGGCTATCTCAACCGGGTGCATGCCCAGGTGGCCGTCAACGCCCAGTTCTTCGGTCCCTACCCGGCGGAGCCCAACGGCGGCACGAACCTGGTCGGCTTTGCCGCCTCGGAGGGCAAGGTCTATGCGCCCTTCGACGACGCCCCGGCACAAAGCTACGCCATTGTGGCCAATGCCCCCGGCCTGAACATCAGCGCCGATAACGCGGCCCAGGTCGTGCTCCGCGGCCCGACGGCCGGCAGCCTCGTCTCGGCCAGCAATACGGCCGTCGCCGTCACCCCGTACAACACGGTGACCGGCAGCGCGAGAATCATTGCCGCCGGCGTCATAACAATTCCCACGTACAATACCAGTGGCCCGCTCTACAGGGGCACGAGCAGCTACACGAACACCAACTCCTGGTACGACACGGTCACGGCGCGGACGGCCGTCGGGCTGAGCGAGGATGGCCGGACGCTGTATCTCTTCACCGTGGACGCCGCCGGGGGCAGTAGCGGCATGACGGTTCCCCAGGTGGCGGACTTCCTCAAAGCGAATTTTCACGTCCATAACGCCCTGAACCTCGACGGCGGCGGCTCGACCACCTTGGCAATGGCCGATCCGGCCAGCGGCGTGGGGAGCGTCGTCAACGTGCCGTCGAACCCCGGCAGGCCACGGGCCGTGCGCGCCAGCCTGGTCATCTTCGCCCAGCCGCTTTCCAAGGCCGAAACGATCGCCTTACCTTGTTGTCGCTATCGCCGTCGGTTTCGCTGGCGCTGCCCGGCGGGAGCGGAATATATGCCCCATGACCTTCGCTGGCGAGGGCAACGACCCCGTGGATCGGAACAACAAACGAAAGGATCGCAACTATGAAACGCTACGCCCTTGATTGCACCATCGCCGGCCTCGCCTGCATTTTCGGTCTGCACGCACTTCCGGCGCGGGCACAGAACGCCGCGCCCGTGGCGCCAACGAAAGCGATCAAGATCATCGATTGCGGCGGCGGCGGCTGGAAGGACGGCCAAGTCCAAGAGCCCTGCATCATGGTCAACCCGAAGGACCCCGGCAAGCTGATCATGTTCTACGCGGGAATGTCACTCGGCGGTGGCGCCGGATGCATCGCAAAGGCCTGGGCCGATGTTTCCGATCCCTTCACCTGGCACGAAGACGCCGCCAACCCCTTCCTGAAAGGCGAGCCAACGAAACATCCAGCAGAAGGCGGATCCCTTCGCATGGACAGCGCGATTTACAATAAAGCGCGTGATGAGTATTGGTTGTACTACACCGGCGGAGGACCGGGCAACGGCATCAATCTGGCGACCTGCCCGACGGGTAAGGATGGCTACAGCGCAGTGACGACCGCCCATCTCAACAAATACCAGGGCAATCCGGTCTTGACTGGAAGAAGCCAGCCACGGGGCGACGGTGCCGGGTCGTCCAAGAGCGACGAGGCCGGCGTCGGCCAGGGTGCCGTCTACGTTGAAAACGGCATGTGGTACCTGTTCTATTCGTACTCAGGCCATGGCCAACTCCTGCCGGGAATTCGGCTGGCCATCTCCACCGATGGGATGCACTGGGCCAAGGTGTCCGGCCCCGATCTCATCACGGCGGCCCCGGAGCAGCGAATTATCGAATGGCACCAGGTCTATAAGTTGGGCGACCGCTACGTCCTGCTCTACGAAGGTCACAACGGCGGCGTCCGCTGGGGCGCGGACTGGGCGACCAGCACCAGCCTGACGGGAGGTTGGAAAAAGGCCCCCCAGTATCTGGTCGATCAGACGAAATGGGCGAATTACTCGGATCAAACCATGTTCCACGTCGCCACGCCGTCGCTCTACCACAGCAACGATAAGTGGTACATGTATTTTCAGGCTGCCCATGCTGCCAAAGGGGCGGACTATATGGTTCAACGTTGGAATCTCTGGGTCATCCCCTGCGATGACGTGGTGAAGAAGCTGCTATCCGTTGGACCCGGGGGGTAGAAGGAGTGGAAAAGGAGCGCAGAGTACCGATCCCGAGCGGGGCCGTGCGAACCAAGTCGCGGGAGACTCGCCCTCGCGGCCGGCCACGCAGGGCGATCGAGTGTGGAAAATCGCTGTGGCCGCTTTCCCCCAAATTGCGCGTCATGGGTATCGCTGCTTCCAAAGAAGCCACTTCTCCTTGAGCGCCGGAAGCACCGTCTCCAAGTTGCGTCTGATCGCCTCCCCACTTGTCATAGGCTCTGGGAACGCCACGGCCCATACGCCCCAGCGATTGGCCTCCAGCGGGCATACCTCTTCCAAAGCGGCGGCGTGGCCCACGCACCATACGAGCCCAGCCCGGCTCCCATCAGGGGCGACAACAAAGGCGTCTCCGTTTTCTGGGCTCGAGTGGAAATCAGTAATCATGCCCAGCCTGAAATCGTCTACCTCGACGTCCTCAAGGATGGGAAACCCATGATATACCGGCGCGCCTTCAGGCCGGGCCAGGAACGCCGGGAGGTCCGGGTTGGCACTCTGCGCGTTGGCGTCAAGGGCCAGGGGCCGTGGCTTCCGAGGGCGTTCGTCGCCGTTGGTAGTCATATCCCTGACGCCTTCGCGTCATCCCTCGATACGATTTTCCAGGTGTTCGCGCCACACGTCCAGTTGGATTCTATTCCGGCATCAGGGGGGACGCAAGGGGTTGTTATGCCCGCCCGGCGGCCGGCGTAAGGCTGGCGGCGCCCCAACCGCGAAGCGGTTCCATATTGTAGCCCAGGGTCGCCGCGCAGCGGCCACCCTGGGGTCCGGGGGCCAAGGGGTCCCGTAAACCCCAACGGGGTTTCGGAGGTGCCTGCGCCGCCCCGGTGCAACCCTTTCAGGGTTGACACGTCGACGGGGCGATGCGTCCCAGGGTAGTCGCCCCGCGGCAACCCTGGGCTAACGTGCTACAGCCCTTCGGGCTGACAAAGCGCAATTCGCCCCCGGAGAGATCGGCCCCCGGCCCCTCCGGTTCGCGCACTAGGGGCGCAAGCCTATAATGGGGGCACGGCCGCAAGAATAGTACCCGGCACACGCCGTGTGCCGTTTCTCCGCACACGGCCTGTGCGGGATACATTTATGCCAGACCCAACCGCCAACCTGGAATCCTACCTGCCGCAGTTCGGCCTGGCCGAATTCCGCCACGGCCAGAAGGAAGTCATCTCCACCGTCTTGCAGGGACGCGATTGCCTCTGCGTCATGCCCACCGGCGGCGGCAAAAGCCTCTGCTACCAGCTCTCGGCCATGGTCCTGGACGGGCTGACGCTGGTGGTGTCGCCGTTGATCGCCCTGATGAAGGACCAGGTCGATCAACTCCAGGCCCGCGGGCTGCCGGTGTCGTTCGTCAACAGCACGCTGGCGATGGCCGAGCAATACGCCCGGCTCGACCAGATGGCGGCCGGCCAGTTCCGCCTGATGTACGTGGCCCCGGAGCGGTTTCGCAGCCCGCGATTTCTGGAGGCGGTCCGGGCGGTGGGGCTGAAGCTCCTGGCGGTGGACGAGGCCCATTGCATCAGCGAGTGGGGACACGACTTTCGCCCCGACTACGCCCGGCTGGGCTACTTCCGCAAGCTGCTGGGCAATCCGACCACCATCGCCCTGACCGCCACGGCCACCGACCGAGTGCGCCGCGACATCATCGAGCAACTGGCCCTGCACGACCCGAAGAGTTTCTTCGCCGGCTTCGAGCGGCCCAATCTCTTCTACGAGGTGCAATGCCCGGGGAAGGAACGGCAAAAGGCCGACCTGCTCATGAAGTTCCTGCAAGAGACGCCGGGCTCGGGCATCATCTACGCCTCGACGCGGAAACGCACGGAAGAGGTCGCCGAGATGGTCCGCGACCGGTCGCGGCGGTCCACGGTGGTCTATCACGCCGGCCTGCCGGGCGACCAGCGCCGGGCCGCCCAGGAGGCCTTCATGAACGGCCGCGTCGAGATCGTGGCCGCCACCAACGCCTTCGGCATGGGCATCGACAAGGCCGATGTCCGCTTCGTTGTCCATTTCAATCTGCCCGGCAGCCTGGAGGCATATTACCAGGAGGCGGGCCGGGCCGGCCGCGACGGCCAGCCCTCGCGCTGCCTGATGCTCTACCACGCCGCCGACCGCTTCATCCAGGAGTATTTCATCGAAAACGCCTATCCGGACCGCGAGAACGTGGAGGCGGTCTACGAGTTCCTCAGCGCACTGGACGAAGAGCCCATCCAAATGACCCAGCAGGAAGTCAAGGAGCAGTTGGGCCTCTCGCTCGGCGCCGAAGGGGTGGGCAATTGCGAGCAACTGCTGGAAAGCGCCGGCGTGCTGGAGCGGTTGGTCTCTTCACAGAACCTGGCGGCCGTGCGGCTGGACAGCGATCTGCCCACGCTGGTCGATCTCTTGCCCAAGCAGGCCAAGGTCCGCCGCCGCGTGCTCCAGGCGGTCGAGCGGCTGGTGGGGCCGCGGCGCAACGAGCTGGTCCACTTCCAGCCTCGCGCCCTGGCGGCGGAAACGGAACTCGACCCCGACTCGATCGCCAACGCCCTGCGCGAGTTGAACCAACTGGGCTCGTTCACTTACGTGCCGCCGTTTCGCGGCCGGGCCATCCGCATGATCCGCCGCGGCGTGCCCTTCGACGATCTGGACATCGACTTCGCCGAGCAGGAAACCCGCAAGCAGGCCGAATACGACAAGCTCGACAAGGTGGTGCGGTTCGCGCTGAGCACGTCGTGCCGGCAGCGGGAGATCCTCCACTATTTCGGTGAGAACGACGCGCGGGGTTGCGGCCACTGCGACAATTGCCGCCGCGCGCAGCCGAAGAAGGCGCCGCCGCCGAAGCCGGGCGAGGAGCCCGCGCCGGCCGGCGCCGAGGGGGGCGTGGCCGAGGCGGTGCGGATCGTCTTAAGCGGCGTTGCCCGGACTGAGGCCCGCTTCCCTTGCGGCAAGAACCTCATCGCCCAGATGCTCTGCGGCTCGGCCTCGGCCAAGGTGGCCAAGCTGCGATTGAACCAGCTCAGCACCTTCGGACTGCTGTCGCACTTGACGCAGCCGGAGGTCGTCACGCTCGTCGAGGCCCTGGTTGCCGCCGGCTACCTGGAGCAGGTGGACTTGGACCGGTTTCGGCCCGTGGTGCGACTGACCGAGTTGGGCACGGAAGTGATGGCGGGGCGTCAGGCGGTGGACGCCCGGCTGTCGCTGCCGGCCTACCTGCTGCTGAAGCTGCGGGCGCCGCGGCCGGGCTCGGCGAAGGGTGCCACTGCTGGCTTGTCCAGCAGTGCCGAAAACACGGTTGGGCAAGCCAACCGTGGCACCCGCCGCAGCTCCCCGCCGGGTGCCACTGCTGGCTCGTCCAGCAGTGCCCCGCCGGCCGCCGCGAGCCGGCCGCCGCATTACTGGACCTGGCGGCTGCTCTCGACCGGCTTTACGGTCGAGGAGTGCGCGGCCGCCCGCGGACTCTCGCCCCAGGCGGTGTTGGATCATGCCCTGCGGGCGGTCGAGGAGGGCTGGAGGGTCGAGGCCCGCTGGTGCTTGCCGCCGGAGCTATTGGCGGCGGTATCGGCCGTGGTGGGGGAGGAGCGGCCGCGGCAGATCCGCCCGCTACTGGCCCAGTTGCCGCCCGGCACCAGCTACCAGCAGGTCGAGATCTTCTTGAAATGCCGGGGTCCCCACCTGCGCGCGGGGGAAGATATCGAGTAGAATAGCAGGGCGATGCCCACACCACCGCTGAAGAACACGCCGCCCGAGAAACCCGCCGCGCGGCCGCTGGCGCGCTCGTCGTCGACGCTGTGGCTGCTGGGCGTGCTGGCCCTGGTGCTGATGTTTCTGGTATGCAATCACCAGCTCGGCGGGGTGTCGGAAATCAGCTACGGCATGTTCCGCAAGCAACTGGACAAGTCGCCGCCGAACATCGCCAAGGTGGAGGTGCAGGGCACCGCCGTGGCGGGCGAATTCGTCACGCCGCCGCCCGATCCCAGCGGCAAGAAGGACCGCAACGGCCACGACGTGATGCTGGAGAGGAAATTCGTCACCTCGCTGCCGGCGGGGGCCCTGGCCGACCGCCACCTCGACGACCTCTTGCTGGAGAAAGTGGGCGACAACTACACGGTGGTCCCGGCCAGCGACGGCACGCGGACGCTGCTGACGTTCTCGTTGCTGATGACGGTGGCGCTGTTCGCCGGGCTGTGGTTTCTGCTGCGACGTTCGCGGGATTCGATGTTCGGCGGCCTGATGGGCGGCTTCAGCAAGAGCACGGCCAAACGCTATGAGATGGGCGACCGCCCGGTCACCTTCGACGACGTGGCCGGCCTGGAGGGCGTGAAGCGGGAGCTCCAAGAGATCGTCGAGTTTCTCAAGAACCCGGAGAAATTCCAGCGCCTTGGGGGCCGCGTGCCCAGGGGGGTGCTGTTGATGGGACCGCCGGGGGCCGGCAAGACGCTGCTGGCCCGCGCCGTGGCCGGCGAGGCCGGCGTGCCCTTCTATTCCGTCAGCGGCTCGGAGTTCATGCAGATGTTCGTGGGCGTGGGGGCGGGGCGGGTCCGCGACCTCTTCGAGACCGCCAAGAAACACGCCCCCGCCATGCTCTTCATCGACGAGATCGACGCCGTGGGCCGCCATCGCGGCACCGGCCTGGGCGGCAGCCAGGAGGAACGCGAGCAGACGCTCAACCAGATCCTCAGCGAGATGGACGGCTTCACCCAGACCGAATCGGTGATCATCATGGCGGCCACCAACCGCCCCGACATGCTCGACCCCGCCCTGCTGCGGCCGGGGCGCTTCGATCGCCACATCGTCGTCGATCGGCCCAGCTACGCGGGCCGGCTGGCCATCTTCAAGGTCCACAGCCGCGACGTGCCGCTGGGCGCCGACGTCGACCTGGAGCGGCTGGCCGCCGGCACCGTCGGACTCACCGGCGCCGACATCCGCAACCTGGTCAACGAGGCCGCCTTGTGGGCCAGCCGCCACGACAAAGAGCAGGTCGAGATGGCCGATTTCGAGTACGCCCGCGACAAGGTCCTCATGGGCGTGAAACGCGACGAAGTGCTCACCGGCAAGGAGAAGTCGATGACGGCCTATCACGAGTCGGGCCATGCCCTGCTGGCCTGGCTGGTGCCGGGCATCGACCACCTCCACAAGGTCTCGATCATTCCCCGCGGCCGCGCCCTGGGGGCCACGCAACTGCTGCCGGAGGAAGACCGCTTCAACATCAGCGAAGGGGAATTGCAGACGCGGCTGTTGTTCCTGCTGGGGGGCCGGGCCGCGGAAAAACTCGTCTTCGACGAGTTCAGCGCCGGGGCCGAAGACGACCTGAACAAGGCCACATTGATCGCCCGCCGCATGGTTACCCATTGGGGCATGAGCGAGCGGCTCGGGCCGGTCGCCTTCCGCGACAGCGAGGAGCATCCCTTCCTGGGCAAGGAGATTTCGATTGCCGCCCCGCGGCAGTTCAGCGAGCACACCGCGCAGGTGATCGACGAGGAGGTGATCCGCATCCTTCGCGCCGCCTCGGACCGCGCGCTGGAGTTGCTCGGCGCCAATCGCGACAAGCTCGACCTTTTGGCCCACACGCTGGAGAAGGAGGAGACGCTGGACGAGCCGATGGTGACCGAATTGTTGGGGCCGGGGAAGGGACTGGGGGCTGGGGGCTAGGGGCTGGGAAAAGCCCTGCGACTGCGTCGCGGGGGAACAAGCCCCGCTCCCCGAGCACGGGAACTGCAAAGGGACCAATCACGAAGTTTGGCAAAGAGACAATTTTTCCGCGCGCATGAGCCAACCGCAGCCGATAGCCAACGATCGCACGCCTGACGCCGTTTTGGTCGAGGTCGTCGAGATATTGCGCGACTACGTCGGTCCGCGCGAGCAGGCGGGGGTGGATACCACGTTGTACGTGGATCACGCCTTGTGGGGAGATGATGCCGTCGAGTTTCTCGGGGAATTCGCCCGCCGATTGCACGTGGACATGTCGCAGTTCCGTTACGAAAGCCATTTCGCCCCGGAAGGATACGGGTGCTTGGAACTGCTGTTGTTGCCGATGTCTGCGTTCAGTAGGTTTTTCAAGTCTGGGAGGGACGAATCGTGCCTCATCCCGATTACCGTCGGGCAGCTCGTGGAAGCCGCCAAGATGGGGCGCTGGCCGGCGGAGTGGTCGCGGAGGAGATGGGAGAGGCCGGAGTGACAAGGAGTCGCGACGGGAACGTAGCAACGTTTCGGCCCCGGGTCTCTTCCTTTCGCTTTCGGACCTTGAGTTTGGAGCAAGGCAGATGAAGAACTTTCCCTTGACGCTCTGGCCGGTTGCGGCATTCGTCGTCCTCACGGCCGCCAACGGCTTCGCAAACGACGAGCCAGGCGGTCTTTCGCTGGCAATCGTGGCCGCCAAGGATAAATCGGGCACTTTGCTCATTGACCACGGCGGCAAGTTTCAGGTCGTCTTCACGAATCGCTCGAAGGAGCCGATCCGGGTGTGGAGCAGGCATTGCGAACCAGGATACGCAACGCTGTCTTTCCAGGTCCAGGAGGGCAAGGGCCTGCCATCGGCTATGTGCCCGCGATCAACGGACTGGGACTGGAAGAGCACGCCCACGAAAATAATGTCCGTTCCGCCCGGCGGATCGGCGGCGTGGGACATTGAGCTATCCGAGTTCTTTAATGGCGAGCGAAAATGGGTGGGCGTGCCGGAGCCGAACACGGGCAATCCGATCACACTGACGGCCCTCTTCGAGATCAAGGCCACCGACGCCGCCAAGGGGCGCGGCGTCTGGACCGGCCGCATCGCCAGCGAGCCGGTCAAGGCGCTGCTGGTCGATCCGAAGCTTCGCACGCCGCACGAGTACCTCTGGGAACAGTGTCCAAAACAGGCGCTGCGGATCATGCGGGCCGATCCGACGTGGATCGACAAGACCGACGACATGCAGCGGACCCCCCTGCACCTGGCGGCCCGCTTCAATTTTATGGAGGTCGCCCGCTGGCTGCTCGACCAGGGGGCGGACGTCAACGCGCGGTGTTACAACAACTTCACCCCGTTGTTGCTCGCCAAGGATCCGGAGATGATCAAGCTCCTCCTGGAGCACAAGGCCGACGTAAATGCCCTGGACGCCTTCGAATCGACGGCACTCAGAAAGGCCGCCGAGCGTTATGCCTATCTTGCAGAACTCGAAGAGGCCGCCGCCCACCATCGCTATCCCGGAGACACCCGCGGTTTTGACCCCATGCGCCGTCAATTGCGGACCGTCATGAAAATGCTGTTGGATGCCGGGGCGGTGTACGACATCCGCTCGGCCTGCTATCTGGGCGACGTGGAGAGGGTCCGGAAGCTGCTGGCAGATGAGCGACAGGCGCCCGACAAGAGCGTGCTGCGGATCGCCGCGGCCCAGGGAGACGCGGCGATCGTGAAGCTCTTGCTTGCGCATGGGGACGATCCCGAGGACGCCCAGTCGCGGGGCGGCCTGACCATCTCGTATTCCGCCATTGACCATCCGGACGTGCTCAAGTTGCTGTTCGACGCCGGGGCGAATCCCAAAGTCGTCGTGGAATACCACGGCAACGGGCACGGACCGCGAGGATCCACGCTCATCCACGAGGCCGCTTGCCGGGGGAACATCGAGTCCGTCAAGCTGCTGGTGTCGCGGGGCCTCGACGTCAACGTGCGCAACAGTCGCGGCGAGACCATTTTGCACACTGCCTGCGCTTGTGGCGACGTTCCGACGGTCGAGTGGCTGCTGCGAAATAAGGCCGATCTGACGGTCCGCAGCAAGGATGGTTCGACGCCGATGATGGCCGCGGCGGCGGGGATCCGGCCCGGAGAAGACGAGGCCAACGCACGGCGCCAGGCCGTGATCCGCGTATTGGAGAAGGCCGGGGCGAAACTCGATCTGTTCTCCGCGATCGCCTGTGACGACGTGCATCGCGTGAGCGTCCTTCTTCAGGCCGATCCCAAGGCGGGAGAAAACAGAGACCCGGCCGGCCTGCCCGCCCTTCACCAGGCGACGACGCTGGACCGCCGGGAAATCGTCCGGCTGCTGTTGGACAAGGGCTGTGATCCGGACGTTCGCAGCGCGGATCGGTATCGCGGGTACACTAAGGAAACGGCGTTGTTCAGCGCGGCCTTCTGGGGCCGCTTGGAGATTGCCGAGATGCTGATCAAGCACGGCGCCAGCGTCAACGCGACGGCCGGGAAAGGCGTCACCCCCTTGCACGAGGCTGCGAACGTGGGAAACGTCGAATTGGTTCGGCTGCTCTTGGAGCACGGCGCCGACACAAACGCGAAGGACGACAAAGGGGAAACCCCGTTGGATTGGGCCGGCTACGGGGACGACCCCGAAGTGCTCGCCCTGCTCCGCGAGCACGGCGGACGGAAAAAAGGGGATAAGGCCAATTAGCTTCTCTTGCGGAAGCGCGGACATTTGCAACCTTTTTCGAGTCAGCGAGCCGTGGTGGCCCGCATCAACCACGTGGGGAGAACCATATCATGAAGACAGGGCTATGCAGTGTCGTCGTGCTGCTTTGTGCCGCGGCTGCCTCGGCCGAGGACATGAAGACAGTGACCATCTCCAGTCAAGGCGCCGCCGTGATGAAGATCAGCGTTCCGCAAAGCGCCAAGGTCACGACGGAAAACGACAAGACGGTCCTTGACACGAAGGACATGGTCTTGGACCTCTGGATCGTGCCCAAGGCCAAGACGGTCGCCGAGGCCATCGCCGGTTTGGACGACTTGATCAAGGGCGAGGTCTTGAATTTCAAGCCGACCAAGACCGAGACAATCACCGTCGCCGAGGCCGAAGGGAAGCACCTGATGGGCAAGGGGACCGAGGCCGACGATCAAGACCCGGGCACGGTCGATGTCGTCGTCTTCATGGTGGGAAAGACGGTGGCGGTCGCCTGCGTCCACGGCGAAGGCGACACGGCGGTCCAGCAGCGTCAGCCGATGCTCAAGGCGTTGAAGACCGTCAAGGCGCCGTGACGAGGGGACAAGTCCAATTAGCTATTTCTTCGGCTGGGCCGCTTCCAGGCGCTCGGCCCGGTCGCTGGCCTGCTTGATGAGCCCGTCGAGGTCCTGGCAGGTGTCCAGGTACTGGCGTGCGCTGATCTCCGCGTCCATCGACTTGAGCACGACCTTCATCTGCTCGAAGGCCTTGATCATGTTGCGGTAGTCGGCGGTGGTGGGCTGGCTGAGCGTCTTGCCGCCGTTGCGGAGGTAGGGGGCTTCCACCTCGGCCCGCAGGGCGTCGAAGCGGTGATCGTAGAGGATGGGCAGCCATTGGATAATGTCGCTGGCCCGCGCGGGCTCGGCGACCATGGCGGGCGTCGAGGTCGAGGGCTCGAAGGCGGGGGCGGCCGCCGGCGGCGCTTGATAGGTTGGCTGCGTCCGCTGCGCCTGGCGCTGGGCGAGTTGCTGCTGCTGGGTCTGCCACCACCAGTCTTGCGTCTCCTGCTGCCGATTCACGCTGGCCTGGGTCCAGGCGGTGGCCTGGTTGGAGAGGGTGCTGCGAATGCCGCTCTGCACGGCCGCCCGCTGGGCGGCAGCCTGATTTTCCCCGGCGATCCTTTGCTGGGAGACCGTCGACATCGTGGTGTTGTAGGTGGAGCTGGTGTCGGGATAGCCGCCCCAGCCGCCGTAATAGCCGGGATAGGGCCCAATTTGGGCGGCCGCGGGCTGGGCCCATACCAACAGGACGGCCAGCCCCAAGAGAAAGACGACTCGTCGCGGGAGCGAGTTTTTCATGCGAGTGACCTCGGCGCAACAGTTTCCGCCCTCCACCCCAACAGACGGGCTGAGGGCAATTCTTCCGGTAATTCTACGTTGCGGAAGCGGGCAGGGCAAGAAACCGGCCGCCCCGCAGCGGCCCGGCCTGATTTCGCCCATCGCCCCACCCAGCATGGCGATGCCTTTGCTCCCAGGCAAGCTATACTATTAGAAAACACGCGTGCAAACCCTCCGGAGCACCCTCCCATGAAACGATCGGCATTCGTGGCGACCGCGGCCGTCCTGCTGGCGACGATCAGTCCCCTGCTGGCGGCGGGCAAGGACCAGGGCGGCGATCCGCCGCGCCCGGCCGTCGAGAAGCCCGCCCCCGCCATCGAAAAGCTCGTCTCGGCGATCGAGGCGGCCTTCAACCGCGGCGACGCCAAGGCCCTGGCCGCTTGCTGGACCCCCGGCGGCGACCTGGTCGGCTTCGACGGCCAACGCACCGAGGGCCGCGACCAGATCGAAAAACGCTTCGCCGAGTTCCTCGCCACCAACAAGAACCTGAAGCTCAAACTATCGATCGTCTCCATCCACCTGGTGGGCACGGGCGCGGCGGTGGTCGATGCGGTCGCTGAGGTGAGCCCGCCGATGCCCGCGGGGCCAGCCGAGCCGCAGTCCACGCTGGTGCTGGTGCTTCGCGACGGCCGCTGGCTGGTCGAGACCGCCCGCGACACCCTCGTCTACGATCCTTCCAACTACCGCTACTTGAAGGCCCTGGAGTGGCTGGTCGGCCAGTGGACCGACGACCCGGCCGCCGGCGAGGGGGCCAATTTCCATAGCACCTGCGATTGGACGACCAACAAGAACTTTCTCATCCGCAAGTACAGCGTCGCAGGAAAACAGCACCGCGCCGCCACCGGCACGGAAGTGATCGGCTGGGACCCCCGCAGTCACTGCATCCGAGCGTGGAACTTCGATTCCAACGGCGGCTATGGCGAGAGCACCTGGAAACGAGACGGCAGCCGCTGGATCGTCGAGCACACGGGCGTCCTCCCCGACGGCAGCGAAGTGTCGGCGGTCCACGTCCTGTCGCGGCTGGACGACAACACCGCCTCGTTGAAGTCGCAGGAGCGGACGCTCAACGGCCAGCGGCAACCGGACATGAAGGAAATCATCGTGCATCGTCTGCCGCCGGCCGCGGCGGCGAAGCCCGAGACGGCGGCCAAGCCTGCCGCCAAGACGAGCCTGCCCTAGCGTCAACCTCTCCCCTCTCTCTCCGGGAGAGGGGCAAGGGTGCCACTGCTGGCTTGTCCAGCAGTGCTGACCTTCGACAGCCCGCCGCACTGCTGGACAAGCCAGCAGTGGCACCCTGTGAACGGTTATGATGTCGAGTTGGTCTTGCTGCCGTAGCCGCCCATGAACCTTTATCGCCTGCTGGCCGACGCGGTCGTGGTCCTCCACTTCGCCTACGTCGCCTTCGTCGTGCTGGGGATGGCGGCGATCCTGTTGGGCTGGCTCTTCCGCTGGCGTTTCGTGGGGAACTTCTGGTTTCGCGCCGTCCATTTGCTGCTGATCGCGGTGGTGGCGGCCGAATCGTTGGCCGGCGTGATCTGTCCCTTGACGACCTGGGAGGCGCAGCTCCGCGCCGCGGCCGGCCAGTCGGTCGACTCCGGCACATTCGTCGGCCGCTGGGCCCATCGCCTCATGTTCTTCACCGCGCCGGAATGGGTCTACACGGTGTGCTACTGCGGGTTCGCCCTGCTGGTGATCGCGGCCTTGCTGCTGGTCCCGCCCCGCTGGCCGCGGCGAAGGGGGAACGCGTGAAGGAGGCCGCCCTACTTCACTACGCAAAACTCACCACGGAGCCACAGAGAACACGGAGACAAGCCAAGGATGAAGGAGAAGGGATCAAGGAGGAGCCGGCAGGCGGCTACTGCGGCCATTCGTGGATCACGATCTGCAGCCCCCACCTATTCCCCGACCGAACGACCGCGTAGGCCTCAACGTCTCCCTGGGTCCGCTCGAAGTCGTAATCGACGTGGAAATCCGCGGCGGCAGCTTCCCGCCAGCCACCCGCCGTGCGGCAGCCGTGCTGCTTCAGGAGCGCCTCGATCTCCATGGCCGCTTCCGCAACCACCTGCGGCGCGCACTTGGCCGGGGCCGAATCCACGTAATTGAGGCGATACAGCCAGGCTTCCGTCGGCCGCCCCCCCTGCTCCCCGCCACCGGAACGGGAGTCGGCCATCGGGAATCCCATCTTGCCGCAGACCGACTTGATGACGTGCTCTCCCCAGTCCGGATTCGAGGCATGAAATTTGAAGAACGGGGTCGTCGACATGGGGCGTGAACTCGTGATCAAGCCCAACAGCAGGGCAAACGCCACGGAACCCAGGAGCATTTCGCGAATGGTGAACTGCCAGCGTCGCACCGCCAAATCGGCCGCGGCAGGCGACAACCGCCAAATCGCCCGCCGTCCCATGGCGCGGCCGAGGAACCACGCGCCGAGAACCAGCGCGAGGACGTAGAAGAAGCAGAGGATTTTCGAGTCCGGATCGCCCAGCGGCATGAGCCCCCAACTCAGCATGCCCGCAATCAGCAGCACGGTCGCCAGCAAGGGCAGATAGGCCCTGCTGTTTCTATTGGGAAGTTCCGGGTTGGGCAGTTCTGGGGAGGCCATGGGCAAGTGTATCAATGGGGCGTTGATCCGGTGCGGGGGCGCGGCCGCGGCGGCCGACTCGCGCGACACTCCCAAGATACTCCCACCGCCGGATAAAGCAAGTCCACCCGACTGTCTTCATCCTTTATCCTTGATCCTTCATCCTTCTCGTTTTTGCTACTTGGTCAGCCGTGCCCGCTGCTGGATCTCGAACTCCTGTTGCGCCTTCTCCTGGGCGGGCGCGGGGGCAGCCTGACCGCCGGCGCCGGGGATACGCAGGGCGAAATTGCGATCGAAGTCGAGCGTGAAGGCGTATTCCACGATCCGCACCTTCTCGCCCGTGGCGCTGGCCGGGGTCTCGATCTCCCAGCGGAGGATGCCCTTGGGGCGCTCGGTCCGCACGTAGAGTTCGTCCTTGCTGAGCGGGTCTTTCAGATCGGCCAGCTTGATGCGGACGTCGTTGGGCCGGTCGCTGTAGGGCAGGCGGTCGAAGAGGCGGACCACGGCGGGCTGGTCCTTGAAGTTTTCCAGCACCAGGCGGTACTTGAAGCTCAGCTCGCGGTTGCCGCCCTGGATGTTTTCGGTGCGGCCGGCCAGTTCGCGCCGCGCCCGCAATTGCGGATCGGCCCCGAAGCCGACCACGAACGTCTGGCCGCGGGCGACGGTGGGAATCTCGCTGTGGCCGACGAAGCGGCCGTCGAGATAGACCATGATCGGGCCGGCCAGGAGGTCTTCCTGGCTGGTGTTGGTCAACTCCGCTTCCCGATAGACGTAGCCGGTCAGCACCGGGGTGGCGACGTAATAGAAGCGGCTCTTGAAGGCGGTCTGAAGGATGCGGACCATCTGCTGGTCGGAGCGGCTGGCCAGGCTCACCGGCGCGGAGAGTTGGTAGCTCAGGCTCGGCCCTTCGCTCGTCTGGCCCTCGCGCGTTTGGATGGTATTGAGCACGTCCTCGCCGCTGGCCAGTTCCAGCGATTGCAGGTCGTTGGCCGCGGTATTGGCCATCCAGCCGGAGGCGATATTCTCGCTGAGGCTGAGGGCATTGCGGTTTTCGGCCACGGCCGCCCCCTTCCGGGCGTGGAGCGTCTCCATCAGCGTGGCCAGTTCGCCGGTGCTGACCCTGCGGCCGTAGTCCCGGCTGAGCGTGATCGGGAACGGGGCCAGCCCCAGGCCGGCCGCGCTGAGGGCGGGCGAAGCGGTGGACAGCGTCAGCGTCACGCCCGTCCAATCCTCGCCGGTCAGTTGCTGGATCAGGGCACTGCACTCGATGCTGACTTCCTTGCCGTCCTTGCCGGCCCGAATCGCATAGGTGGGCGACCAGCCGCAACTGCCCACTAGGTAGTTCAACCGCACCGAGTCCTTCCCCTCGCCGCGCTTCTCCAGGAACAACACCGCCTCGCGCACGGTGTGCGCCGCGCCCTTGGTCAATTCCTCGCGCTTGCGCTGGAGCAAGGCCACCTCCTCGTTGAGCCGCTTCACCTGTTTTTGGGCGGCCAACAGTTTCTCGGCGATCGTCTCACGCTGCTCGAAGGAGAACAAGGTGATTTTCTGCAAGGCGGCGGCGTCGAGGAAGCCGCGGGCGAGGTCGGTTTTCGCGGTGGGGACCACGAAGCCCTCCATCTGGTCGAGGTAGGCGCCGCGTTGCGCGAGCACTTCCTGCGTCTTGTGCTCGGCGGCCAGCTTTTCGTTGACCGCTTCGATGGCCAGGTCGAGCTTGCGGACCTCTTCCCGCGGCTCCTGGCCCACGGCGCGGGTGCGGAAGCGGACCGCCCGAACCTCGATCGCTTCGCCCCCCTCGGCGAAGAGGCTGCCGGCGACGACCTGTTCCGGCAAGTCTTTGACGACCAGTTCCTGGGCGCCCGGGGGCCCTTCCAGCGGAATCGTGCGGCTGACCATGGCCTGGCCGCGGTAAAGCGTCACGTGGGTCACCCGGCCCACCGCCTCGTTGGCGGGCGGGTCGGCGGAGAGCGATGGCCTTGCGGCAACCGCAAGAAGGACAGCGATCAACACTCGAACACTCGACCTGACGGTAGTCAACATGGTACGGGCTCCTTGGATTGGTGGGGGATACTTGGACGATAGCACCCCGACGTGGGGGCCTCCTCAGCTTCGCCGCTGTCGTCCCACGAGCCTTGGACGCCCCCGGCGCCGGAAAAGTTCCCGGGCGCCGTGTTTTTTTCGCCGGGTGCAAGAATCGTATCCGGCACACGCCGTGTGCCGTTTCTCCGCACACGGCGTGTGCGGGATACCTTTAGCGCCCCCGGCGCGGCGGGCCGGGCAGCGGCTTGCCGGGGCGGACGGCCACCGGGGGCACGTCGTAGACGAAAAAAAGACGCGTCTCGCCGCTGGGCTTGTCCGTGGCCAGCAGGAAGATGCGGTCGCCCAGCTCGATGGCGCGGTCGCCGCGATTGAAGTGCCAGTCCAGCATCGGGCAGACCGACTGGCCGAGCACATCGCCGCTCTCGGCGATCCGGGTCCCACAGACCGCGATGCCGTGCGGCCCGGTCTTCTCCCAGAGGATGAGGATCGAGCCGTCGCGCAGTCGCAACGGCTGCGGCGCGTGGGCGCCGCCGCCCGGCTTGAAACTCGTCAGCCAGATCACGCCGGTGACGCGCTGCGGGACCCGCTGGCCGCCGAAGTCGTAAAAGCCGCCGCTCTCGCTCTGCGAGCCCCTGGGCAGGCCGCCGGCGATGAGGAGGTCGCTCACTTCCGTACCGCCGCGGACCTTGTCGAATTCCTTGATGATGCGGAGCATGGCCAGGTCGCGGGGCTCGTCGTTGTGCCCCTCCACCGCACGGCGGTTGTCCAGCACGCGCCCGTCCGGGCTGCGATCCGTGGCGAAGATCACCGAGTAGCTCGCCTGGCCTTCCACCACGCCGCCCAACTCGGTATAGACGCCATTGTCGTTGGACCACGTGTAGTACGTCTTGCCGGAGGTGCTGATCTCCTTATATACCGCCGAGCCCTCCTTGCGCGGGAAGGGGAGGTGGACGGTCTTGTAGGTGAAGACGATGTGCGAGGCCATGCCCGTGGGACCGAAGCGGTGGAGGTGCACGCCGCGGGGATAATTGTCGCCCAAGTCGACGCCCAGGAAGCCGCCGCGGGACTCGGGCACGACGTAGTTGCCGAAGGAGTGGCTGCTGGCCGTGCCCAGGTCTTTGAACGTCGAGGGATCGCGGGCGGAGAACACATAGACGGACGCCACCTGGTGGCCGCTGTCGATGATCCGCGGCAGGATCACGCCCAGCATGCCGTTCTGATAGACCATGCTGCCGACCGAGCCGGCGCCCTCGTAGCTGCGGATGTTGAAGCCGCCCTTGGCGGTCGTGGTGTCGAACTTCCGCTCGCCCAGGGCCTGGCCGTCGGGGGCGGCCGCGTAAATCATTGCCCGCAAGGGGACCTTGGGCGGGGGATCGGTCGGGCCCCGCTGGACCTCGAAGTAATAGACGTTGCCCGCCGGGTCCGCCGTTCCCGCCGCCAGGACGCCGTCGGGCATGCTCTTCAGCTTGATCGTCTCGTGACTGGTCAGCTCGGCGTCGACCCAGGTGATGTAGATCGCTCCCGAGGGGTTGGCCTGCCAGAGGATGCCGATCTGCTGGGTCTTGGCGTTGCAGACGAGGATCTGCCGCATCGGGCCCTTCAAGGGCGGCGACTCCTCGGCCATTTCCTCGCGGCCCTTCGGCGCCGCAGACGCGCTCTTGGCCGCGGCTGCGGGGCGGCTGCGGACCGCCGCTCGCCGCGCCGACTTCGTCGGCGGCGCAGAGATGTTGTAGGCGAACAGGTGCAAATAGGCGCGGCCGGGCTGGGGGTCATCCCACATCGGCGTGCGGCACCAGCCCGTGGTGGCCATCGCCGGGGGAATCTTCCCGTCGCCGCCGGAGACCTTGTCCCGCACCGCCACGACCGGCCCCGCCTCGCGGAAGCAATAATATGCCGCCAGGCCCGCCTCGTTGCCGGCCGGCGACCGCGCCGCGTCCTGTGCGACGGCGTCGGCGCCGCGGGCGGTGGACCAGACGGCCACCTCGCCGAGGAAGCCGTGGAAATCCGCTTGCACGCGGCCGCGTTTGGCCGCCGCCGGCCCGATGACCAGCGGGATGCTCGCGCTGGCCGGCAGCGTGAAGTCGGCCAGCTTCCGCCCGCCCGCCGCCTTGCCGTCCACATACAGCTTCAACTCGGCCCCGTCCCACGTGGCGGCGGCATGATGCCAGCGCTCGACGACGCAGGCGGTCTTGCTGGTGACGGTCTCGGGCAGCCCCTTCGTGCCGCGGAGGCTGAAGGCGACTTGGCCCCGCGAGGTCAGGTCCATGTGGAAGAGGCCCTTGTCGACCGCCGTCTCGTCGTCGGCCGTTTGCGACAGCAGCGGCAACTCCCACGGCGGCAGCGCCAGGGCCTTGAAGCGGAGTTCGACGGTGAGCTGCTGGAGCCCGGTGGGCGTCACCAGCGGCGGCGGCCTGATCCGGCCGCCGTTGCCGAAGCAAAGCCCGTAGTCATAACCCGCCGCCGGCGAAGCCGCCAGGAGCGCGACAAGACACCATGCCGACAAAATAACCCGCGACTTCATACCCCTCATCTTACCCCGGCGGCCGGGCGATGTCACGCCGGGGGCGCGGAAGCCGTTTAGCGTCCCGCGCGGTCGAAGAACTCCTTCAAGTTGCCGACGGCCTCGGCGCGGGCGGCGGGCACTCCCTGGTTGTGATGCTCTTCTTCTCGCATTGCTTCCTGGTTGGTGGCACTGATTTTCCACGCCCGCCACCGTGCCCGGTTGAACAGGTCTTCGCTGATGACGGGCCGGTTGCCGTTGAGCAGGGCGGCCGCCTGGACGTACCCGGCAAACAGGTCCTGCCGGGCGGGGTCGGTTTCATATCCCCATCTGTTGAGGTTCGGCGTGAAATCCTCGCTCGCCAAGAGCCCTCCCAAAACCCGGGCCGCTTGAGGCGTCCGCAACTGGCCCAGGGGCGTCAAGATTCCCGACCGCACCCGGATATCCCGCACTGCCGGCGCGATGAGGTCCCAGTGTTTCAGGCCCGTGGTGCGAATCAACTCCGCCGCCAAAACCGGGTTAGTCGAGTCTCGTCGAAACCGCAGCAGCAGGGCCTGCCCAAGGGCGGCAGCATCGGCTGGCGTGGCCAGGATCTTCAGCACCTCGATCACGCGGTGAAGGAGATCGAGCTTGGAACTCTCGGCCACGACCTCCGGCCAGGGCTGGTCCTGCCGCAGGATTTCCAACAGGCGCGGCTTGAGCCCCTGTTCCCGGACGAATCGCGCGACCGCTTCCGGCTCGATGATCGGCCCATTGGTCGCGAGCCATACGGGAGCGTCCGCAGGGATTTTCCTGTGCGGGTTGGGATCGTAGTTGCCCGTATAGTTCGCACCCGCCTGGGCCGCGACCGCGCCGGGGTTGGCGGCCAGCAGCAAGGTCTTCAGGGCCTCGTCGGGCCCGAGCGCCGCGACCAAGGCCGGGAGGTCCACCTCCACGGAAACCCTGGCCTGGAAGACTAACACCGGCACCTGCGGGCCGCCGGCCGTGCGCGGGGGAGACGCCGCCATCGGCAACGTCGCCCATCGCACTGCCCAATACCAGAGGCGATGGCGGTAATCCTTGTTCCCCTGCCACCAGGTGTCGAACGCCTTGGCGTTTTGGAAACGGAAGCCCGTGGCGGAGGCCAGCGCCTGGCGGGCGACGTCGGCGACGGAGACGCCGTTTGCGCATCGCGTGATATACGGTGATGTCAAGTCTCAATCGCAACGAAGTCGGGAACTGAGGATTTCGAGGGGCGTTCGATAGCCGAGACGTTTTCGGGGGCGGTTGTTCAGAAGATGTTGGACTTTCTCGAACTGCTTTGCCGG
>JBKQVT010000069.1:0-23471 GCA_052139835.1 Thermoguttaceae bacterium
GGAAGGTTGTACGGGTCGGCGATCCACGCTCCGGTGCCCGGGTCGGCAACAAAGGATACGTCGGGAGTGCTGCGGGAGCCCGTGGACTGGACGCCCTGTTGGTACGTCGGCTCCGGTTCGTACATGCTGGTGCCGCCGCCGCTGCCGATCAACGCGCCCGCGGAGTTGGAGAAATAGCCCCAGCCTGTTTCGTTGTTATAGGAATTATCCGCGTTGAGATAAAGGCTGCTGCCGCCGACCGCCACCACGTTGGGCGAAAAGGCCGGGTATTCGGGATCGGCCGTTCCATAGTCGCCGGTGCTGGCCACGAAGGTCACGCCCTGGTGGCCGGCCGGGGTGGTCATATAACTGTCGTACTGGGCTTCGTCTTGCGCCAACACGGACAGGCCCTCGGCGAAGCCCCAGCTCATCGACACCACCGACACGCCCGGTTGATTGGCGGCGATGGCCACGCTGGACATCAAGTCGGATAGCGACTGGCTGTTGGCTTCCACGAGCACGATGTTCGCTCCTGGGGCCATGGCGTGCGTCCATTCCACGTCCAGCGCCGTCTCGATTTCCCAGCCTCCATTCGGGTCGGTGCTCGGCGGCGCCCCTGCCAGGCCATTCTGATTGAGCACGGTCAGGAACGACGATGCCGGGCCGTACTGCTGGTACAAGGTCGGGCCGGAGGAGGTAGTTCCGAACTGATTATCAAAGGAGTCCACGCTTTGGAGGATGTCCGGGTCATCGTAGGCATCGACAATGGCAATGGTCTGGCCGCTGCCGTCGAGGGAGAGGTTGTTGATGCCGTAGGCCGTACGGATGTCCGCGGGGCCGAAGGCCGTTCCCAGGTCGCTCAAGGTGGCATTGATGTTGCCGCCCTGGTTGACGCCGATGGCGACGTTGCTGGCGGCGGTGGTGAGGGACTGGCTGCCGCCGTAGAACAGGCCGGTCGTCGGATTGTAGTTGTTGTTGAGGACCTGCAAGATCGTGGCGACATTGAGCGGGGTGTTGTTGGACACGGCGAAGGCGGCGCCGTTGCCGCCGACATTGTAGCTCAAGGCGCCGGTGCCGCCGGAACTGACCGTGAAACCGTAACTGGACCCCTGGGCGCCACCGAGCGAAGACGTGGTGGCGTAGACCGACAGGGCGATGGCGAACGTCTGCGCGTAGGTGTTGCCCTGCACCGTGCCGGTGTTGCCGAAGGCAGTCACGAAGCGGGCGGCGATCTGGGTGTTGGTCAATCCGGCGAAACTGCCGAAGAGGTTGGGAAAATTGCCGGACAGCCAGTTCCCCAGGGCCGTGGAACTCGCGCTGCCGTTGAAACTCTTGATCAGGGCCTGACCGCTCTTGCTGTCCCAGAAGGTAGTTGTGGCGGAGGCGCCGTGCCCGAGGGCGGGACCGGGCGGTGTGATCGTGACCGTGTCGGTATCCGACGCCGAGTTGTTGGCCAGATTGGTGTCGATGAACCCGGCCGGCGGGGTTACGGTGGCCGTGTTGGTCAACAGATCGCAGGTGGTGGTCACCTTCCAGATGCGGCAACCATTGTCGCCGCAACCGTTGTTGTTGCCCCAACCGTTGTTGTTGCCGTATGGATTCTGTCCGGCACAAAAGAACAGGTAAGTTGCCGTCGGATCGAAATTGGCGGGCGCCACCGACAACAGGTTGCCCTCGACGTTGTTGCCGAAGGTGGCGGAGTTGAAAGTGAAGCAGTCGGCGCCGAGCGTGCTCAGGTTGGGAGTCGGGCTATTGGACCAGTACAGCGTGCCCCCTCCCGTCCCACCCCAACCGCAGCTATCCAGCGCCGAGACCCAGAGCGAGGTCCAGGTCGTGCCGGCGGCCTTGGTCAAGCGGATCACCTGGGAACTACCCCCGTTATTGGAGATCACCCCCAGCCCGTGATTGTTGGTCTGGTTCCACGAACACAAGTTGGTGTTGCTCGTCAGGTAGGAGCCGCTGTTGATCGCGAAGGCATTCGCCTGGACGCCGTTGCACGTGACGTTCTGGGCCAACGAGCAGTTGTTGCCGCCTCCGGTGAGGGTGGTGAAATCGCACGTTTGGCAGACACCGCTGCCGTAGGAAGGATTCACTTCGAGGGTCACGGTGAAACTGGCAGTGCCCAAGTCGGCCAAGGTGCCCGTGGTGTACGTGACGGTGTTGGTCGTGGAGTTGTAGGTGGCACCGCCGCCGACGCTGATCAAGGTGGTGCCGGCCGGCAGCGGGTCGCTCACCGTCGCGCCGGTCACCGTGTTTGGACCGTTGTTGGTCACGGTGATCGTGTAAGTCGTTTCCGATCCCGCCGCCACGGAGGTCACGCCGTCGCTTTTCGTGATCGAAAGGTTGCACTGCGGCGGGGTCACCGTGTTGGTGCACGACGCCGACTTGACCGGATTCGTGTCGGTGAACCCGGCCGGCGGGGTAACCGTGGCCGTGTTGGTCAACAGATCGCAGGTGGTGGTCACCTTCCAAATCCGGCAACCGTTGTCGCCGCAACCGTTGTTGTTGCCGCAACCGTTGTTCGTGCCGAAGGGGTTCTGCCCGGCACAGAAGAACAGGTAGGTTGCCGTCGGATCGAAATTGGCGGGCGCCACCGACAACAGGTTGCCCTCGACGTTATTGCCGAAGGTGGCGGAGTTGAAAGTGAAACAGTCGGCGCTGAGCGTGCTCAGGTTGGGGGTCGGGCTATTGGACCAGTACAATGTGCCCCCGCCCGTCCCACCCCAACCGTAGCTATCCAGCGCCGAGACCCAGAGCGAGGTCCAGGTCGTGCCGGCGGCCTTGGTCAGCCGGATCACCGATCCAGCCCCGCTATTGGACACCGCCCCCAGCCCGTGATTGTTCGTCGCGTTCCACGAACACAAGTTGGTGTTGCTCGTCAGGTAGGAGCTGTTGTTGATAGAGAACGCATCCGCCTGGACGCCGTTGCAGGTGACTTCCTGGGCCAACGAGCAGTTGTTGGCGCCTCCGGTGAGCGTGGTGAAATCGCACGTTTGGCAGACACCACTGCTGTAGGAAGGATTCACTTCGACGGTCACGGTGAAACTGGCAGTGCCGGAGGCGGCCAGGGTGCCCGTGGTGTAAGTGACGGTGTCGGTCGTGGGGTTGTAAGTCCCACCGCCGCCGACGCTGACAAAGGTGGTGCCCGCCGGCAGCGGGTCGCTGACCGTCGCGCCGGTCACCGTGTTTGGACCGTTGTTGGTCACGGTGATCGTGTAAGTGATGTCCGATCCCGCCGCCACGGAGGTCACGCCGTCGGTTTTCGTGATGGAAAGGTTGCAGGTGGAAGGGGAGGGCTGGACCACGATCGTGGCCGAGGCGCTGACGCTCGCGGGGCTGTTGTTGCCGGCGGTGGCCGTGGCCGTGTCGCTGAGCGTGCCGCTGAAGCCGGCCGTCGCCGCGCTGACCTGGATCGTCACGGTAGCGCCCGCAGCCAGGTTGCCGATGGCGTCGGTCAAGGTGCCGCTGCTGATCGTGCCCACGCTCGTGGTCCAAGTCAGGGTCGCCGAGTCCGGCAACGGATCGCTCAGGCTTACCCCATAGGCCACGCCCGCCCCCGTGTTGCTCACCGTGATCGTGAACGTCGCCGTGGCGGGCGAGGTGATCGGCCCGTTGCCCGTCTTGGTGATGGTCAGGTCCGGGGCCTGCACGATGTCCGTGGCCGAGGCGCTGACGCTCGCGGGGCTGTTGTTGCTGGCGGTGGCGGTGGCCGTGTCGGCCAGGGTGCCGCTGTAGCCCGCCGGGGTCACGGCGCTGACGTGGATCGTCACGGTACCGCCCGCCGCCAGGTTGCCGATGGCGTCGGTCAACGTGCCGCCGCTGATCGTGCCGGCGCTGCTGGTCCAAGTCAGGGTCGCCGAGCCCGGCAGCGGATCGCTCACGGTGACGCCGTAGGCCGTCCCCGTCCCGGTGTTGCTCACCGTGATCGTGAACGTCGCCGTGTCGGTCGAGTTGATCGTGCCGTCGCCCGTCTTGGTAATGGTCAGGTCCGGGGCCAGCACCACCACCTGCTCGCCGGCGGCGTTGATCTCCGCGACCCCGTTGTTGTTCGCGTCCCCGCTGTACGTCGCGTCCCACTGATACGTCCCCGCCACGGTGCCGGTCGTCGGCAGCGTGTAACCGGTCGGCGTGCTAAAGCTGCCGTCGCCGTTGACCGTGGCCGTCTCCGTGTCCACCAGGGTCGTCCCCTGGTAGAGCGTGAAGGTGATCGTCCCGATCGGAGCGTATCCGCCCGAGAGCACCGCCGTGTCCGTCAAGGTCGTCGGGGTGGCGGCCACCGTCACGCTGGTCGCGTTAGGCGTCGTGCTGATCGCCGGGCTGGCCGGGCTCACAACGACCTGTTCGCTGGCGTCGTTGATGTCCGCGGCGCCGCCATTATTGGCGTCCCCGTTGTACGTGGCGTCCCACTGATACGTCCCCGCCACGGTGCCCGTGGTCGGCAGGGTGTAACCGGTCGGCGTGCTGTAGCTGCCGTCGCCGTTGACCGTGGCCGTCTCCGTGTCCACCAGGGTCGTCCCCTGGTAGAGCGTGAAGGTGATCGTCCCCGTCGGAGCGTAGCCGCCTGAAAGCACCGCGGTGTCGGTCAAGGTCGCCGGGCTGGCGCCCAGCGTCACGCTGGTCGTGTTGGGAGTCGTGGCAATCGCCGGGCTGGCCGGGCTCACAACCGCCTGTTCGGTGGTGTCGTTGATGTCCGCGGCGCCGCCATTATTGGCGTCACCGTTGTACGTGGCGTCCCACTGGTACGTCCCGGTCGCCGTGCCCATCGTCGGCAGCGTGTAACCGGTCGGCGTGCTATAGGTGCCGTTGCCGTTGACCGTGGCCATCTCCGTGTCCACCAGGGTCGTCCCCTGGTAGAGCGTGAAGGTGATCGTCCCGGTCGGCGAGTAACCGCCCGAGAGCACCGCCGTGTCGGTCAAGGTCGCCGGGCTGGTGCCCAGCGTCACAATGGTCGTGTTGGGCGTGGTGCTAATCGCCGGGCTGGCCGGGCTCACGGTCGCTTGCTCGCCGGCCGCGTTGATCTCCGCGACCCCGCTGTTGTTCGTGTCCCCGTTGTAGGTGGCGTCCCACTGGTACGTCCCGGTCGCCGTGCCGGTGGTCGGCAGGGTGTAACCGGTCGGCGTGCTATAACTGCCATCGCCGTTGACGGCGGCCGTTTCCGTGTCGACCAGGGTCGTCCCCTGGTAGAGGGTGAAGGTGATCGTCCCGGTCGGCGAGTAACCGCCCGAGAGCACCGCGGTGTCCGCCAAGGTCGTCGGGCTGGCGCCCAGCGTCACAATGGTCGTGTTGGGCGTGGTGCTAATCGCCGGGCTGGCCGCGCTCACAACCGCCTGTTCGGTGGTGTCGTTGATGTCCGAGGCACCACTGTTATTCGCGTCACCGTTGTACGTCGCGTCCCACTGGTACGTCCCGGTCGCCGTGCCGGTGGTCGGCAGGGTGTAACCGGTCGGCGTGCTGTAGCTGCCGTCGCCGTTGACCGTGGCCGTCTCCGTGTCCACCAGGGTCGTCCCCTGGTAGAGGGTGAAGGTGATCGTCCCCGTCGGAGCGTAGCCGCTTGAGAGCACCGCCGTGTCGGTCAAGGTCGTCGGGCTGGCGCCCAGCGTCACAATGGTCGTGTTGGGAGTGGTGCTGATCGCCGGGCTGGCCGGGCTCACGAGCACCTGCTCGGTGGCGTCGTCGACATCCGAGGCCTGGCTGTTGTTTGCGTCCCCGCCGTACGTGATATCCCACTGGTACGTCCCCGTCACCGCGCCGGTCGTCGGCAGCGTGTAGCCAGTCGGCGTGACATAGTCGCCGTCGCCGTTGATGGGGGCCGTCTCCGTGTCCACCAGGGTTGTCCCCTGGTAGAGCGTGAAGGTGACTGTTCCCGTCGGAGAGTAGCCGCCCGCGACCACGGCGGTGTCGGTCAAGGTCACCGGGCTGCCGTCCAGCGTCACGGTGGTGACGGTAGCGACGCCTGGGGTCATTGTCAGACCGGTGCTGCCCGGCGTCGTGGTGATCCCCGGGCTGCCTGGGCTCACGACCACCTGTTCGTTGGCGGCGTTGATGTCCGAGGCCCCGCCGTTGTTCGCATCCCCGCTGTACGCGGCATCCCACTGGTACGTCCCCGTCACCGCGCCCGTGGTCGGCAGCGTGTAACCGGTCGGCGTGCTATAGCTGCCGTCGCCGTTGACCGTGGTCGTCTCCGTGTCGACCAGGGTTGTCCCCTGGTAGAGCGTGAAGATGATCGTCCCGGTCGGAGCGTAGCCGGCCGAGAGGACGGCGGTGTCGGTCAAGGTCAGCGGGTTGGTGCCCAGCGTCACGCTGGTCATGTTGGGCGTCGTGGCGATCAGCGGGCTGGCCGGGCTCACGAGCACCTGTTCGTTGACGGCGTTGGTGTCCGAGGCCCCATTGTTATTCGCGTCCCCGTTGTACGTGGCATCCCACTGGTAGGTCCCCATTACCGTGCCCGCGGTCGGCAGCGTGTAGCCGGTCGGCGTGCTATAGCTGCCGTCGCCGTTGACGGCGGCCGTCTCCGTGTCGACCAGGGTTGTCCCGTGGTAGAGCGTGAAGGTGATCGTCCCGGTCGGAGAGTATCCGGCCGAGAGGATCGCCGTGTCGGTCAAGGTCATTGGGTTGCCGCCCAGCGTCACGCTGGTCATGTTGGGCATGGTGGTGATCGCCGGGCTGGCCGGGCTCACGACCACCTGCTCGTTGGGGGCGTTGATGTCCGAGGCCCCGCCGTTGTGGGCGTCGCCGCTGTAGGCGGCATCCCACTGGTAGGTCCCCGTCGCCGCGCCCGCGGTCGGCAGCGTGTAACCGGTCGGCGTGCTATAGCCGCCGTCGCCGTTGACGGCGGCCGTCTCCGTGTCCACCAGGGTCGTCCCGTGGTAGAGCGTGAAGGTGATCGTCCCGGTGGGAGACTGGCCGCCGGAGAGCATCGCCGTGTCGGTCAAGGTCGCCGGGCTGCTGCCGAGCGTGATGCTGGTGGTGTTGGGCGCCGTGGTGATCGAGGGAAGCTTGGGGATTGCGCCGATATAGCCGTCTGCCGCGCCTTGAAAGTTCGACTGAAAATTGGTGAAGTTCGAACTGCTGCTGACGTCGGTGAGGCCGATGTCGTAACCCGTGAAGTAACTCGCCAACGAGCCCCCGGTGATGGTGAAGCGGAAATCGAAATCGGCGGGATTCCCCGCCTGGTAGCCGAATTGGGTGGCTTCGCCCGTCAGCAGAGGCGCCGTGTATACTTGGCTGCCGACGGTCACCTGGCCATCGACGATGAGATCGGTGGACGTGCCCGGCCCGACCAGGTTGCCAGAGTTGTTCACCTGGATCGCGATGCGGACGTCGAAGGGTTCGTTGGCCGAGTTGGGGTTCGTCATCCGGTAACTGTTTGTTGCCGATGTGGAGAACCGTAAGTCGTTGGCGCTGAGATCGAAGGTGTCGGTGCTCGCCTGGTAGTTCACCGTACCCGTCGTATCGTAGGTGATCTGCGGATACGGATTGAGCGTAATCCCCACCAACGACAGCAGCCTGCGGTCTTCCAGCGGCTCCAGGAGAAGCCGGCGTGCGGATTGGCCGATGAATTGCGGCCGAGATCGCGGGCCGCGGCGCAAACGTGAGTGTGCCATGATAGATACTCCAGGTGAATTTGCGCGCCGAGCCGTTAGCGCAGCGGCGAGTGTCTCGCCGCAAAGCCGTCTTCGATACAACCGACGATCAAGCTAATGCCGTTCGCAGTTCAAGAGTTACGCGTTATTTCAAGCCGGCTTGATGTCAACGCTTGCAGTCAAAAACTCAGGCCAAACGCGCTGCTGCGATCCGTGCCCCAGCGTCAAGACCTCTGCGCCGCCGAGAGCGAATAAACATCAGCAAGCCCAGAGGGATGAAAAAAGCGGCGTACGCGACTGTGCTCGGTTCAGGAACGGGGGTTGCCGTGTAAACATCCATCTTCCAATCCATTGAGCCCTGGCCCTGGTTAAGGTCCGTCAATTGGAGTTCAACATAGTTGCCGAACGCCGATTGCAGGACCCCACCGGTAGGCTCGACCAGAAAATCGTAATGGATAACGTTTTCATCCTCTTCGACCTCGTAAGCCCTCACGTTGCCGGTCAGAAGCGTGCCGGAGTCCCAAATATAGGAAAATGACGGGTCCCATATCGCCCCCGTAATGGTGAAATCAGGGTTGTTTGGGACGCTACTCAAGGTGTTGGTGCCCGACAAGTTGACTAGTAAGCTCATCAGTCCATTGGAATTCTGGTTGCCGTCCGTTTGGGTGACATAGTCTTGAGTCGATCCGTCGGGCGAATACACCTCCACGCCGCCTTGATCGGAATCGCTGGTGCCGGCGGTTGCTAGGAACTGCGTAGGGCTCAACGTGACCGTTATGGGCGCAAACACCGCAAAATTCGGAGATCCGGTCGTATAAGAACTTATCATATCCGCGGAGGCGGAGCGGGGAAGCACGACCGTGGTCGACGCCACCAAGAACGTTGCCATCCAACAAACAGCGAAGCGCGCAAACCTGATGTCCATCATCACCCCCCGTGCGTTAGCTGCCAGCCAGCCAGTTTTCAGCCGCTACTGTGACGTACCATGATTAGGCCACAGCCCTGTTTTTTTGTCAAGGATTTGGTCGTTACCTTGGCATTTGTCGCAATTAATCTGAAGCCGCAGCGAGGAACCCAGCAGGACTTGGCCGGTCTTCGCTCACCGTAACAAATTACACTGATTAGCTTTGTGTCTTGACCCCAACGCCAAGAGGGTGACAATATACCCGTGGAGGTACTTTGAAAGGCAGACCACCTCAGTGTTTCTCGCAGTTGCTCCCACGTGGGAACCCACTGCCACTATGCGGGAAGACCACGATGGTGGGTAATGATACCCACCGATCGCCATATACCCGAGGATTCCATTGCCCCTTCCGCGACAAGGAATATTACGAGACGGGGACTGCTAGGCCCCGACGGCTTCCTTGGCGGCCGCGACAACTTGGTCGAAGGCGGCCGGATCGCTGACGGCCCAGTCGGCCAAAATCTTGCGGTCCAGGGCGATGTTGGCCTTGCTCAAGGCGGCGATGAATTCGCTGTAGCGCCAGCCGCGCTGGCGGACCGCCGCGTTGATGCGGATGATCCACAGCTTGCGGAACTCGCGCTTGCGATTGCGGCGATCGCGATAGGCGTAGACGCCGGCGCGGGTGAGTGTTTCCTTGGCTGTCCGCACCAGCTTGCGCCGGGCGCCGACAAACCCCTTTACCTTGTGAAACAGGCGTTTCTTGGCCTGGTTTCTGGCCGCACCCTTCACGGTTCTCATGGCGATTCTTCCTCGCTCTCAGCGGGAACCAGGCCCCTCCGTGCCGGAGGCGTTGCTCTGCCCGTCCCGTTTGGCTAATAGCTGTACGCGCCCAGGGCGGCGCGGATCTTCTGTCCCTCGACCGTCTTCACCACGGCCGTGCCGCGGAGGTTGCGCTTCTGCTTGTGCGTCTTCCGCGTGGCCAAGTGGCTGGTACCGCTGTGGCGGTGCTTCGGTTTCCCCTTGGCGGAGAGGCGGAAACGCTTCTTCGTCCCCTTGTGGGTTTTCATCTTGGGCATGACCGGCTGCTTCCTTCTCAAAGTCACGGGCCAGGGACAGGACCCCTCATTATAAAGCGGCCCCTGGCATCTTGAAAAGGGGGAATGGGGGGAAGAACTTAGAACTTAGTGCTTAGAACTTAGAGGCGGGGGCCAAATTACCCCCCGGCGAGCCACCTGAGCCGCCGCAGGATCACGAAAAATGGCGGCAGGTAAATGATGTCGGAAAAGAAGACCACCACGGCAAACCACCACGGCAGCGGATGGGCCGCCCACGGGGCCACGTACCACAACGCCGCCGCGGAACTGATCGCCTTGCTCCAGAACCCCAAGAGGAGGATATTGCGGTTCTCCACCGGGTGGGCGGCCACCAGCAGGTAGCCCACGCCGAACAGCCCGACCAGGATGCCCATCACCTGGACGGGCAGGGCCAGGGCCGGCTTCGCCACGCCCAGCATGTGGAATCCCTCGTGATAGAAAACGACCATGCTGGTCCCGGCCAGCAGGTTGAAGACACCGGCGAACCGCAGCAGCACCGTCATCCACAGCGACAAGGGTTTCATGGGCGGCAGGTCTTGGGTCTTAGGTCTTGGGTCTTAGGCGTCAACTCTCGGCACCCGTTCCCCCTGGCTGTCGCCGGCCGACCCAATTACAATGATTTCCTGGACTTTGGCAGCAACCTGGAGCGCATCATGGCAGCAACGATTCTCGACGGCAAGGCCCTGGCGGCGGAAATCCGCGGCGAAATCGCCCAGCAGGCCGCCGATTTCACCAAGCAGACCGGCATTACCCCCTGCCTGGCTGCCGTCCTGGTGGGCGACAACCCCGCCAGCCAATCCTATGTCCGCAGCAAACAGAAGGCCTGCGGACAGGTGGGCATGACCAGCCAACTGCACACCCCCGCCGCCGCCACCTCGACCGAGGAGCTGCTCGGCCTGATCGACCGGCTCAATCGCGACCCGGCGGTCCACGGCATCCTCGTGCAGTTGCCCTTGCCCAAGGGAATCGACGAGTTGCGGGTGTTGGAGGCCCTCAGCCCGCTGAAGGACGTCGACGCCTTGCACCCGGAGAACGTGGGGCGGATCGTCCAGGGGCGGCCGCGGTTCCTCCCCTGCACGCCCCACGGCGTTCAGCAGATGCTGCTGCGCAACAAGATCGAAATTGCCGGCCGTCACGCCGTCGTGGTGGGACGGAGCGAGATCGTGGGCAAGCCGATCGCGGTGATGCTCATGCAGCGGGGCCGCGGCGGCGACGCCACCGTGACGGTCTGCCACAGCCGCACCCCCGACCTCGCCGCGGTCACGCGCTCGGCCGACATCCTCATCGTGGCCATCGGGCGGGCGAAACTGCTCACCGCCGCGATGGTCAAGCCGGGGGCGGCGGTGATCGACGTGGGGATCAATCGCACGGAGGCCGGCCTGGTCGGCGACGTCGATTTCGAGGGGGTCAAGGAAGTGGCCGGCTACCTTTCGCCCGTCCCCGGCGGCGTCGGCCCCTTGACCGTGACCATGCTCTTGCACAACACGCTGTTGGCGGCAGGGTTGCAGAAAAGGAGATAGAAGTTAGGAGTTAGGAGTTAGAAGCGGGGGACGCCCACCACTCCGCGATTCTAACTCCTAATTCCTAACTCCTAACTTCTAACTCCTTTACACTCGAAATAACCCTCAACCCTGGTGCGGGCGGACGCCGATAAGCGCGTATATGCGGCGCTAGCGGAATCCCCCCGAACAAGGCGGACGCCAGGGATGGGGAAATGCTCGTCATCATCAGTGATGTGCACCTGAACGACGGCACAACCGGCGTAAAGCTCGCCCCCGGCGCAGTCTCCCTATTCATCCAACGGCTCCGGGAATCGGCCCTCAGCGCCTCCTGGCGGGCCGACGGCGCCTATCGCCCCATCGAACGCATCGACCTGGTCCTCTTGGGCGACACGCTCGACCTGCTCCGCTCGACGCGCTGGCGGACGGCACCGGCGATTCGCCCGTGGGGAAACCTGCACTCACCGGAATTTCTTGGCCAGATTACCAAGATTACCGACGACATCCTCACCCAGAATGAGCAGTCGCTGGCGATGCTGCGTGCTTTGGGGACGGAGGCGGTCATCACGGTGCCGCCCATGTTGCGACTGGCCCGGCCGGCCAGGGAAGCAGATGAGCAGCCGGTGCCGGTCCGCATCCATTACATGGTGGGGAACCACGACTGGTTCTTTCATGTCGGCGGGGCCGAGTACGATGCCCTCCGCGAGACGTTGGTGGAGCGGCTGGGGCTGGCCAATCGGCCGGACCGGCCGTTTCCTCACGACATTACCGAGAGCGACGAGCTGTTGCAGACGATGCGCCGCCACAAGGTGACGGCCCGCCACGGCGACCTTTACGACCCGCTGAGTTTCGAGGGGGACCGCGACGCCGCCAGCCTCGGCGACGCCCTGGTCATCGAGCTGGTCAGCCGCTTTGCCGCCGAGGTGGAGGCGGCCCTGGGCAACGTGCTGCCGGTGGCCACGCTGGTGGAATTGCGGGAGTTGGACCATCTGCGCCCGCTGCTCTTGGTGCCCGTCTGGCTGGACGGCCTGCTGGAGCGGACCTGCCCGGCGCTGGCGCTGCGGAAGCGGGTCAAGACGCTCTGGGACCGCCTGGCCGACGAGTTCCTCTCCGGCCCGCTGGTCCGCCAGCGCGACCATTGGAACGCGCCGGACCTGGTCGATGGGCTGGCCCGGGCGCTGAAATACAGCAAGCGGATGTCCAGCGGCTGGAGCAGCGCGATTCTGCAGTGGTTGCAGAAGATCCGCGGCGCAGAGACGCCTTCCTACTATCCCCACGCCCTGACCGAGGCCGATTTCCGCAATCGCCGGGCGAAGCACGTGGTCTACGGGCACACGCACGCCGGCGAGTGCGTGCCGCTGGACGCCAGCTATGCCGAGGGCTACGTGTTGGACCAAATGTACTTCAACGCCGGCACGTGGAGGCGCGTCTATGGCCAGACGCGGTTTACCCCCGGCGGGCACGAGTTCATTGCCTCCGACGCGATGAGCTACCTGACCTTCTTCCAAGGCGACGAGCGGGGCGGGCGGCCCTATGAGACCTGGTCCGGCCTGCTGGGACACCCGCCCGCGGAAATGGTCGTCCATCGCATCGATCCCGGGCGCGGCAGCCGTCTTTCCGCGCAGACGGGTTCGCCCGCGAGCCTGCCGATCCACGCGCCCCACTTTGCCACGCTGCCCGGTCAAAGCGCCGGCCAGCCCGCCCGCCGGATTTGAGAGCTCAGGGAGGGAGTTAGGAGTCAGGAGTTAGAATCGCGGGACCTGCGAGACTCTAACTTCCAGCTTCTAACTTCTAACTCCTAACTTCTAACTCCTTGCTCCTAACCCATGGCCGAATACATCCAGGTCGTCACCACCACGCCAGGCAAGGCCGAGGCCGAGGCAATCGCCCGCGACCTGGTGGCCCAGCGGCTGGCCGCCTGCGCCCAAGTGCTGGGACCAATCACCAGCACGTATTGGTGGCAAGGCAAGATCGAGACCCATCAGGAGTGGCAATGCTGGTTGAAGAGCCGCCGCGACCTGTTCGAGGCGATCCAGCGGGCGATCTGCCGCCTGCACAGCTACGCCGTGCCGGAGATCCTGGCCATGGCCGTGGTGGCCGGCAGCGATAGCTTTCTGGCCTGGATCGACGACGAGCTGAAACACTGAGGCCGGTCGGTTGACAGCGCTCGCTGCGCGTGGGAGAATTGAGGTTTCTCAAGGTGGGGGTGTGCTGGGGACTGTCCCCTTTGTGCGGCCGCCCGCCGAGGACCCAAGGGCGGTTAGCTCAGTTGGTTAGAGCACCAGCTCGACAAGCTGGGGGTCGGAGGTTCGAGCCCTCTACCGCCCACCTCATGAAGCCTTTCGCAGCGATGCGTTGCGGAAGGCTTCTTTCATGCCCTTGCGGCAATCTCGGGGCGTCTTGTTGGAATCGTTGCTATCATAGGTATGGATAGGGCGCCGTTTCACGCCGGAGGGAGCTTTCCCTTGAAGGAAGCCACGCCAAAACGACTGGCCAGTCTCGACTCGCTGCGGGCAGTCGCCATTTTCCTGGTCTTGGGGAGGCACATGGACTGGCCGCCGGCGGATCACGGCCTGCTCAACGTGGTTTCGTGGTATTGGCACCAGGGCGGATGGATTGGCGTCGATCTGTTTTTCGTGCTCAGCGGGTTCTTGATTGGGGGCCTGTTGTTCGCCGAGTACAAGCGCTACGGCGGCATATCGTATGGACGGTTCTTCGTCCGCCGAGGCTTGAAGATCTATCCGCCGTTCTTTGCCTTGCTCGCCGTCACGATCGTCGTGAAGATCTGCTTGGCGGAACCGATGCCGCGGCGGGAAATACTCGGCGAGGTCCTCTTTCTGCAAAACTATCTTGGCAGCATTTGGCCTCACACCTGGTCACTGGCCGTCGAGGAGCATTTCTACGTGCTTTTGCCCCTGACGCTGCTGACGTTGATTCGGCTCAACCCGAAGTCCACGGACCCGTTTGCCAGGATTCCCCGTTTGTTTCTGCTTCTGGCGGTTGCACTGCTCTGCGCGCGGGTGCTCAATGCGTGTTACTGGGACCATTACACAAACACCCGGTGCCTGGAAGGCACGCATCTGCGCATTGATTCCTTGATGTTCGGCGTGGTTTTGTCGTACTGCTTCCACTTCCGGCACGGTGATTTCGTCGCCTTCGTGTTGCCGAAGAGACTGCTGATGGCCGGCTTGGGGATCGGCTTGCTCGTGCCCGCCTTCTGCCTTCCGCTGGATACACCTTTCATTTATACCCTGGGTTTTACAGCCTTCTATCTGGGGAGCGGCCTCCTGTTGGCAGCCATGGTGTGCAAAGAACCTCGCGCAGGGCCGATCCTGAGGATCTTGGCGTTCATCGGCGCCTACTCGTATTCCATCTATCTCTGGCATATGCCGTTCAAGGCCTGGTTGTGGCTTGGCCTGGCCAGGTTCTTCGGGGTGGAATCCTATACGGGGCGGGCGGGGCTCTTCGTGTGCGGAAGCATCGTCTTCGGCATCGTGATGGGCAAGGTGGTCGAGTACCCGGTGCTGCGTCTTCGCGACAAGTTCTTCCCGTCGCGAAGCGGGGCCCTGGGACCTGACGGCTCCAGCGGCAGCGGGGCTGCTGTGAACCGTTTGCAGTGCGATAAAGTCTCGTAGCGCTCGGCCGCCCGGTACGCCGTTTGACATGCCGGCTGCGGCATACTACCATCGGGGCTACGGTGTGGATCGGCTTCGGCCCCGTCGCCGAGTGACGACATCCCATGACCTGACAACCCCGGAGAGCTGCCATGAAATTGCTGCGTGTCTTCCTTGCCGCTTGTGTCGTCTCGTGCCTGGCCATTGCCGCCGCCGCCGCGGAGAAGGTGGAGATCATCCCCGACGTCGTCTACGGCCACAAGGACGGCCTGGCCATGACCTTCGACGTGCTGCAGCCCACGCAGAACGCCAACGGGGCGGGAATCCTCAGCCTCCAAAGCGGGGCCTGGTTTTCCGGCTACAACGCCCCGAAGAATTTCATCGACGGCTGGCGGGCGATGCTCGACAAGGGCTTCACCATTTTCATCGTCTACCACGGCAGCGGCAGCAAGTATTTTCTGCCCGACATCGTCAACGACCTGCACCGCAGCGTGCGTTTCATTCGCGCCCACGCCGCGCGGTTCGGCGTCGATCCCCGCCGCCTGGGCGCCTTCGGCGGCAGTTCCGGCGGCCACCTCACGCTGATGCTGGCCACCACCGGCGACGACGGCGATCCCAAGGCCGGCGACGAGCTGCTCCGCACCAGCGACCGCCTGGCGGCCGCGGTGGCCTACTATCCGCCCACCGACATCCGGCCTTGGTTCAAGACAAATCGCTGGAAGGATTACCCGGCCTTTCGTTTCGATCCGGCCCTGGCGGGAAAGTTCTCGCCGCTGTTGCTGGTCTCTGCCCGCACGCCGCCGACGCTCTTGATCCACGGCGACAAGGACCCGGTCGTGCCGTTGGAGCACAGTCAGAAGATCCTGCCCGTGTTGCAAGGGGACCACGTGCCCAGCGAGTTGTTGGTGATCAAGGGGGCGGGCCACGGCTTCGGCGGCGGTGACGCCAAGCGTGCCGCTGAAGCGCGCAACGCTTGGTTTGAGAAGTACCTGCTGCCGGCCAAGCCGTGAGGGAGAGAGGGAACCGCGGATCTAGGTACTCCGCACACGCCGTGTGCGGTGAGGGTCGTCACACGGCGTGTGACGGATACTATTCTTGCAACCGCCGGCCCGGTGAAGCCTTGGCCCGTTGGGCCGACAACAAAAACGGTGAGGCGAACCGGTCCCTGGGGCGTTGCCCCAGGCTGGGCGAACCGCCCGGGCCTTCGGCCCGCACCTTCGATCATTTCGGTGATCTCAACGAAATGATCCTCGGAGATTGGATCGCGGAGGGGCATTCGTGCCCCTTGCCGCGAAGCGGTATTCGGCCCGGCGTTTACGCCGGGTCGGCACCCTCGCGTTCAAGACCGATGTGGGGCGTCGTTTCGACCGAATACGGCGGAAAGCTTATCCGCCAAGTCCTTCAAATGAGGGAACTTGTGTGGCGTCATGTGGTAAGGTGCCGCACGCAGGAACCCCGCCATATCCTTCGAGCCGACCAGGCGCGCCAATTTCGCAAGAAGCTCTTTCCCAGGTACAACCTTTAAGAGTTCGTGCGCGTCGCGATCGTCGATTAGTTTCTCGATCCTAGCCTTTTCCTGGACGAACATATCAGTAACGGCCTGCGCAGTAATGGTGCCGAATCTCTGCCGCTCCTTCTCGACCAATTCCGCAAGCCTTTTCTTAATCTCCTCGACGGTTACTCCGCTTACCCATGCGTTCGAGCCAGCCGATAACTGGAGCCTAAAGAGGGCTCCTCTTGTCGTCCTCTCGAAGGCCGTGCGATTTGCAGTTTCCTTGGCGTACCCCATAATCTCGTCTTCAACTGTTTTTCTTGACACAACGCTCGCATGAAAGGCGTTTGCAAAAGCGACCACGAATTCGGGATCGCAGAGGTAAGACTCCGCCTCGTGGAAGTCAAGAACCACGAGAGAGTCGCTGCCCAGACTGCCGATCTCGGATTCCGCGCGGTAGTCTCTATCCACGACTCCGCCGATCCGAACCTTCGCCGCAATCTTCTCCCAGAGCCCTGTGCCTCTCGCAGCCCCCACGACGCTTTCGCAAGAGCCGACGGGGACGACTTTATAACCGTCGCCAAGAAGCCATTGATAAAAAAACGCATCGAAGGATTCGTCTCTTCCCTCGACCGCAACAACTTTGTGAGCAACCGCGATCGCGGGAATTGCTCCAAGAAACTCTTCAGCCTCTTGCGGATCCAGGCCGTTGACATCCGGCAGAGGCTGAGCGGATTCGCCACGGCGGCCAAGGAGAATCCGAGTTTCGACGCTCCGACGCATCGCGAACGAGATGCAATGGGTACCGTAGATGAAGAGTGCGTCTGGGCGATCTGCTTCTACCGCGTCCCACAGACGACAGGCGAGCAAAGGATGCAGATTCAACTCTGGCTCATCTACGATGAAGGCTGCGTCGAGTGGCGCACACGACGTAAGGTCGGCAAGCATCGCTAGGACCTGTTTTTCCCCGTCCGACAGGCCCTCCACCGGATACGCCTTGCCTCCTTTATCGCAGGACACCTCGTACGACTCGGGATCGCATTTCAGGGTAATGTCGGGGAAAACTTTGTGAAACCGGTCGAAGACGCTTTCTAGGAGTGTGTCCCCACGCTTTGGTCGCTCGCCTTTGCTGCCACAACTCTCCCATTTTCTGATCGCGTCGTAATATCTTCGTTTTTGAGGATCGTCCTTCGCCACCAGTAGCTCGAAAACGACGTCGAGTCGCTTTTGGAGCCGCTCGGTGAGCGACTTCTCGTATTGTTCCTCGAGGGGCGGTGGCTCAGGCACTCGAAGTTGGCGCCGTGCTTGTTGTGTCCTAGCAAAGGGCCTTCCCGACAGGGGCGACACCACGCGTCCTCCCTCGATGTAAACGCGCTTTCGCCCGGTGCCCAGAGCCCGCGTTGAATCCTTTAGTTTCTTGAGAATCTGAGACTTCCCGGTCCCGTTAGCACCGAGAAGGACAGTGATGCGCCCGCACCCGCAATTCACACTCGGACACCCCGGGAAGGCTTCATCCTGCCCGATGGTCAACGTGAACCCTGTCGTGCTTGCCATACTGTCCCCCTTCATCTGCGTTATCCCCCCAGCAGCTTTTCAATCTCCGCCCGCGCCGCGGCCAGCGCCTCGGAAAGCTTCTCGGGCGTCTTGCCGCCGGCCTGGGCCATGTCGGCGCGGCCGCCGCCAGTGCCGCCAACTAAGGACGCCGCACTGCGGACCCAGGCCACCGCGTCCAGGCCGCGTTCGACCAGGTCGCGGCTGAGGCCGGCCACCAACATCACCTTGCCCTCGTCCTGAGGGGCGCCGAGCAGGACGGCGATCGGGGCTGCCTTGCGACGCAATTGGTCGATCAGTTGTCGCAAGACCTGCGGGCCGCCGGAGGTCTCGGCCACGACCACGTTGACCCCGCCGAGCTTCACCGCGCCGGAGAGCAACCCATCGACGCCGGCCCCCTCGGCTTTCGCACCGCCGGCGGCGGCCTGCTTCTTCGCCTGCTTCAACTCCTTGGCCAGCGCCTCGACCCGCTCGGGCACCTCGTCGGGCGTGATGCGCAGGGCGGCGGCTGTGCGCACGAGCGCGGCGTGCTCGCGGCGGAGGTAATCCATCGCCGCTCGGCCGGTGAGGGCCGTGATCCGCCGCGTCCCCGCCGCCACGCTCTCCTCGCCGATGATCTTCAGCAGGCCGATCTTGGCGGCGTTGTCGAGGTGCGTGCCGCCGCAAAGCTCCTTGCTGAACTCGCCGATGGAGACCATCCGCACCAGGTCGGGATACTTCTCGCCGAAGAGCATCATGGCGCCCGAGCGGCGGGCCTCGGCCAGCGGCATCACCGTCGAGCGGACCGCCTCGCCCTCGAGGATTTTTTCATTGACCTCGGCTTCGATCCGCGACAGTTCCTCGGCGCCGACCGCCCCCGGGTTGGCGAAATCGAACCGCAGCAGGTCCTCGTCCACCTTCGAGCCCTGTTGCAGGGCGTGCTCGCCCAGGTGCGTGCGGAGGGCGTAGTGGAGCAGGTGGGTGGCGGAGTGGGCGCGGCGGATGGCTGCCCGCCGCCGCGGATCGACCTGCGCGCTGGCCGTGGCCCCCAATTCCAAGTGGCCCTCGCGGAGATGGCCGCGGTGCAGGATCAGGGCGCCGCTCGCCTGGGTGTCGATGACCTCGAAGTGGAAACCGTCGCCGACGAGCTCGCCCCGATCGCCCACCTGGCCGCCCATCTCGCCGTAGAAGGGCGTCTTGTCGAGGATCACCAGGATCGGCTCCTCGGCGTCGTCCTCGGCGATGAGGTCGCAGGGGCGGTCGTTGGCGATGATGAAAGCGATCCGGGCGTCGTCGACGCGGAGGGTGTCGTAGCCCAGGAAGCGGGTCTCGTGGATGACCCGCTTGGCGGCGTCCAGCGGCCCGCTGCCGAACAGTTCGGCCCTCTGCCCGCCACCCGACTCGATGCCGTGCCGTTGCATTTCCTCGCGGAATCCGGTCCAATCGAAGGCCAGGTTGCGTTCGCCGGCCAGGGTCTCGAACAGTTCGGGCGGAAAGCCGTGGGTCTGGAACATGTCGGCGGCCTCGGCCCCGGAGACGATCCCGCGATGGTCCTTCTTCATCTGCGTGAAGATCCGCTCGATGCGGCTTAAGCCGGCGTCGATGGTCTCCAGGAAGCTGCCCTCCTCTTTCTCGATGACGCGGGCGACGCGCTGGACGGTCTCGCCCAGCTCGGGATAGGGATTCTTCATCAATCCGGCGACCACGCCGACGAGCTTGTGGAGGAAGGGCTCGCGGACGCCCATCTGGTGGCCGTCCAGCACCGCGCGGCGCAACAGCCGGCGGATGACGTAGCCCTGTTTCTTGTTGCCCGGATGGACGTTTTCATGGACGGCGAAGGCGCAGGCGCGGACGTGATCGGCGATGCGGCGGAGGCGGCGGCCGGTTTCCGCGGCCGGATCGTAGGCCGTATGGCAGACCTCGCCGGCGGCCTCGACCAGCGGCCGGAGGATGTCGATGTGGAAATTCGTCTCGACCCCCTGCAACACCGCCGCGGTCCGCTCGAAGCCCATGCCGGTGTCGATATTCTTGCTGGGTAGCGGGCGCAGGTTGTCGGGCGGGCCGCCCACGCGATTGAACTGGGTGAAGACCAGGTTCCAGATCTCGACCTGGCCGGAGTCGGTGTGATAATAGATTTCGCTGCACGGTCCGCAGACGCCGTCGGGGCCCTGGCTGGGGGCATTGGCGGGCCAGAAGTTTTCGTCCTCGCCCAGCCGCCCCAGCCGCTCCGGCGGGAGCTTGATCTCGTTGAGCCAGATGCCGGCCGCCTCGTCGTCGTCGACGTAGACGGTGGCCGAGAGCCGCTCCGGGGCGAGGCCCAGCCACTGCTTGGCGGTGAGAAACTCCCAGGCCCAGTGGATGGCCTCGCGCTTGAAGTAATCGCCGAAGCTGAAGTTGCCCAGCATCTCGAAGAAGGTATGGTGATAAGCGGTGCGGCCGACGTTGTCGATGTCGCCCGTGCGGAGGCATTTTTGGCAGGTGGTGGCGCGGGTGAATTCGAGTTTGCAGCGGCCGAGGAAGTGGTCCTTGAACTGGTTCATGCCGGCCGGGGTGAACAGCACCGTGGGGTCCCAGCGGGGGACCAGCACGTCGCTGGGCCGCCGGACGCAGCCCTTCGACTGGAAGAAGGCCAGGTATTTTTCCCGCAATTCATCGGCTTTCATGGAAATAATCACCCCGAGTGGTGGAAAATGGCTTGTTGGAACCCTAAATGATAGCGGCACAGTAGATTGGTGAAAAGATGGCGACATAAGCGACGGCGTGCGGGATCTGTCCGCCGGCAGAATCCGATGGTAGAATCGAAGGTGTGGGCGATGGACTGCAAGAGGTCCTTTCTTTATCTCGGAGGTGGTGCAATGTCGCTTGTCATCCCGGCCGAACGTTTGCCTCTGGAGGAGGGTGGCGATGGCGTCATTCGAGTAGGCGGCACGCGTGTCACCCTGGACACCATCGTTACCGCCTACCAGCAGGGCGAATCGCCCGAAACCATCGCCGATCAGTACCCTTCGGTTTCGTTGCCCGACATCTTTGTCGTTATCGGCTTCTATCTGCGTCATCGGCAAGAGGTCGAAACGTATCTGGCGGATCAAAGACAACGCGCCGATGCAGTGCGGCGGGAGCACGAGGCGGCGTGTCCTCAAGAGGGGCTGCGGGATCGTTTGTTGGCGCGGCGGGGGGCCCAGTCGGACTCCTGAGACGCTATGCTTCGATTCATTGCCGACGAGAATTTCAACAATCACATTGTGCGCGGGCTTCTTCGTCGCAATGCGGGGCTGGATATTGTGCGCGTTCAGGATGTGGGGCTTGGCGGTGCCGATGATCCGGCGGTCCTGGCATGGGCGGCCGCGGCTGGCCGACTTCTCCTCACGCACGACACCGCGACCATTCCCGTTTTTGCTGACAAGCGTGTCGTGGAGGGGAAGCCCATGCCGGGAGTGGTGATCGCGCCGCGGCAGGTCGCCATCGGCCAGGCGATTGACGCCATCCTCTTGTTGGCCGAGTGCAGTCACGAAGGCGAGTGGGAAGGAAAGACCGTCTTCCTGCCGTTCTAGGAGTCCATCATGCAATTGGTGAATCCAAGGCCCAAGCAAACTCAGTGGATTCGCCGGCAAACGCTCGGGGCGATCATTTCCCTGCTCACGTTGCTGGCAGCCGCCCCGGCGCTGGCCAAGGGCGGGCATGCCTGGATCGACCAGATCGTCGGCCAGTACCCGTTCTCTTTCCACTATGGCGGCCGCCAAAGCAGCGACCTGATGCCGGGCTGGTCGAAAGAGCGCCGTAGCGACGCGCTCGATGCCGACCGCACGCGGACGACGACCACCTGGAGCGATCCGCGGACCGGCTTGCAGCTCGAGTGGCGAGTGACCCGCGTCGCCGATTTCCCCGCCGTGGATTGGGTCTTGTGGCTGAGCAACACCGGCTCGGCCGACACGCCTGTGATCGAGAACCTCAAGGCGTTGGACCTGTCGCTGCTCGACCCGCTGCCCGGCGGACGCCGTTTCGTCCTCCACCGCACCAACGGCGGCTGGAACCAGCCGACCAACCATGGAATGCGGGAAATCAAGATGGCCCCCGGGGACGAGGAGACGATGTCCGGATTGAACGGCCACAGCAATCGCCGTGATTTCCCCTACTTCCGCATCGATTCCGCCGGCATGGCGCTGGTGGCGGCCATCGGTTGGTCGGGCCAGTGGCGGGCCGACGTGTCCTACGGAATGAAATCGTTGGCATTGCGGCTGACCGCCGGCCAGGAAACTACCCATTTCAAACTCCATCCGGGCGAGCGGGTCCGCACGCCGCGGATCCTGCTGTTGTCCTGGACGGGCGACCCCGCCGAGAGCAATTCCCAGTTTCGCCGCTTGGTGATGAAGCACTATATTCCGCCGTGGCACGGAAAGCCGCCGCTGCCGGCCCTGTATACGAACACCTGCTTCGCGCACGGCGGCGGCGGGGGCTGGCTCAACGAGTGCAACGCCGCCAACCAGATCGCCTTGATCCGCGCCCTGCGGCCCTTGGGCGTGGAAGCGGTCATCACCGACGCCGGCTGGTTCCGGAGCGGCTGGCCCGCCGGGGCCGGCAATTGGACCCCCGACCCGGCCAAGTATCCCCAGGGCATGGCCCCCGTGGCCGCGGCCGCCAAGGAGTGCGGGACGATCTACGGCCTGTGGTTCGAGCCCGAGCGGGCGGTGGCCGGCACGAAGGTCTACCGCCAGCATCCCGAGTGGTTGTTGCCCATGCCCAACAGTCCGGGCCAGGCCCTGGTGAATTTCGGCCTCCCCGCCGTCCGCCGGCATTTCCTGGAAATGCTCGACGGCTACATGACGCTGCCGGGCTTCCACGTCTACCGCCAGGACTGCAACGTGTTCACCGGGCCCTTCTGGCGGGCTGCCGAGCCGGCGGATCGGCAAGGGATCACGGAAATGAAGTACATTGCCGGGCTCTACGAATACTGGGACGCCATCCGCGCGAAATATCCCGACGCCTTCCTCGAAGAGTGCTCGGGCGCCGGCCCGCGAACCGACCTGGAAACCGTGATGCGATTCCGCACCCACCAGGTCTCGGAGTGCTACGACCAGAACACGCCCAGCCAGTCGTCGTTGATGGGCGTCGGGCAATACCTGCCCAACGGCCTGGTGATGACGCCGCTGTTTCGCTTGGACGACTATTCCTTTCATTCGGCCTTGCCGAGCTCGTTGTGTCTGGGTTGGCATGCCGACGACCCGAAGTTCGATATGGCGCGGGCCCGCGTGCTGGTAGAGCGTTATCGCGAGGTCCGGCCCTTGTTGAACCAGGACTGGTACGCATTGACGCCCTATAGCCTGGCGCCGTCGGCTTGGCTGGCCACGCAGTTCCACTCGCCCGAGGAGCAGAAGGGAATGGTGCTGGTCTTCCGCCGCGAGGAGGCTGCCAAAGCGGTGTTGCAGGTCTCCCTGCACGGCTTGACGCCACAGGCCCAGTACGACCTCACTTGGCAGGGCGCGGGCAAGACCCAGCGGGTTTTGGGCGCGGCGCTGATGGACCGCTTTCCCATTCGTCTGGAGCAGCCGCGGTCTTCGGCGTTGATCCTCTATCGCAAGGCGGGCTGACAACCGGCGAGCCGCGGGGTTTATCGACTTGCGAGCCGCGGGGTTTATCCCCGCGGTTGGGTGGACCTGCTCATCCGCCGGGATAAACCCGGCGGCTCGCTGGAAGGCCGGGGTGAGGGCGAACTGGAGAAGATACGGGATTAAGGTGGCCAACGTTTGCCATATCCGCCCTCACCCTAACCCTCTCCCGG
>JBKQVT010000070.1:0-26716 GCA_052139835.1 Thermoguttaceae bacterium
CGTGCCGGCGGCCGTGGCAGGCCAGTGGCACTACACGGTCACGCCCATCACGGTGCCGTATCTGAATTTCTCCTTCAGTTTGACGATCGGGGAAAAGTGAAGGGGAAAGGCGGAGGGCGGAAGGGGGGAGGGGGAAGGACAGGGGCCTCTCCGGGCCGTTTTGGGATTCTAGCCTGACGGCGGGGGGAAGCGAAGGTGGCGGGCGGAGCGGGGGAGGGAAGCCGAAGTGAAGTTGACAAACCTGTCCGCTGAGCCCGAAGGAAAACTCTACTCGTGGATTCCGCACGGATTGCGCGCGGAGCAAATCGTATTCCTTCCGGATGCGTGCCCCGGAAAAGCGCCACCCCCAACTGGCACCGCCGTTCTGACGCGACAGGCCGATTGGCGACGGTTTGCAATTTCCGATTGCGGTTGCGGCATGAGGTTTCTCAAGTCCCAGGCGCAGATCCGGGACGTGACGCCCGCCGTATGGAATGCCATCGCCAATGACCTGCGGGCCAACAAGGGTCGGCTTGGCGACTTGGGCGGCGGCAACCACTTCCTTGATGCCCTTGTGCCAACGGACGATCCAACCCGGGTGTATCTGTTGATTCACACGGGATCGCGCGAAGAGTCTGGATTGGTGGATAACCTGATCGATCAACCGGCAGCATTCGACCAGGAGTTTGCCCGGATCGTCTCATGGGCCGAGGCGAATCGCGCGTCGGTTCAGAGAATTGTTGAGAGGCACCTCGGCAAGCTGGACCTGGTACTCGATCGGCCACACAACACGTATGAAATCTTGAACGACGGAGCCGTGCTTCTTCGCAAGGGTTCGGTGAGGGTTATGCCGGGGGAGCTGGCCATCATCCCTTCGCATTTGTCCGGTGATGTTGCTGTGGTCAAGGCCACCGGCAAAGTCGGCGAGAGTCTCTTTTCGCTCAGCCACGGGACCGGCAGAACGATGTCGCGTGCTGACAGCAAGACGGTGGCCGAGGGCTTCGACTTTTCAAAACTGCGGCGGTCGATCATGCTTCCTGACGGCATTGCCGACGCCTCGCTGCGTACCGAGGGTCCCTTCGCATACCGAGACCTCGATGAATGCTTGTTCTTGCTGGAAGGATTCGTCGAAGTTCAAGGAAGATTCCATGTACGCGCTTATATGGGCCACCTGTGAAGCGTTACCTCGGTGGCCTACAGACAGAACCTGCGCGTGCCTGTATACAGGGGCTTGCCGAAAATGGCGTCGAACTGGCTCTTCGATACCGGCATCGCGAACTTCCTCTTGCCTCGGACCAGGCAGATTTTGGCGTTCTCGCGAAACTGCGCGCGGATGACTACGCCACCGCGAAAGAAGACAGTAGAACCACCGGCGCCAAAGATTTGCAAATCCGGGGGACGTTCGTCCGCGCCTACATGAGTCTCGTTCTCATAGCGCGTGACCAAAGCCGGCGTCAGGTCCTTGATGTTAATGGCCGGCCCCGTTCCAAACTGCACAGAAAGATCGGCCTCGGCGGGCTGTGTGACCTCGAGGAAATTGTACTCCCAACCCCAGCCCCAGTCATCTACATCACCGTGTAATTCCATCCCTGGATACGAGGCCTCGATCCGGTTCGCGCCGAAGAAGGAGACGAGTTGCCCGAGAAACCAATAACCCCCGATGAGGACGATCACGCTCCCCAACAACGCAACGGCGGTTAGCGTAAGGGTCCGTGTTTTCATTGCAGTCGCAACGGGGACGTAAGAGCGGTGGTGGCCACAAATATACGCCCTTGCCCCGAAGGCCAATTACACCGGTGATTCTACCCCTATAACTTACCCTGGTCAACCCCCTGCGGTCGGCAAACCACCGCGTCCCCGCTCCGACTTCACCCGCCTTCAATCCGGCTGATGGGGCCAACGGTCGCCCGAGTCGCACGCAGATAGTCGTCCGGCGCCAGAAGCATCTGTTTTCCGCGCACGCCCGCCGACACCGCCACCACGTCACACAATTGAATCTGTTGGTCGACGTACACCGGGTAGTCGCGTTTGCCGCCCAAGGCCGTCACGCCGCCGCGAATATAGCCGGTCAGCGGCTGCACTTCCTTCAGTGGCACCAGTTCCACGGTGCGGTTGCCGCTTTGCCGGGCAAGAGCCTTGAAATCCACTGCGGCGTTGGCCGCGACGACGACCAGCAGCACCCCATGACGGTCGCCGCGGGCCACCAGCGTCTTGAACACCTGCTCCGGCGGCAATCCGATGTCGCCGGCCACCCGCTGGGCGTTCAGATCGTCCGGGTCCACCTCGTACTCCCGAACCTCGTAGGGGATGCCCAACGTGTCGAGGATCCGCATGGCGTTGGTTTTCATGGCAAGGCGAGGAACTCGCTCGGCGAAACCACGATAATGCCGCGGAAGGGGTGAAGCACCAGCAGGTCCGAATCCCCGGTGACGATATGCGTGGCCCGGCCCGAGACAGCCAGCTCCAAGAACTTGTTGTCCCGCGGGTCCCGGCAGTCGGTCACCGTGTCCACAATATTCACCAATTCCGCTCCATGGACGAGCGTTGTCAAGAACTCGATGCGCTCCTCTTCGGAGAGATACTTGTCGAATCTCGGCAGGTGAATGACCTCGTCGAGTTCAGTTGCCGTGGCGGCAGAGATCAAACAGCGGCCTTCCCGCAAAGCGCGGTCAAAGGCCTGACGGGGGACTGAAGGGGGCAAGAGCATTGCGCTGACGAGGACATTGGTGTCAAACACCACCCGCAAGTCAGCCATCATTCAGCAGCGACTCCAGGGCGGCCGGCGTCAGCCCGCGCGCGGCGGCGCTGTTGCCGATCTCGTCCATGAGGGCCTGGAGAGATTTTCGCGGAAGCGGCGAAATGGTCAGGTCCCGCAAGCGGAGATCAAGCAGCAGTTGGATTTTGCGCTGATCCTCCGGTGAAACCTGCGCAAACGCCCTGGCCGCTTCTTCGCTGACTTGAATCGTAAGAGCAGCGGTGGCCATAACAGTGCGCCCTTCACCCGAAGGTCAATTCCACCGGCAATTCTACCCCTATTATTTACCCTCGTCAACCCCCGGTAAGACGCATGCGGGCGGCAGCAAAAGGGCGTCGCGACATCGTAGCGGCACTGGCCCTCACCCTGACCCTCTCCCGGAGGGAGAGGGGACTTGGCGGCCCTCAGTCGTTGACGTAGGTCTCCAAAAACCGCGCCAGGCGGTGGAAGTCGGACCCCGGCTCGATGTAGCGGACCACGGTGACCAGCGTGGCCGGATCGACCAACTGGTTGAAGGGGACGTAGCTGAGCTCCAGTTGGCCGGAGACCGAGACCATCACGCCGTCGAGCCGCTTCTCCACCAAGGCCCGATAGGCGCCGACGCCGAGCTGGCTACCCAACATGACGTCGAAGGCCTGTGGCCGGGCGCAGCGGCTCTCGTAGCCCATCGGCATGCCGGTGATCTTCCGCTTTTTGCCGGTCTGGCGGGTGTATTCCTGGGCGATCAGGTCGGCGAAGAGGCGGTTGAGGCTGATCTTGGCGATCATGATGTGGCCGTGCTCGTCGCGGGGCACGCCCTCGATGTGCTCGTAGGGGAGGAACTCGGCGAGCCCCTCGGCGATGACGATGACACCGAACTCCTTGCCCTCGGCCTCCTCGCGGACGCGCATGGTGGCGACGATCCGCTTGATCACTTCATGGAGGTCCATGACGCGGCGGATTTCCTTGCGGCCCGTCTTGGCGTTGACGGTCTCTTCGCTGGTCTCGTATTTGCCGGTGATGTCTTCGACGCTGATCACCAGGCTGGCTTCGCCGGCGATGGCGACGCCGTAGGCCAGCCAGCCGGCGCTGCGGCCCATGCACTCGGCCAGGTAATAGCTGCGGTTGGCCTCGGCGTCGGCCAGCAGGTTGCGGACCTCCGAGGCCAGGAACTCGACCGCCGTGAAGTAGCCGAAGGTGAAGTCGATGCCCATGTAGTCGTTGTCGATCGTCTTGGGCAGATGGACCACGGGGATGCGGCGGCTGCCGGGGGGCAGTTGCTCCTGGAAGAGCTTGAACTTGTTGGCGCTCTTCAGGGTGTCGTCGCCGCCGATGGAGATCAGGGCGTCCACGCCCAGCGAGACCAGGGCGTCGTAGACGGCCCGCAGCGGAGAGACCCGCTGCGGATCTTTCAAGTGGGAGCGGTCGGAGATGTCTTTGCCGGGATTGGTCCGCGCGGTGCCGATGATGATGCCCTGGCTGTTGCGGGTGCGGCGCAGCATCTTGTGGTCGACGCGGACGTAGTCGCGGCCCTCGACCATGGGGTGGTCGGGGGCGAACTCCACCAGGTGCGAGTAGCCGTTGAGGATGCCCAGCACGTCGATGTTGTTCCGCAGGAACGAGACGGCGGCGGTGGAGATGACGGCGTTGGCGGCCGGGGCCGGGCCGCCGGCGAAGAGGATGGCCGCCCGGCGAATGCTCGATTCCAAATGGGGTGGGCGGGACAACGGGCTGCTCATGGTAAGTTCCCTTCTCAGTCCAAAGTACCCCGCACACGCCGTGTGCGGGGAAACGGCACACGGCGTGTGCCGGATACTGTTCTAACGGCACACGGCGTGTGCCGGATATATATGTCCTCAGGTGGCCGGCCAGGTCCGCTCGATGAACGTGGTATCGAGGCGGGCCTCGGTAAAGGCCGGGTGCAGCAGGATCTTCTGCAACATGGGGATCGTCGTCTTGATCCCCTCGATCCGCAACTCCGAGAGGGCCCGCTTCATGCAGGCGATCGCCTCGTCGCGGCTGCCTTGGTGTACGATCAGCTTGCCGATCATGGAATCATAATAGGGCGAGACGTTGTAGCCGGCGTGGATGTGGGAATCGAAGCGGACGCCGAACCCTCCCGGCGCCACCAGCCCCGTGATGGTCCCCGGCATGGGGCGGAAACCCTTGTCCGGGTCCTCGGCGTTGATGCGGCACTCGATGGCCGCGCCGTTGGTGCGGATGTCGGCCTGTTTCCAGGGCAGCGGCTCCCCCGCCGCCACCCGGATCTGCGCCTTGATCAGGTCGATGCCCGTGACCATCTCCGTGACCGGGTGCTCGACCTGGATGCGGGCGTTGAGCTCGATGAAGTAGTAGTTGCCCTTGCGGTCGACAATGAATTCCACGGTGCCGGCATTGGTGTAGTTGGCCGCCCGCACCAGCCGCACGGCCGCCTCGCAGATGGCGCCGCGGGTGCCCTCGTCCAACCGCGGGGCGGGACTCTCCTCGATCAACTTCTGGTGGCGGCGCTGCATGGTGCAGTCGCGCTCCCAAAGATGGACGGCGTTGCCGTGCAAGTCGGCCAGCACCTGGACCTCGACGTGCCGGGGATGCTCGACGTATTTCTCCAGGTAGATTTCCGGGTTGCCGAAGGCGGCCTCCGCTTCGGCCTGGGCCTGCTGCAGCGCCGCCTTCAGGGCCAGTTCGTTGACGGCCACGCGCATGCCCCGCCCGCCCCCGCCCGCCGACGCCTTGATGAGCACGGGAAACCCCAGCTCCTTGGCCAGCCGCATGGCCTCGGCCTCGCTCTCGATGAGGCCCTCGCTCCCCGGAACCGTGGGGACGCCGGCGTCGCGGGCCACCCGGCGGGCCGAGTTCTTGTCGCCCACCAGCGCCATCGCCTCGTGCGATGGACCGATGAACTCGATGTTGCAACTGCGGCAGACGTCGGCGAAATGGGGGTTCTCCGCCAGGAAGCCGTAGCCGGGATGGATCGCCTGCACGTTGCCGATCTCCGCGGCGCTGATCACGCGGTCGATCTTCAGGTAGCTCTCCGCCGCCTTGGGCAGGCCGATGCAATAGGCCTCGTCGGCCAGCGCCAGGTAGTGCGCGCCGCGGTCGGCCTCGCTGAAAACGGCCACGGTCTCGATGCCCAACTCGCGGCAGGCACGAAAGATCCGCAGGGCGATCTCACCCCGGTTGGCAACGAGGATGCGCTTGAACATCACGCCCGCGTATCTACCTTGAATAAGGGTTGTCCGAATTCCACCGGCTCGCCGTTCTCGACCAACACGGCCTGGATCTTGCCGGCAACCTCGGCGGGAATCTGGTTGAAGACCTTCATCGCCTCCACGATGCAGACGGTGGTCTCCGGGCCGACGTGATCGCCCACCTTCACGTAGGCGGGCGAATCGGGATCGGGAGCGGCGTAGAACGTCCCCACCATGGGGCTCTTGATCACCGCGACGTGCTCCTCCGCGGCTGGGGCCGGCGGCGGCGCATCGGCCTTGGCGGGAATTGCGCCCGGAGATGGCGCGGCGGCCGCCGGCGATACCGCGGGACGGGTGATCACCGGCTCCATCCCGCGGCGAATCTGAATGCGCATCTCCCCCTCGCGCAAGTCGATCTCGCTCAGGTCGTGCTCCTTCATCAACTCGACCAGGCGGCGAATTTTACGCACGTCGAAAACGTCCTGGTGGGGCGAACTGTCGGACATGCAAAATCTCCTTCTCTTAGCCTACAACCACCTCGTCGAGTTGCTTGGGCACGTTGGTCAGGACTTCACAGCCGCCGCGGGTGACCAACACGTCGTCTTCGATGCGGACGCCACCCCAGCCCGGCAGGTAAATGCCCGGCTCCACGGTGACCACCATCCCCGGCTTCAGCACGGTGGAGATGTTGGCGGCCAAGCGGGGCGCCTCATGGATATCCAGTCCCAAGCCATGGCCCAGCCCGTGGCCAAAGCAGCGGCCGAAGCCGGCCTTGGCAATAAAATCGCGGGCGACGGCGTCCACGTCATGGCCCGTCACCCCCGGCCGCACGGCGGCAATCGCCTGCGCCTGGGCTTCGAGCACAACTCCATAAACACGGCGAAGTTTGGGCGAGATTCTACCCATGACCAGCACCCGCGTCAAGTCGCTCTTGTAGAGCCCTTCATCGGCCCCCCAATCGACCAGGAGAATCTCCCCCTCCTCGACCCGCTTCGACCCGGCCACCGCATGGGGCAAGGCCGCCCGCGGCCCCACCGCCGCAATCGAGGGGAACGAGCAGTCCTTGGCCCCGAAGAGCCGCATCTGCCGGGCCAGCTCGTCGACCAACTGCTTCTCGGTCTGCTCCGGCCGCAGCGTCGCCCGCAGCACCGCGAAGGCCCTCTCCGCCTGCCAGACGGCCTTTTTCAGCAGGGCGACCTCGTCCTGGTCCTTGATTAGCCGCAAGGTCTCGACCAGCCCGCTGCTGGCCACGATTTCCAGCTTCGGCAGCTTGCCGGCGATCTGGTCCCGCAGCGAGACGGTCATCGAGTCGCCCTCGATGGCCAGCCGCCCCAGGCCCGCCCCGCGCAGCACCTTGACCACCGCCTGGAGCATGCTCACGCCGGGCCGGCGGATGAACAGCTCGACCCCCGGGCACTGCTCGCCCAGTTGGGTCGTATACCGCGGGTCGCTCAGCAGCACCTCGCCCTCCCGCCGCACCAGCAGGTAGCTATCGTCGCCGGTGAAGCCGGTGAGGTAGGTGACGTTGGTAAAACTGGTGACCAGCAGGGCGTCGGCCCCGGTCTTCTTCAGCAGGCGGCGGAGTTTGTCGCGTCGCTCGGCATGGTGGGTCATGGCTCTCCTCCCAGGGTTGAACCACCTATTGGACCACGAAGCGGCCGGGAAGGCCAGGGGGACATGAGCCGGGGCCGTCAGGCCCCGGATAAGGTGGGAGGGCGGAAGGCGGACGGGGGAAGGTGGAAGAAAGCCCCCGGACTGCGTCCGGGGGGCCGGCCGCACGCCGCGGCCGCGGCGTGCCGATTCCTTTGACGGGCTCATGGGCATCACAGTGGCGAAGCGAAACTGGTGGCGTTGGAGTTGGCCTGCCGTCTGACGGGCTGGACGCAGCGGGCGATCTGAAACTATTATGGCGGCATCAGTTCCGCGGCGGTGAGCCTGGCGCGGCGTAAGGTTCGCCAGCGGCCCGACGCGCTGGCCCAGACGGTGGAGCGTTTCTCCAGGCGACTTACGGAAGGGCGGGAGGTTGCCAAAGTTGATAATTAAAGTCTGACCCCGTTCCCCTAAAGTCTGACCTCGGTGTCTCCTATTTGGGAACGTCGGATGGGTCTACCTTTTCGTAGGTGTCATCATGGCCGCCAGCCCCAAAAGTGCCACTCCCGATCCTACCGCGAATGATGGAAGGTGGGTCAGGGAACATCCCAGAAGTTTCTGTTTTCCACTGGCCGTTGACTCTCTTAAGGTCCATAGGGGCAAGAGTTCCAGCAGGCTGCCAATCGGACCATTTCGTATCTGGCGGTCGCGGCTTCTCATACCCTCCCCCTAATCTTCCCCCTGGAAGTCCTTCCAGCAGATAGGAGCGTCCAGCCCCGAATTGAAGTTCTACACGCCCCTGCCACTCAATTCCGTTGAGTTTATCCGCTTCACTAATCTGTGACGGAGCAACCTTGATGCTGACCTGCCGCAGCTGGATTACTGCCCGTCCCGTATTCGGACACGATGGGTCTTTAGAACGTCGGACGAAGCGGAGACAATAGGACTCACCGCTTTTCACTGGCTTCCAGAAATCTAACGCCCGTTGTATCGCCTCCGTGTCGAGGGCAGTTAGTGGCGGCGTGACATCCTTCCCCCCTTCCCCGTACACTTTGTCTCTTTCTACAGGGAATTCCGACACGTTCGGGCTGGAAGATGAAGAACCGCCCCCTTGAACGGTTTGGTTACCAACGGGCGTGGATGCCCCGCCTTGGGTGGTTTGGTTGCCGGCGGGCGTAGACGCGCCGCCTTGGACGGTTTGGTTACGAGCAGGCGTGGAGGCTCCTCCTTGGGCGTTTTGGTCGCGAGCGGGCGTGGGCGTGTCGGTTCCGCAACCGCACAGCATCGCCAACACGAACAGGGTCGTCAGGGCAACAAGGCTTCTCATGATTTCTCTCCTTCGTGGAAGTGGGGGGCTTCGTTTCATAGCCAGTTCCCGCTAGTGTAGGGGCGAAGAAACCGCTTGTCAACAAAGGCGGGAAACCGCCCGGGGCCACCCGGTCTGGAATTATCTATGGAGGGGGCGTCGGGCATCGGGACGGCTTGGGAACCAGGTTGTCGGCGCGAGAATCAGCGGGGCTACTGGAATTTCACGCGGCTCTTGGGTAGCATGGGGGATTGGCCGCTCGGAGCGTATCCGAGCCGCGTCCAAATGGGAAATACGGGCTGAGGCCCGTGAACGGCTTCAAGAAACGAAAGGGAGAGACCATGCATAAGTTAACGAGGGTCGGACTTTGGGTCCTTGGGATTTCGGCAGCCGTCGCGGTGCCATCTTTCGTCATCGGCGCCACATGGTCGAGTAGCCATCAATTCAACTTCGGACCTGAACCCTGGTGGTTAGGGTTGGTTCAAATCGGCGCGATGGGAGGTGTGCTTTTTGCAGTAGTCGGGATTATTCTTGCGCTTGTTGGGGTTGGAATAAAGAAATAGGGCGGGTGAATAGCAGATCTGCTGTGCGCGACATCGAGCAGCGCGTCATGGCGCCCGGGGTCACGTTATCAGTTGCCATGGGGGGTATGAGTTCCGAGTTCTGATTCTATGAAAGAGCGGTCCTCCTGGTGCTATACCCGGTGTAGTGTTCGTTCACTCACCAAAAGCACAGACAGGAGGACCGAGTATGTTGTACCTTGCCAACGACCAGCACCGCAAGCAGTTGACGGTGAATCTTCGCAACGAGGCTGGCGACGTGATCCTGAAGCGTCAGGTTAGCACGGAATGGGCGCGTGTGCGGGAATTCCTGAAGGAAGTGCGCGATCGCAGCGTGCCGGAGGGGGGGTTTGTGGCGATCGTGGAGGTCTGCGGTTTCAACGACTGGTTCGTCAAGCTGCTGGCCGAGTACAGCTGCCGCGAGACCATCGTGATCCAGGCCGAGAAGCGTTCCAAGAAGAAGACGGACCGTCGCGACGCCAACGCTCTGGGCGAGTTGCTCTGGGTGAATCGCCAGCGGCTCTTGGCCGGCAAGAAGGTGCAAGGGGTGCGGCGCGTGCAACTGCCGAGTGCGCAGGACGCGGAGGATCGGCAGCTCACAGAGTGGCGAAAGCGGCTGGGGCAGCCTACGCATCGGCGGCGACCTCGAAGCTCGTCACGAGCGGATGCTGCGTCTCCTCGGCGGGAAACTCCTCCAGGTAGAGTTCCGTGGCCTCCTTGAGGTTTCCAATTGCCTCGTCGATGGTCGCGCCTTGGCTTACGGTGCCAACTTCCGGACAATCAGCAACGAACAGACATCCTTCTTTGTGGATCACGGCGGTTAATGTGCGAACCATGAGACTCTCCCGTCTTCGAACGAGAAAAGGTGTCAGGAACCGTTTCCATGCAAGAAACCATGAAAATAACGCTTCCTGACACCTTTTCCCGCCTTTACACCTTTTCCCGCCCCGGAGACGGCCGAGCAGGAAACTCCGCAACTCCTTGAGGGGGCACGAGAACCGGGTTATCGGTTGGCACAGAGCAGAAATCGGGTATTATTCTAGAAGCCGTGGTGCGTGCTACGGCAGGGACGGAGGGCTTGGTGCTTTGCCGCACGTCAAATGACAGCGTAGGAGAGGAGGGGCTTGCCATGTATCCTCGCGGTTTGCTAGTCGCGTCGCTCGTCCTGGCCTTGTCAGCGCCGGTCTATAGCCAGATGTTTGGTGGCGGACAAAATGGGCCAGGCAACCAAGGGCAGCAGGGCCGTCGACCCAAGGGCCGGAGGGGCACCATCCAACAGATCGTGCTGGGTGGTTTCGTCATGAGCACCCGAAACAGTCCGGCGATCAACGTCATGGTGACACCGACAACCCAGGTACGCCTTACCGGCTCGGCCACCTCCGACTTCATTAAGCCGGGCCTGGCCGTCGAGTTTACCGCCGAGGTCGACAAGAAGCACACCGTCACGGAGAGAGTTACTTCGCTGACCGTTGTCACGCTGACGGCCCAGCGCGTCGCCGGATTGTTTCCCGGGGGAATGGATGCCGTCAGCCCCGCCGGGTCGGACAACTTCGGCCCTGTGGCGGGCCAGAAGGCCGAACGGCACAAAGCCGCTGCCCCGATCCAATTGCCAGCCAGCGTCGTCGTCCGCGGCCAGGTGAAAAGCTTCAAGGCCGGCAGGCTCGTGGTCAATACGGGCAAGGGGATCGTCAAGGCCGATTTGGCCGACGATGCGCGGATCGCCGTCGACATAGCCGACATCAGCCAGGCCAGAAAGGGCGACACCGTTACGGTCCGGGGTCGTGCAGACCAGCGGGGAACGGTCGAAGCCGATTCGGTGACGGTCAAGGCTGCTGCGCCGCTGGGCGGGGGAGGGAAGAAGAAACCCCTGAAGGTCGTCAAGAAGCCCGCCCCGTCGAAGGACGCCTCGGACGACGATGCTGATAACTGAAGCCGGCAAGTTCCGGGGACGAAGTTCCGGGGACAGAATACCGAACTATCGAAAGGAGTTGAGAAAACTGGGGGGCAGAACCAAGCGAGCCGCGGGGTTTATCCCGGCGGCTCGCTGAAAACGCCTCCCAATTCCCTCCCCGGCGGGCAGCGACTATCATAGAGATATGGACCCCCAGCATCGCGAACAACATGGCCGGCTGACCGCCGATTTGGGCGAGGCCCAGATCGACCTCGACCGGCATCGAAGATGCGGCTTCCCGGAAGTGGTCTTCGCCGAGGGGAAGACCGTGGCCGCCATGGAAAAGATCTTCCAGGCGCAACTGGAACACGGCAGCGAGGTGCTGGCCACGCGGATGACGCCCGCGCAGGCGGCTGAGCTGGCGGCGAAGTTCCCCCAGGCCCGCTATAACGCCGTGGGCCGGACGTTCCGCACCAGCCCCCGCGGGGCCAAGGAAGGCGGCCAGGGGCAAGAATCCGCACACGGCGTGTGCGGGATACCAGAATCCGCACTCGGCGTGTGCGGGATACTTTCGGGCAAGGTCGTGATCGTCACGGCCGGCACCAGCGATCTGCCGGTGGCCGAGGAGGCCCGCGAAACGGCCCTCTGGACCGGGGCCGCCGTCGAGATGGTGCAGGACGTGGGTGTGGCCGGGCCGCATCGCCTGGCGGCCAAGCTGCCCTTGTTGGAGACGGCCGACGCCATCGTGGTCGTCGCCGGGATGGAAGGGGCGCTACCCAGCGTGGTGGGCGGATACGTCTCCTGCCCGGTCATTGCCGTGCCGACCAGCATCGGCTACGGCGCCAGTTTCGGCGGCATCGCGGCCTTGTTGGGAATGCTCAACAGTTGCGCGGCCAACGTCGCGGTGGTCAACATCGACGGCGGTTTCAAGGGCGGCTACGTCGCCGGACTGATTGCCAAGAACGCGGCCCGGCAACGAACGGCCGCAGAAGCCGGTAATTTGCCATGACCGAAGCAAATGAAGAACCGCTGCCTCGCTTGCCGCCGCGGCCTGCGGACGCGCATAAGGGCAGTTTCGGCACGGCGCTGGTGGTGGGCGGGTCGCGGGGGATGACCGGCGCGGTGGCCCTGGCCGGCATGGCGGCGCTGCGCGGGGGGGCGGGCCTGGTGCGGCTGGCCGTGGCCGATTGCTGCCTCGACGTCGTGGCCGCCTTGGAGCCCTCATACACGACCATCCCGCTGCGGGCCGACCCGCAGGGCCGCATCGCCGCGGTCGCCTACCAGCGGATCATGAAGCTCAGCGAGTCGGCCACCGTGGTTGCCTTGGGGCCCGGCCTGGGGCGGTCGCCGGACTTGAACGAGCTGGTGCCGCGCCTCTATCGCCAGATCGCCCGGCCGATGGTCGTGGACGCCGATGCCCTGAACGCCTTGGCCCTCAAGCCGGAGGCGCTGGGGCAGGGCGGGGGCCCGCGGATTTTGACGCCGCACCCCGGCGAGTTTGCCCGCCTGATCGGCCGCAAGCTGGAGAGACAGGCCGCCGAGGAGGCCGCTGTCGCCTTGGCCCGCGGCTCCCATGTCGTGGTCGTGCTCAAGGGGCATCACACGCTGATTACCGATGGCCGGCGGCAGGCCCGCAATACGACGGGCAATCCGGGCATGGCCACCGGCGGCAGCGGCGACGTGCTCACCGGGGTGATTACCGCGCTGGCCTGCCAGGGCCTGGCCGTCTACGAGGCGGCCCGGCTGGGCGTGTATCTGCACGGTCTGGCCGGCGATCTGGCCGCGGCCGAACTGGGCCAGGTGTCGCTGATCGCCGGCGACCTGGTGCGGTTTCTGCCGCGGGCCTTTCAAAGTCTGGCGTAGCGCCTCGCTGGTTGTTCAAGAGGAGCAGATGACGCGAAGACCGAAGAAGCGCCTCGCCCCAGCTTCCGCATCTGCGGTCCGGGTGCCTTACAGCCTGCTGGCCGTCTGCGGCCTTCTGCTGCTGGCAGTGGCCGCCGTCTTTGGCCAAACGGTGGGCTACAAATTCGTCAACTTCTCCGACGACGCCGAATATGTAACCGACAACCGGCTCGTCCAGCAGGGTCTCAGCGGTGAGGGAATCGTCTGGGCGCTGACCACGTTTCACACCACCAACTGGCACCCGCTGACCTGGCTCTCGCACATGCTGGACTGCGAGCTTTATGACCTGAATCCCGCCGGCCATCACCTGACCAACGTGCTGTTGCATGCAGCCGCGGCGGTGCTCCTGTTGTTGGCCCTGCGGCGGATGACCGGGGCACTCTGGGCCAGCGCCTGGGTGGCGGCGGTGTTCGCGTTGCATCCCCTGCGGGTCGAATCGGTCGCCTGGGTGGCGGAGCGCAAGGACGTCCTCAGCGGCCTCTTCTTCATGTTGACCCTTTGGCTCTACGCCCGCTACGCCGAGCGGCCGGCGTCGTGGGGCCGGTACTTGTTGGTGGTGGCCTCATTTGCCCTGGGGTTGACGGCCAAGTCGATGCTGGTGACGTTGCCGTTTGTGCTCCTCTTGCTGGACTACTGGCCGTTGGGGCGGCTCGGTCCTTCGCGCGTGGGCAGTGCGGCGGAAGGAGCCGATCCGCCGCGGACGGGCCGGCTGCTGGTACGCCTGGTTGTCGAGAAGATCCCCTTTTTTGTTTTGGCGGCGGCTTCTTGCGTGGTCACGCTCGCGGCCAACCGCAGCGCCGTGAAACCCTTGGAGCAACTGCCCTTTCTTTGGCGAGTGGCCAACGCCGCGGTGGCCTACGTCGCCTACCTGGGGAACATGCTTTACCCGGTTGGGTTGGCGGTCCTCCATCCTGCTCCCAAGGGCCCGCCGCCGGCCTGGGAAACGGCGGCAGCGGTCATCGTGCTGTTGGCGATTTCCACGGCCGCCTTCGTGCTAAGACGGAAGTGTCCTTACTTGCTCGTCGGCTGGCTCTGGTATCTTGGAACGCTGGTGCCGGTGATCGGATTGGTGCGGGCGGGCAACGAGGGGATGGCCGACCGCTTCACGTATCTGACGCAGATCGGGCTCACCGTGGCGATTGCCTGGGGCGCCGTGCACGTGGTCCGCTCGTGGCCCGATTGTTGTTGGGGGATTGCGGCCGTCGCGGCGCTGGTGGTGGCGGGGTTGATGGGATACGCCTCGCAGCAGACGCAGCACTGGCATGACAGCGAGACGTTGTGGAAGCACACGCTGGACTGCATCCCGCGGAATCCGATCGCCGAGAACAACCTGGGAAACGCGTTGGCCGCCCGCGGAGAGTTCGGCGAGGCGATCAAATATTACCAGAAGGCCCTGGAAGACAAGCCCGACTACCCGGAGGCCCACTACAACCTCGGCTTGGCGTTGGCCGGTCGCGGGCAGGTCGACGCGGCGATCAAACATTACCGAAGGGCCCTGGATATGGATCCCGACTGCTTGGAGGCCCACTTCAACCTCGCTCTGGCATTGGCCGGCCGCGGCCGGTTCGAGGAGGCGATCGCCCATTACCGGCAGGCCCTCGCCCTGGCCACCGCCCGGAACAACAGGGCCCTGGCCGTTGCCATTCGGGCTCAAATCAGGCATTGCCAATCCCTCGCCCCTGCCGGCAAAGGGCCGTAGCGCCGGCGGAGTTGCCGAAACGTCTGACGGCGCAAAGAAGGCGAGCCGCGGGGTTTATCCCTGCGGTTGCCGGGTGTTGCGGGAAATCGCCGCCGAGGAGCGCCGCCCAACCGCCGGGATAAACCCGGCGGCTCGCTTTTCCGGCGCATTGCTTTTCTCGGCGGTTGGCTTTCTGCCCCTTGCCTTGGCCCCGGCAACCTGGTACGATAGAAGCAGTCCTCTACCATGTTCGTGTTGCCGATGCAACCTTTTGGTGAGCCGATACGTATGCCCGTTGGGTGCCTGAACAAAAGACTTCGGCCGCGTGTATAGCCGCTGACTGGGCCCGGCTTGCCGGACCCGCAACGGATCACACAACCCGGGGTCCAGGCTACCCGCCTTAGCAATAACGGGCTCTCAAAAGCGCATCGCCACGGCATTGCGGTGGAGGACTTTTTCTATCTCCCCTCATGGCTGTGGGGAAAAGGTGACAGGCACCTTTTGCCGGAACGGCCCGAAGGGTGCTTCGCACAAAAGGTGCCTGTCACCTTTTCCCCTCGATCATGGCTGAACTGACTGTCGAACTGGCCGCCAAGCGCGAGCGCCTGCTGGAAGTGTTGCGGGGCTACGGCAGTTGCGCGGTGGCATTTTCCGGCGGCCTAGACAGCACCGTGTTGGCCAAGGCGGCGCAACTGGCCTTGGGCCCGCGGGCCGTGGCGGTCACCGGCGCCAGCGCCAGCTTGGCGGCCGGCGAGTTGGACGAATGCCGCCGGCTGGCCGGCTTGATCGGCATCCGCCACGAGGTGATCGCCACCGGCGAGTTGTCGATGCCCCAATACTTGGAGAACACACCGGAGCGTTGTTACTTTTGCAAGGCGGAGTTGTTCGTCGAGGTGGCGAAGGTGGCGGCGAGGTTGGGCGTGGCGGTGGTGGCGGACGGTTCCAACCGCGACGACCGCGGCGAGCATCGCCCGGGGCGGCGGGCCGCCGGCGAGCGCGGGATTTGCAGCCCGCTGGCCGAGTGCGGCCTGACGAAGGCGGAGTTGCGGCAGTTGGCGGCCTTCTGGGAGTTGCCCACCTGGGACAAGCCGGCCACGCCCTGCCTGAGCAGCCGCATCGCCTACGGCGAGCCGGTCACGCCGGAGCGGCTGGCGATGATCGACCAGGCCGAGGCGTTCTTGCGCGGCCGGGGTTTTCAGCCCTTGCGGGTGCGTTATCACAAGGGCGACATGGCGCGGATCGAGGTGGCCGCCGAGGGCCTGGCGCGGTTTGCCGACGCGGAGTTTCGCCGCCAGGTGGTCGAGAAGCTCAAGGGCCTGGGTTTCCGCTACGTGTCGTTGGACCTGGAAGGGTTTCGCAGCGGCAGCCTCAACGCCGTGCTGCCGCCGGAGAAGCTGCAGATTTCCGACCGGAAGTAGGGTGGGCATGGCCCGCGAGAATCGCCTACCTCATCAGCACGATTAACAGGCCGGCGACCACGAGGACCACGGCGCCAAAGACGAGCCATACCCAGCCGGGCACGGGGCTCTTGCGGCGCCGGCGATAGGCGGCCATTTGCTCGTCGGTCACCGCCGGGGCAGGGGAGTGGGGGCGGCTGGCGGAGAGCAGATCGTCGATGGGAATGACGAATTCGGAGGCCGGCCCGTTCTCCAGCGGCTGGGCGACGGGGAGTTGCTTGGCCTCGCGGATCTTGCGGCCGATCTTGGAACCGGAACCCTCGCTGGCGCGGTCACGGGCCGGGATCGGCGGCGGCCCCTTGACGGTCGACCGGCCGAGGTCGGCGATGGTGTCGGTCAGGGAGAAATCCAGGTCGGGCTTGGCCAGCGTGGCGGGGCGCGCGGCCTTGCCCGCCGGCTCGCGGCGGGCCACCGGCAAGCCGTGGCGCGACGACGTCCCTACCCCCGGCCACGACCCGCTGCCGCCCAGGCCACTGCCGTGCCCATGCTCCACGAGCCAGTCGGCCAGCGTGCCGGCGACCTCCTGGGCCGTCTGGTAGCGATCGTCGGGCCTCTTGGCCATCATCTTGTCGCAGATGGCCACCAGGTCCGCAGGGACCTCGGGACGCTCCTGCTTGATGTCCGGCGCCGGCGTCTTCTGGTGCGCCATCAAGCGCTGCGGGAGCGTGCCCTCGGGAAAGGGCGGATGGCCGGTCAGCAGGTAGTACATCGCGCAGCCAAGGCTGTAAATGTCGGCGCGGGCGTCGACGCCGTGGCTGTTCAGGGCCTGCTCCGGCGCCAGGTAGTCGGCCGTCCCCAGCACGTTCTCGTCGTAGGCCACCGTCAAGGACGCCCGATCTTCGTCGGTGAAGCGGGCCAACCCCAGGTCGAGCACCTTGACGACGTTCTTGAGGTCCACCAGCAGGTTGGCGGGCTTGATGTCGCGGTGGATCAGGCCGGCGTGGTGGGCATGGGCCAGTCCCTCGGCGGCCTGGCGGATGTACTCGGCGGCCACGGCGGGCTCCAGCGGGCCGTCCCGCTTGACCATCTGCTGCAAGTCGCGGCCCTCGACGTACTCCATCACCAGGTAATGGATATTCCCCACGTTATCGACGTCGTAGGCCCGCACGATATTGCGGTGGTCCAAGGCGGCGGCCGCCTGGGCCTCCAGATGGAAGCGGGCCAGGTACGAGGTGTCGTCGACGCGGCTGGCGGGCAGCACCTTGATCGCCACCCGCCGCTGCATGAGGACGTGCTCCGCCAGGTAGACCCGGCTCATGCCGCCGCTGCCCAACTCGTCCAGCAGCTTGTACTTGCCCAGGAAGAAGCCGCGATAGCGGCCGTCCAGCAACCGTTCGGCCTGCCAGCGGGTAATCAGGCCGGCCTCGATCAGGTGCGTGGCGATCTGATCGGCATCGGCCGGCGCGGGCTGGCCGATCTGCTGCGTCAGTTCCGACAGCGCCGCGTCCAGTTGGTCTTTTTCCACCAACCCGCTGCGCTGCACGAGGTCGAGAAAAGTGTCAACGTTTGGTTTCGTCATGCCTGCCCAGCGACTTTCAGGTCCGATCCTTCGCCCCTGCATCCGCAGCGGATCCCAGGCCAGGCGCCTCCGCCGGCGGCCTCTTGCGGCACCCACGCGGCCACCCTATTCCGTCGCTTCCGGACTACCGTCTCTATGATAGCACAGCGTGCGAGAAAATACTAGCGGGTGGTATGGGGGGGCGTGCCCAAACTTCTTGGCGGTGCTAAACGGCGGCGGGGGAAGCATTTGGCCAGAATTTTTGCCATTGGCCACTACGCTCCAGCGTGTCGAGGGCCGCAACGGCTGTGGCGTTGGGGCGATCCCAGCGGCGGCCATGGCCTTTCAGCCGCTTCGTGCACAGCTTGCACTGGGATTCCGTTGGCCCGCTGCCGATCTGCCAGCCCTGCGCCCGGAAGGCGGGGTAGCGGATCATTTCCCGACGGGTCGAGGCGTAGTTCAGTAGCCGGTCGGCGGCCTTACGATGGCGGGAACCGGCCAGCTTAGCACGCCACTGGACCAGGCGTTCCCATGCTGGGCCATACCCCTGGTGTTTGAACACGTGCATCAGTTCGTCGGCCCAGGCGTGGCCCTCGGGGGCATCGTCGCCGAAAACCTCGCGTCGCGCGCGATGCACGTTCTCGCTCAAATGATAGAAGTCCAGGCCCAGCCCGTCCAATTCGGCCAGATGCAACTGCATCTGCTCGCGAATCCACACCGCTCCATCGACAACAGCCACACGCTGGGTGGCTTGACGGAACCGCAACCGATCCGCTTCTCGACGCAGCAGTTTTCCCGCCGCCTCGTGGTTGCGGTTTGTGAAGGCCACGTGTTGGCGGCGCATGTCCTCGCTATAGAAGTAGACGACTTTGAACTCCTTCCAGGCCTGATCGGCGCCATGCTTCCGCGGCCGCAGCGGCTTGCATCTCTTGCCGCAGCGACGACGCTTGGCCTTGATCGCTGCACGGCGCGTGACCTTCTCCGACTCGGTAATCACCGGGACCATCACCCCGTCGCAGCCGGTGTAAACACGCGTCGTCTTGCCCTCTTTTTCCTCGGGCAATCGGCAATCTTCGGCCTTCCAGGCGGTTTCGATCCGACCCGTCTCCTGGGCTTCCATCACGCGACGCCCCACGGCTTCCACCTCCTTCCGCAACTGCTCGCCGCTGAGCGTCAACTGCGCGGTACGCGCCAGGTTGGCAGCCGCCTTGGCGAAACTGGTGGCCGAGAGATTCTCGCGACAGGCGAGTTCCAGGGCCCCCGGCGTGATCGTGGCCCCGCTGCGATCCAGAATCTCGTCGGCCGGCGCGGTGCTGCCGGCCTGCGCGCCGTGCCACCATCGCCGTCGCAGCCGGATGCGGCCGTTGATTGTCAACACGGAACGCGATTGTCGCCCCTTATTGGCCAGCCGCTTTCCCGTCGTCGGATGGTGCGGAGGGGGGAAAAGCGGCTTCCGCCGCGTCTACCCGCTGCTGCACCGCCTGTTCAAAGATGCGGCGACGCATCTCCGCGGAGAGCTCGCGCACGCGTTCCTCGCTGCCGGCGATCCACGCGCCGTCCGGGGCTTGATTGACGGCCTCCATAACCTTTTTCGCGTACTGCTCCATCTCCTCCTTCATCGTTTCGACGAACTGTTCGGGCGGGACTTGCGGCGTCGGATTCATGCTCCACTCCTTGCGCGGGATTCGTGACGGAAAACGTCCACGCAAGCAGTTTACCTAAACCCCGCAGATCGCGCCAGTCGAAATTGTCAGACCCGTATGGGGGGACGGGGCTGGCGAGCCGCGGGGTTTATCCCCGCGGTTGCTGGGCGCATGGGTGCCACTGCTGGCTTGTCCAGCAGTGTCAAACCGCCACCAGCCGCGGCACTGCTGGACAAGCCAGCAGTGGCACCCTACGCTGCCCTTCGGCTCGCGGATCAAGCCGGCGAGGCCGCCGCCCTCGCGGCCGGATGCCAGCCGCGGGTGGCCTGGCGGCGGAGCGTCTCGGCGGCATCGTCCAGGGCGAATTGCTGGTCGACGTGGCCCTGCACGTAGGCCGCCTTGTTCATCCCGTAGACGTCCGAGCTGGCTTGATCCTGGCCGAGGACGTAGCCGCCGGCGGCGCGGATCGCCGCGCAGCCTGCCACGCCGTCGTAGCCCATGCCGGTCATAATCACTCCCAGCAGTCCGGCGGCGAAGACCTCGGCGGCGCTTTGCATGAGCACGTCGATGGAGGGTTTATGGCCGCTCACCGGCTCGCCGTCGCCGACGACCGCCCGCACCGCGCGGTCCCAGCGGCGGAGTTGCAGGTGTTTTCCGCCCGGGGCGATCAAGACGTGGTTGGGCTGCAAGGCGTCGGCGTGCTGGGCTTCCGTGACCGTCAGCGGCGAGAGCGAATTCAGCCGCCAAGCCAGCGGCTTGGTGAAATTGGGCGGCATGTGCTGCACCACGACGATCGGCGGCATCGGCGGCGCCAGCGACGCCAGCAGGCTGCCCAGCGCCGGCGGCCCGCCCGTGGAAATGCCGATGACGATGCACGCCGCCGCCAGGCGGCTGTCCGCCATCGCGGCCGGAACGGGAGTCGCGGGGGCCGGCGTGCGCGGCAAGGCGGCGCGGCGCGTCTTTTGCTTGCGGCGGATGTCGAGGATGCGCCGCACGTCGGCCCCCGCCGCCGCGCGGATCTTCCGCGACAACTCCGCCTGAAATGCCTCCGCCGGCTCGGTGCCGCCGGGCTTGGGCAGGTAGTCCAACGCCCCGCGGTCCAACGCCTCCAGCGTGATGTCGGCCCCGCGCTGGCTCAGCGAGCTGACCATGATCACCGGCACCGGCCGCCGCGCCAGCAAGGCGTCGAGCGTCTCCAGGCCGTCCATGACCGGCATCTGGATGTCCAGCGTGACCACGTCGGGATGGAGCGAGTCGATCATCTCCAGGGCCTGCCGGCCGTTGCCCGCCGTGCCGACAACCTCCATGCCCGCGTCGCCGGCGACGTGGTCGCAGAGCAGCTTGCGGAGCACCGCCGAGTCATCCACCACCAGGACACGAATCTTCGCAGGGCCCATGCCAAATCCTAGCACGTGGTTTGGCCACGTGCAGGAGGTCTCATCCCCCCGCCGTTGCAGCGGTTGCGGCCGCTATTTCTTGTCGGTCTTGCCGGTTGCGGCGCCGGGCAAGGCGGTGCGGGGGCCGTCCAAGGCGTACAGCGGCAGATAGCGATAGTAGACCTCCAGCGTCAGGGCCGAGAGGCTGGTCATCATGAGCCGCCCGCCGTGGCCCCCCCACTGGTCCTTCACCGGGCCGTTGGGGTCCCAGCTTCCGCGGGCGCAGCAATGGGAATCCACGTCTTGGCTCTGGACCAAAAGCCGTTTCATCTTGCGGTTCCAGGTGTCCCAGGGCTGGTAGTAGATGTTGTGCATGACCAGCGAGGCATAGTACCAGTAATAGAGGTTATGGAAGCCGGGTTCCGGCAGGTGGGCCAGCAGGTATTGCGTGCCGTCGGTCATGAGAGGATCGTCGCGCTTGGCGCCGAGGTATTGCCGGCAGAGCAGCCCCACGGCGGTCATCGCCGGCGTGGCGTCTCCTCCCGGCTGGTAGGAATACTGGCCGCCGTGATAGCCCTTGGCGACGGAGTCGAGGAACCTGGCCGCCAATTCCAAGCTGGCGTGATCGACCTTCAAGCCGGCCATCTCGGCGCTCTTCAGGGCCATGACTTGCCAGCCGACGACCGAGGTGTCGCCTTCCTCGCCGGGATGGTAGCGCCAGCCGCCGGTCTGGCGGTTTTGCGCGGCCTCGATGAAGCCGACGGCGGCCTGGGCGGCCGTGCCGACGTGCTTGTCGCCGGTCATTCCGTAGGCCTCGCACAGCGCGATCGCGGCCAGGGCATGGGCGTACATCTGCGACGCTGCGCCCGCCGACAGATCGCCGTCCGGCTTCTGGTGCCGCACCAGCCAGATCAGGCCGTTGGCGACGACGCGGGCGTGCTTGCCCGCGGTCTTGTGCGTTTCGCCGTGGGCGAGAAAGGGAAGGAGTCCCATGGCCGTGGCCGCGGCATCGGCGTCGACGATGCCGGGCCCGGAGCAACTGGCGTCGCTGCAACGGCTCTTATAGTCCTTGAAGCTCCAATTGCCCTCGGACGATTGATGGCGTGCCAACCACTCCAGGGCCAGCCGCACGGCGTATTCCGTACACGGTTGCCCGCCGCTGCCGCCGGGGATAAAAGCCTGGTGGCCGCGGCCTTGGCCGTGCCCCGGCCCGCGCAGCCCGTAAGGATTCATGTTGTTGAAATCATCTCCGATGCCGCCGGGGCCGCGGATTTGGACGCCCGGTCCCGTCGCCATGACATTGAAGGCCCCTTTGCTCCCGCCCAACATTCCCGGCATGACCAGCGGCGTGCCGTCGCCGCCCATGACGAACTTGTCTTCCTTGCCGAAGTCGGCGGCAATCTGGCCGACGGGACCGGTCCCCTCGACGTAGGTGTACGGGGGCGGCTTCTCCGGCAGGACCTCCGGCAGCACCACCGGGTCGCTGTTCTTGAGACTCGGCGGCGGCTCGGGGGGGTCGAGCACCAGGGGCGCGGGATCCGGCGCCGCCGGCTCGGGCCTGGCCAGCTCGATTGCCTCGGCGTCGTCTTCGACGATCACGACCACGCTGCGGTGGCCCAACAGCAGCAGGGCGGAGAGCAGCAAGAGGTGAAAAGTGAAACTGCCCGCATACCAGACCAACTCCGTGCGCAGCCACTGCCGGAAGCGCTGCGGCCAGGTCTCTTGGTAATACTCGTCGCGATCCATCCAGGGGGTGGAATTGCTCGTTGCATCGGCCATGGCGTCGCCCTCCTCGGTTTTGGCTGGGGACCTCTTGGGAAAGGCGGGCGGTCCTGGCAAAAGCCGGTTGTCGGCGGGGACCGCCTCCACCAGGGGAATCGTGGCGGCGGCGCCGATTATTGCGGGGAATAAGTGGGCCGGTTTCCGACGATTTCCTCGATGGGATCAGGGATCGCAGGTGACATTTGCCCCAAAGCGCCGTACAATTGCGGGAGGGTCGTTTCGTTCCTACGGGCGATATCCTTGCCGAGCGGCAAACGGGACTGTGGATAAGGCATTATTCTCCATCACCTGCACGACTTGTCGGGCCCGGCTGGCGGTGCGCAGCACGGAGGTGATCGGGTCGATCCAAGAGTGCCCCAAATGCCACAGCATGGTCCAAATCCTTCCACCCCAGGGGTGGAAGGAAGGTGAGCCGGCGGCGCCGGCCGCCGGATCAAGCGGTATCCGTCAGAAGGCCAAGAGCGAGCCCGCGGCGCCGGCCTCCGGATCAAAGGTCGGCCGCGCGAAGCCCAAGCCCGCCGACCCCAGCGACTCGAACATCGTCCGCCGCATGGGCGGAACTGTGCCGGCCGCTGTGGCCCCGCCGCCGCTTCCCCAAGCCAAACCAACCCCTGGCGCGCCCCAGGCGGCACCGGCGGCCGCGGCCAGTTCAGCGGCAAAGGGCGACGCCTCCTTCCGGGCAGGCAGCACCACCGTGCTGGCCGCGGCCTTCGTGCCCGCCGACGCCACTCCGCTGGCCCCGTCCGGCGGCGTCGAGCCTCCGCCCCTGGGACCGCCGGACTCCGGCACGATGGTCGCGATCGCCGCGCCGCCGGTCGTCGGCGCCGCGGTCGAGGTCCCGCCGCTGCTGTCCGCGGCCGGTTGGTTGCGGATCGCGCAACTCGCCTGGGTCCGCTGGCTGGTGCTGGGTTCCGCCCCGCTGGTCGGCTTGGGGCTGATGGTGGCGGTCTGGACGGCGGTCAGCGCGATTGGCCACCATCCGCCCGAGCAAGTGGTGACCACGCAGGAAGACAAGACCGCGGCGGCGGGGCCTTCGCAGCCGGCGCCGAAGCCGGCGCCGAAGCCGGCGCCGAAGCCGGCGCCCAAGGCGACGCCCGTGCGGCTGGATCGCCGCTGGCTGCCCGTGGGCACAACCTTGGTGTTCAGCGTGCGCGCGGCGCAATTGGGCGTGCAGCCGGAAGCGGCGAAGTCCCTCGGCCTGCTCGATCCGCAGTGGAAGGTCTCCTTCGGCGCCGTCCTGCAGAGCCTGGGACTTCCGCTGGACGGCGTGCAGCGGGCAACCTGGGCCTCCAGCGATCTGGACATCTGGCCCCAGCGCAGCGTGGTGATCCTCGAGCTGGCGCCGGGCCACGATACCGACGCCCTGGCGCACCGCGGCGAGGCGGCGGACGTGGGCCTGCCGGGGCTGCCTTGCCGCCGCCTCACCGGCGCCGCGGGCCTGGCCTGGCCGCATCCGTTGCTGGTGGTCGATCGCCAGACCATCGTCACCGGCGAGGAAGCGTTGTTGCGCAGCCTGGCGCGGCGAAGCGACGCCCGCCTGGAAAGCGCGCCGCTGGACCGGCTGCTGTCGGCCATGAACCCCGACGCCGACGCCATGCTGCTGGTCGACCTGGCGGCGGTCCGGGCAGCCCGCTGGAAACTGCCCACGGCCCTGGCCGACGTGTGGCCGACGCAAAAACGCACGTGGCACGACCTCTGGGAGATCCCCGCCGGCCTGGCCTGCACCCTCTGGTGGTCCGAGCCGCCGCGGAGCGAGTTGGCGCTGGTGTGCGAGAGCGAGACGACCACCGAGCGGGTCCGCGCCGACCTGGATGAGTTGCTTCCGGCGGTGAAACGCCTGCTGGGAAAACAGCTCGAGGCGATCGACGCGATGGAACCCGACAAGGCGGCCGCCGCCGACCCCTATAAAAAAGTGCTGGAAGACGGCCAGGAGGTCCTCGAGGCCGCTCACCCGCAGGTGGCCGACGGCATCGTGTGGCTGCATTTGAACTGGAAGCGGGCGCCGTTGGAGTTGGCCGCGGCCGCGATCGACGGCCTTCCCTTCATGCGCGAGGGTTGGCTGGCCGCCGGCCGCGGGCTGGATGAAACGAACCATCGCAACATCCAGGTCGCCCTGCAGGAATTCCAGAAGGCGGAGGGGCATTTTCCCGCCGGCGCCGGCGGCGGCACCTTGCTGCCGCCGGAAACGCGGCTGAGTTGGATCGCCGCCTTGCTTCCTTATTTCGGCCATGCCGATTGGCATCGGCAATTGGAATTCGGCTACTCCTGGAACAGCCCGCCGAACCGTACGGTCAGCCAGCGGCCGCTGCTGGAAGTGGTCAACCCGGTGCTGGGGCCGGCGGTGACGCGGGCCGGGTTTCCCGTCACCCATTACGTCGGCGTCGCCGGCGTCGGGGCCGCCGCCGGGCGCTTGCCGGCCGACGATCCCCGCGCGGGGTTCTTCGGCGATTCCCGCACCACCCGCCCCGCCGACATCACCCGCGGCGCGGCCAACGTCATCGCCGTCTTGGGCGTGAGCGAGCACTGCGACGCCTGGGCCTCCGGCGGGGAAGCCAGCGTGCGGCCTTTGACCCAGCGGCCTTACGTCAACGGACCGGACGGTTTCGGCAGCGGCCAGCCCGGCGGTATGCTGGCCGGCATGGCCGACGGCTCCGTCCGCTTCATTTCCAAGGACGTCGATCCCGGCGTGCTCGAACAGTTGGCTACGATCCACGGCAACGACGGCGCCACCGTGGCCGCGTTGGAACGGAAGCCGGTGGGGCCCGCGGCCCGTGTTCAAGGCCCCGTGATCGGTCCCGGCGAGGCGCCTGCCGCGGCGGACGAGGCCGGGCAAAAACCCGCCGCGGCGGAGGCGGCCGCCGACGACAAGATCGAGCCCCGCCTGGCCGACAAGCTCCCCGACATCCAGCTTGTCCAGACGCCGCTGGGGCAAGCGATCGACACGCTTTCGGCGCTCAGCAACCTGCCGATCGCGATTGATCCGGACGCCCTGATCGCGGTCGGGGCGTCGTTGGACGATCCGGTGAGCGTCCATCTTGCCCATGCCACCGTCGGCGAAATCCTGGAAAAGATCCTCGCCGCCCGCAAGCTCGGCTTCGTTGCCGAAGGCAGCCGGCTGCTGGTCACCACGCCGGCGGACTATCGCGAAACGCTCCGCCCCCTGCGCTATCCGGTCGCCGACCTGACCGGGGAGGACGCCAAGGCGACGGCGGAACTGGCGGGCCTGGTCCAGAAACTCGTCGCGCCGGAGTCGTGGCAACTCAACGGCGGCCGCGGCTCCATCCACGCGGACGAGGGTGCCTTGGCCGTCGTGCAAACCGGCGCCGTCCACGACCAGTTGGCCGCCTTCTGCGAGAAGCTCCGCATCGCCCGCGGCAAGCCGGCCCACAGCCGGGGCGACGCCGGCCGCTTCGCTTTGACCACGCGCTGGGACCGGGCCAAGGCGGTGCTGGGAGAAGAAGTGAGTGTGAACTTCGCCGCGCCCGCCCCGCTGACGAAGATCCTCGCCGAACTGAAGAAGCAGACCGGCGCCGCCATCTTCGTCGATCGCTCCGCGCTGGGGGCCGCCGGCGTGGCCGAGGACCGCACGGCGTCGCTCAGCGTCCAGAAACAGCCGCTGGCCGCGGCGCTCGCCAAGTTGCTCAAGCCGCTGGCCTTGGATTTTCGCGTCCTCGACGCGCAGACCATCCAAGTCACCAGCCGCAAGGCCCTGGCGGAACGCCTGGAACTGGAGTTCTATCCGCTACGCCGCGTGCCGGCCGGCGAGGCGGAGGCTTCCGCCCTGATCGAGCGGATCAAGGGCCACGTCGCCGGGGCGACCTGGAGCGACGCCGGCGGCGCCGCCGTGATCCATTTCGATCCGGCTTCGCATTGCCTCATCGTGCTGCAATCGCAGCCCGCCCAGATCGCCGTCGAGGCCGTGCTGGCGGAAGCGTCGCATTAGTCCACGCCGCAGGCGGTAGGATGGGCATGGCCCATCATTCGGGGGACGCTCGGTGGGCCGTGCCCACCCACCCCTGTAAAGGTCTTAATCTGTTACGGTTTCACGGTTTATGGTATCACTTCGGCTTCGGCGCGCGTCACAACGGGGTGGCGGCGGGTGAACGGGTCTCGCGAAGCAGGAGCGACAAGG
>JBKQVT010000071.1:0-37621 GCA_052139835.1 Thermoguttaceae bacterium
TAACAGCAACGCGAAAAATCCCAGGGGGTCTGGGGGACTGGTCCCCCAGAATGCGCCCCAAAGAACCGTTTAACCCTACACTAACCCGACGCCTGTGCTTTCCATTTCACGCTGAACCAAGACAAAAGAACCGCGTCTCGCATGAACGCCAAAGCGGCTAGGACGTTGCTTTTTCCGCTGGCGTTTGCGCCGTACAGGCCGGCAACGGTCAACAGAGGTTTTGAGTGGCCTGGAACTTGCCGCGGCCGGGGATCGTTTTCCTCCCCGACTCGCCCCGCCTCCATCGTCAACACCTGCTCATCTCGCAAGGACCGATGATTGGCTGCCCGGAATTCTATAAGCATGGCCACCTCCTATTCCCATCTAATATAGCATCTTGCGGTCGTTTTACGCAAGAACTGCGCGCAAACACGGAGGAAAATCCGTTTCTGCTGCCAAAATGCGCCCATTTTGGCGGCTAAATGGGCGAACAGGGGCACCGCACCCTGGATTCTTCCATACGGTAACGACTCGCAGAGTTTCAGCAAGCATCCGCGGGCAAGCTGGACCTGGGGCCCTCTTTTGCGACCAATTCCCCTTCTTGTTGCCGGCGCGCCGCTCCGTTAGACTGCATGAGGAATTGGCAACGCGGAAAGGGAACCGCAACCGTGGAATATGAGCAAATCTGGGCGCCGTGGCGATTGGGCTACATCCTCGGCGAGAAAGATGCCCCCCGCAGCGATCCGGCCGCCGACGTCCCGTGCGGCGCCGAGCCGACCTGCTTCCTCTGCCAGTGCGGCGTCGCGGCCGACGACCGGCAGCGGGCGGTCCTCCGTCGCGGCGACCACTGCGTGACCTTGCTGAATCGCTATCCGTACAACAATGGCCATCTGCTGGTGGCGCCGCGCTCCCACGTGGGGCGTTTGGAGCAACTCACCGCCGCGGAGCAGCTCGAATTGACGCAGACGATCGCGCAGATGGTCCTGCTGCTGGAAAAGGTTTTGCAGCCGCACGGCTTTAATATAGGATTGAACCTGGGGCGTGTGGCCGGCGCAGGACTGCCCGACCACCTCCATTGGCATGTCGTCCCGCGGTGGTCCGGGGACACCAACTTCATGCCAGTGGTGGCGGGGATTCGCGTCATTCCCCAGTCGTTGGACGCCCTCTGGGAGGCCCTGACGCAGGAACAGGCAAAAAGTTAGGAGTTAGAAGTTAGGAGTTAGAAGTTAGAAGGAGTCAGCAGCGTTGAAAGCCCACCGCTCCGCGATTCTAACTCCTAACTCCCTAACTTCTGTATTCTTTTATGTCATTCCAGTTTTTCTGCCCCCTGGGGCACATGTTGGAAGGCGATCCGTCGCAAGCCGGACAGCCGTGCGCATGTCCGTATTGCGGGGCCCAGTTCGTAGTTCCGCAATTCTTGCCTGGCGGCGGCGCCGGCGCCTCGCCGCTGCCGCGGCTGGGCGAGGTCCCGCTGGCGCCGTTTCAACCGCCGCCGGGGATTGCCCACCCCGCCACGCCGCGGGGAGGTGAAATGCCGCTGCCGCCGTTTCAACCGCCGCCGGGGGTGGCCCATCCCGCGGCGCCCATGAGTCCCATGGCCCCCATGAGTCCCATGGCTCCCGCTGGACCGATGGGACCCATAGGACCAATGGGACCTATGGGCCCCATGCCGGCGCCGGGCATTCCCATGGCCCCGCGGGCGCCCTTCGAGCTGCCCCCCATGCAGCAGCTTGCGCCCAATCTGCCGAGGAAGCCCCCCCCGGTCGACGAGGCGGCCTCCGAGGCCGTCCCCGCCCTCCAGCCCGACGGCATTGCCTTGCCCTTCGATCCGCACGCCAAGCGGTCGTTGCCCTTCGAGTTGCCGGACCTCACGCCGATTACCTTCGGGCCATTATCGCGGGCGCCGGCCGGGGCGGACCTGCCCGAAGGGTCTCCGCAGCAATTCAACTTGCCCCCATCCGCGGCGGCCCCCCCGCCATTGCCACGCGACGGGACCTTGGAGGGGGAACCGGCCCTGGCGCCGGCCCAACCGCCCGGCGAGGAGTTGGCGGAGGCCGAGCCGGCGCCGCTGAACGTCATCGAGATGCAAGCCGAAGTGCCGCTACACGTCCCCTGTCCGTCCGGCCATACGCTGGAGGTGACGCGCGACATCCTGGGCCGGGAAGTGCTGTGTCCTTACTGCCGGAAGCGGTTCCTACCCCTCTGGGAAAAGAGCCTGGAGTATCGGCGTGAGAAGGCAAAGCAACGGATGCGCGAGGAGACCCAACTTGGCCGCCTCTGGCTCACCTTGGCGATCGTGGCGACGATCATGGTGCTGGGCATCGTCATCGCCGTGATCGCCATCGCCATCCATCACTAGATTTCGATGCTCTTGACCACCCCGCCACCCGAGGCGCGCGACCCGTACAGACAGCGATCGGCCGCGGCCAGCAGGTCCTCGGCGGGGAAGTTCTTCGGCGGCAGGGCGACCGTGGCCACGCCGACGCTCAGGGTGACGGGCTGCCGGAGGCCGGGGCGACGGGCCGACCGCAAGGGCCGCATCGCCTGGCTCAATTGATCGCCCCACTGCACCGCCACGCGGCGCTCGCACTTCGGCAGGACGAGGGCGAACCCCGCCTCGCCATAGGCGGTACACATCGCGCAGGGATAGTCCAGACGCCGGCAAGCGGATTCCAACAGCCGCCGCAGGCCGTCGAACCCCTCCACTCCCAAGACCAGCAACAACTCGTTGGCGTGATCCAGCTCGACCAGCAGCAAGCTCAGGGGGCTGCGCGACTGGCGGCAGGCGGTCACAGCCAGGCCGAGGCGGCCCAACAGCCCGGGGTCCGTCTTGGCGGCGGAATCGCTGGCCGCTGCCGGCGGCGCGGCCGTCGCCACGGCCGAATGGTGCGGCTCGGCGGCGGCGTGGGGGGGATGGGCTGCGGCCGCGCGGCGCGGACCGGTCGCCCGCGATACCGCCTCCGCCAAGGCCTCCAATTCCCCTTGCAACGGTCCCTGGGCCGGGGCCGCCTCTTCGCCGGGCGAGCCGCGGAGCAACTCCTCGGCCGCCGCCGTGGCCACGCCGGCCAGTTGCCGCTGGGCCTCGGCCAAGATGTCCGTGTACTGGAGGCCCTCGGGCAGTTGCAGCGAGAGCACGGTGGCCAACTGGCGGACCTTCTCTTCCAAGTCGCTCAGCAACGCGTGCAGTTGCTCTTCCGGGAGATTGCGATAGTCGCGCGCCAGCCCCAAAAGCGGCGACAAGACGCCGGTCTGGCCGTCGGCCAACAGCCGCGCAATCAACTCGGCAAGGTGGAGAATCTGCGGCAGGGCCGTCCGACTGGGCAAGGCCTCGGGTCCGTCCGCTCGCGCTTCGGGCGCGATCGCCTCGACCAGGTTCTGGGGCAGGTGCCAGCGGGCCAGCATCTTGGCCGACAGGGCCGTATGGGTGAAACCCATGGCCTCGGCCTCCAAGGCGTCCAGGTCCAGTCCGGCGCCCAGCACACGTTCGAGCAACTGGACATAGGGCTGGCCGAGTTGTTGCAGCAGCAACAGGATGCCGACGTCTTGCAACAGGCCGGCGATGAAGGCGTCGTCGCCGGGGACGTGCCAGAGGTGTTCGGCCAGTTCCCGGCCGGCGACCGCCTTGGTGAGGGTGCGGCGCCAATAGCGGCCGAGCGTGCGGGCTTCGATGCCCGCATACAACCCGCTGGGCAGGCTGAAGCCCAGCACCAGGAGTTTCAAGGGCTTGGTCCCCAAGAGGGCCAGGGCCTGGTTCAAGTCGGAGATTTCCCGGCTCAGGCTGAACAACGAGCTGTTCACCACCCGCAGAATCTTGCCCGTCAAGGCCGGGTCGTTTTCGATGCACTCCTTCAGCGCTCGGGTATCGACCTGCGGGTTGTCGGTCAGTTGCAGGACCTCCATGGCCACGGCCGGGAGGCTGTACAATTGTTCCGCATGGGCAGCGAGTCGGTCGAGCGTGGCTGACGGGTCGTTCATGGCGTCGGGCGGAATAATGGCTGGCGTGACCGCGCCGCCTCGGGCGCGCGAGGCGGCTCACCTGAAATCTAGCTCAGAATTGGCCGCCAGGAACGCCTCGCCGGCGTGCCACGGCTGTGTCAGCCGTGTCGTCGTGCCATCGTCGCGGTTGGCACGGCTGAGACAGCCGTGGCACAGCATCCGTCCCCGTCGAGCGGGGTCACTGGCCCAAGACCACTACTTGCGGTGGCGAATCTTGGACCGCATGCGACGCTTCTTGCGGCCGAGCTTACGCCGCCCTTTTCCCGTCTTCTTGCTTCCCACGCAACACTCCGTGCGACTATCCAGTGGTACGATCTTTGGCGCTGGGCCACTGCCCGGCCGGCGGGCGTGCCACTGCCCCGAATCAGGGCGACTCCAAAGTATAGCAATCCGGGTGGCCACAACGCAAGAGGGGTCTTGAACTCGGCCCGCCGCTCAGCCCAGCAACGCCACCAAGGCCCGATCGATCAGCCCGGCCGCCGTGACGGCCGTCTGGGCCGTCCGCTGCGTGACACCAGAAGAGGCCGCCGCCGAGGGGCTCGTCGCCTTGGCCGCGGCGGTGGCGACCTGACTGGGCTGCGACACCGCGCTGTGGGCATTGGTCTGCCCGGCCGTCACGCTCGCCGTGCTGCCGCCAGTCTTGGCGCCGGCGGTCGTCGATGCCCCGGACGCCCCGACCGCAGACCTGCTGGCGACCACAACCGGCTGCGGCAAGGACACCCCTTTGCCGGAAACCGGCCGCGGGACAACGACCACGGTCACTGCCTTCACGACCGTCGGCGTCGCAACCTTCGCCGTGGGAGCCCTGCCGGCACTGCCGCTGACGCTGGTCGCAACCGTGGGCACAACGGCTGTCGTGGCGGTCGTTGCAGAGGTTGTTGGGGCAGTCGTCGTAGTGGTTGTCGCAGCGGTTGTTGCAGAGGTCGTCGGGGCGGTTGTCGTGGTGGTTGTCGCAGCGCCTGCCGTACTGGTTGTCGCAGGGCTCGTTGCAGGGGGCGTGGCAGCGGTCGTCGGGGCGGTCGTCGTGTCGCTTGTCGTAACGCTTGTCGCAGCGCTTGTCGTACTGGATGTCGCAGCGGTTGTCGTCGCCGGCGCGGCGTCGCCGCCGCTGGGGATCGTGAGCAGGCCCAGAAGACTCACCACGCCGCTGCGGCCGACGTTCAACTGTCCGCTGCTGGACAGGGCGCTGGGCGAGCTCACCACCAGCGTGCCGGAGCTGACCACCGTGCCGCCCGTGTAGGTGCTGGAACCGGAGAGGGTCAGCGTGCCGCCGCCCGTCTCGGTCAGGACGCCGCTGCCAGAGTCTCCGCTCAGGTCGCCGGAGAGCGTGACGTTGAAACCGTTGGTGTCAATCGTGGCGCCGCCGGCGCCGATGCTGATAGGCACGGCGGTGGTCAAGTCGCCGCTGGCTTGCAGCGCGCCGCCGTCGAAAGTGACGCCGCCCGTGCCGCTCCCCAGGGAAAGGGCGGAAACCACGAGCGTGCCGCCGTCTTCGACCACCACCGTGGCGCCGGAACTGAGCGTGGCGGCGTCGGTCACCGTGAGGCTCCCCCCCGCCGCAATGATGATCGAAGCGTCGTTGGCAAGTGCCAGCGAACTGGTCGCCACGGTCGAGGTCACCGTGTTGCCCACGCTGAAGTTGCCCTGGCTGGCGCCGGTACTGGCCCCGTCCTGCTCGGTCACCTGCACGCTGAAGGTCGCGCCGCTGAGTTGTTGCGTGTAGAGGTACGAGCCGAGAACGTCGAAGCCGCCGGCGTCGGCCACGATCTGGCCGTAGGCGCCGGCCGTGCTGGTCACGGTCGAGGTGTTGCCGTCGCCCCAGGTGATGACGGCGGAGAAATTCGCGGCCCTGTCGGCGGAATTGGCATCGCTGAACTGGAAGAGCAGCGCGTCGCTGAAGCCAATCCCCGCGATGGCCGCGGGCGGCGCGAGCGCCCCGGCCGTCAGCGGCGGGGCCGCCACGCTGAAACTCGTGTCGCTGGCTCCGGTCGTGGCCCCGCCCTGGTCGGTCACCTGCACGCTGAAGGTCGCGCCGCTGAGTTGTTGCGTGTAGAGGTACGAGCCGAGGACGTCGAAGCCGCCGGCGTCGGCCACGATCTGGCCGTAGGCGCCGGCGGTGCCGGTCACCGTCGAGGTGTTGCCGTCGCCCCAGGTGATCACCGCCGTGTACTGGCCGGCCGTGGCGTTGGGATCGGCGTCGGTGAAGTGGAAGAGGAGCACGTCGCTGAAGGCCACATCCTGGCTGGCCGCCGGCGGCGTCAGCGCGCCGGCCGTCAGCGGGGCGTCAGCCACGCTGAAACTCGTGTCGCTGGCGCTGGTCGTGGCCCCGCCGGAGTCGGTCACCTGCACGCTGAAGGTCACGCCCGTGAGTTGCTGCGTGTAAAGATACGAGCCGCGGACGTCGAAGCCGCCGGCGTCGGCCACGATCTGGCCGTAGGCGTTGGCGGTGCTGGTCACCGTCGAGGTGTTGCCGTCGCCCCAGGTGATCACCGCCGTGTACTCGGCGGCCGTGGCGTTGGGATCGGCGTCGGTGAAGTGGAAGAGGAGCACGTTGCTGAAGGCCACGAATTGGCTGGCCGCCGGCGGCGTCAGCGCCCCCGCCGTCAGCGGGGCGTCGGCCACGCTGAAGTTCCCCTGGCTGGCGCCGGTGCTGGAACCGTCGTTGTCGGAAACCTGCACGCTGAACGTGACGCCGCTGAGTTGCTGCGTGTAAAGATACGAGCCGCGGACGTCGAAGCCGCCGGCGTCGGCCACGATCTGGCCGTAGGCGCCGGCGGTGCTGGTCACCGTCGAGGTGTTGCCGTCGCCCCAGGTGATCACCGCCGAAAAGTCGCCGACCGGCATGTAGGAATTGGCGTCGGTGAAGTGGAAAACGGTCACGTTGCTGAAGGCCACGTCCTGGCTGGCCGCCGGCGGCGTCAAGGCGCCGGCCGAAAGCGCCGCATCGGCCACGGTGAAATTGGCGTCGCTGGCGCCGATCGTGCCCACGCCGTCGCTGACCACAACGCTGAGGGTGACGGGGCTGAGGATCGCTGCCATGTAGACGTGCGAGCCCATCACGTCGAAGCCGCCGTTGGGATCGACCACGATCTGGCAGCCGGCGTGAAGGGTGCTGGTCACCGTCGAGAAGGTGCCGTCGCCCCAAATGATCGTGGCCGTGTCGCTGGCGATTCCGCCCGCGCTGGTGTCGTAGAAGTGGAAGAGGTTGACGCTGCTCAGTGCAACGCCCGCGGTGGGCGCCGCGGGCGGCGTCAGCGCCGGCGACGGATTGGCAAAATTGGCCAGCGACTGCAGTTCGGTCGTGCTCAGGAAGGTCCCCGCCTGGCCGCCGAAACCGCCGCTGCCGACCAGGACGTTGGCCGCGGCCTCCGCGGCCGTCGTCGTCGGCGCCACAATGGTGAAATAGGCCAGATTCACGGTCTGCCCGGCAGCCACCGCGATGTTGAAAGTCCACTGCAGGTCGCCGCCGCTGAGGCTCACCGCGGTGGGCTGGAGGCTCAGCGGCCCGTCGATGTAGGTGATGATGGCGGGCGTGCCATTGCCGTCGGTGCCGATCCACTCGTCGTTGGTGCTGACCACGCCGGTGCCGTCCGAGGTGGCAAAGACCGTGGTGGACAGGCCGGAACCCAGGTTGGCCACGATCTCGACCGTGGTGGCAATCGTCGAGCCGGTGGAATTGGTGAAGCTGTCGATCGTGCGGGCGAAGTCCTGGCTGCCGGTGTTGGGCACGGTGACTTCGCCGGCGACGGTCAACCCGGCGGCCGTGCCGCTGCCGAGAAGCAGGCTTTGCCCGCCGTTGGCCGTGCTGTAGGTGGCCGTGGCGGGGCTGTACAGGCTGCCGCCGACATACAGCCGGCCGTAGCCGTTGAAGGCGTTGTTCTCGCCGCTGAAGCTGCCCGTGCCGCTGCTGGAGAGGAACTCGCCGGGACCGAACTGCCCCGTGGCCACGTTGAAGGTCAAGCCGTCCGGCGTGGTCAGCGGGACCGAGGCGACGGCATAAGTATTTAGCAGGACCGACACGGCATTGGCGCCGCTGCCAGCATCCGTCACCACCACGTCGGGTTTGCCATCGCCGTTGAAGTCGCCCGTGGCCACGGCATAAGGCCCGGAGCCGGTGCTAACGGTATTGGCCGCCGCAAAGGTGCCGTCGCCGTTGTTCAGCAGCACGCCGACGGTGCTGCTGCCATTGTTGGTCACGACCACGTCGGGATAACCGTCGCCGTTGAAGTCGGCAATCGCGACCCCCTCACACCCATTGCCGCCAGTGCTGTAAGTGCTGGTCGTGGGGAACCCGCCGCTGCCGTTGTTCAGCAGGATGCCGACGGTGCTGCCGCTGCTGCTGTAATTTCCCTCGACGATGTCGGGATAGCCGTCGCCGTTGAGATCGGCCACTGCGATGCAGGTGGGCAAGGAGATGACGCCGCTATTGCTGTAGGTGGTGCCGGAGGAGAAGCCGGTGCCGCTGTCGCTGCCGCTGCCGTCGAGAACGACAATCTCGTTGTTCCCGTAGCTGGCCACGGCCACGTCGAGGGGCTTGCCGCTGCCGTTGAAATAGCCGACGGCCAGGGCATCGGGCTCGTTCATGCCGCTGGTGTACTGCGTCAGGGCGGTGAAGACGCCGCTGCCGTTGTTCAGGAGGATTTGGATGCCGTCATGGCTGGTGTTGTTGCCGTAATTGGCCACCACCAGGTCCTGATTGCCGTTGCCGAAATTGCCGACGGCCAGTGCGCGGGGCTCTGGGCCGCTGAGGTTCACGCTGCTGGAGGCGGTGGATGAGAAGGGGCTGGTGGTGCTGCCGTTGTTCAGGAAGATCTTGACCACGCCGTTCGAGGACTGGCTGGTGTAGCTGGTCACGGCGAGGTCGAGCTTGCCGCCGGTGTTGAAATTGCCCACCGCCACGGCGCGCGGGTGAGAAATGCCGGAACTGAGCGTCTCGGCGAGGCTGAACCCACCCTGGCCCTTGCCCAGCAGGATCGAGACGGTGTTGCTTGCGTAATTGGCCACGGCCAGGTCGGCAATGCCGTCGCCGTTGAAGTCGCCCACCGCGACGGCGTAGGGCGTTGTTCCCACGGTGACCGGGGTCGCGCTGCCCAGTACGACAGGGCTGGCCACTACGACGAAATCCGTGACCCAATTGCTCGGCGACGTGCCGTTGCCGTCCAGCGCGACGCCGGCCGTGTTTTCGATCGTGTCCAGCACGGTCAAGCGGTAGATGTTCTGCGTCAGTGCCGAGAAGGACAACGTTGCCGTGGTGTCGCCGTCGTAGGCGACGGTCACCGGCACGCTAATGGAGTCGGAAAAGAGCCCGTCGGGCCCCACGGTCGAGAGCTGATAGTTCGCGGCGGTGCCCGCCCCGTTGGCGCCGCTGGCGGTCATGGCCTCGTTGAAGTTGACCACGAGCGAGGTCAGCCCGGCCGCGACCGTGCCGCCGGAAAGCGAGGGCGTGGTGTCGGTAATGACCGGGACGACCACCCCGACGTTGCTGGTGTCGGTGGCCGTGTCGTTGGAGGTGTTCTGCTCGCCGCCGCCGGAAACGGTGGCCGTGTTGGTCACGCTGGCCGGGCAGTTTTCCTCCACGCTGACCGTCAGCGTCAGCGGCGCATAGCTGCTGCCGGCGGCCACAATGCTGCTGTTGGTGGCTGTCAGGCCACTGACGGTCCAGCCGCTGCCGTCGAGCGAAACGAGGGTCAGTCCCGCGGGCAAGGCATCGACCAGGCTCACCGTGCCGCTGGTCGACCCGGCGCCGGAGTTGGTCACGGTGATGGTGTACGTGTCGCCCGTGTCGCCCTGCTGGAAATTGCCGGAGTCGGCCATGCTCACCGTCAGGTCGGGCGGCGGTTCGATCGTCACCGTATCGGTGGCGGTGTCGTTGGAGGTGTTGGTCTCGCCGCCGCCGGAGACGGTGGCCGTGTTGGTGAGGCTCCCCGAGGCGTTGGAGGCCACGTCGACCGTCAGCGTCAGCGCCGAGTAGCTGCTGCCGCCGGCCAGGGCGTCGTTGCGGGTGGCCGTCAAGCCGTTAATCGTCCAGCCGCTGCCGCTCAGCGAGGTGGCCGTCAGCCCGGAGGGCAGCGTGTCGGCCAGGCTCACCATGCCGCTGGTGGCCTCCCCACCCGAGTTGCTCACGGTGATCGTGAACGTGTCGCCGACCTCGCCGGCGTGGAAAACACCGGAGCCGGAATCGGTCATGCTGACGGTCAGATCGGGCCCCGTCAGTGCGGGTACCAGCACGTTGGCAATGGGCGAGCCGATGCCGGTGGCCATGTCGTAGCCGGTTAAGGTCGGGTTGCCGTTGCTGCCGCTGGTGATGTCGTGGAAAGCGCCGTTCGAGTAGGGGTTTGTTGACGTGCTGTACAGGCCGTAGAGGGCCGTCTGGGCCGAGTAGCCGCCGCCGTTGCCGTTGTTGCTGCTGAGCAGGGAGGCCCCGTCCGCCGCGCGGAACTGGTCGGCAATGGCGATGATCCCCGCCCAGCACGGGCAGGCGAGACTGGTGCCGCCGTAGGTCGCCCAGCCGCTGCCGCTTAAATCATAGGAATCGTAGATGGGCACGCCGCTGCTGGGATTGGCGTCGAAGGAGACGTCGGGGGTTTCCCGCATCGGCGGGTTGGATTCGTTCACCGCGATATTGTCTTGGTAACTCGGTTCGGCCTCCTGGGTGCTTAGGCCGCCACCGCCCCCCTCGGCGCCAGCGGTGCCGGTGCCCCAGGCAGTTTCGCTCTGCCAGGCGTTGGTGGTGATGCTGGCGGTCAGGGTGGTGCCGCCGACGGCGATGATGTTGGGCGAGTAGGCCGGATACTCGCCCGGTGCACTGCTGTCGCCCGTGGATGCCAGAAAGGTGACGTTCGCGTGACCGCTGGGCGTCGTGAAGTACGAGTCCTTTGCAGTCTCGCCGGAGAATTCACTGGTGCCCCAGCTCATCGAAACCACGGAGACGCCGGAATAGTCCGCGGCCGTGCTGACCGCCGTCAACAGGTCCGACATATTGTCGCTGTTGGCCTCGAAGAGGATGATGTTGGCCTCGGGGGCGATGGAGTGGGCCCACTCCACGTCCAAGGATTCCTCGACCGACCAACTCTCCGGCCCCTTGGCCGCGTTCGGCGGCTCCCCGGTCCCGGTAGGGGTAGTAGTCTGGTTCGGTATCGTTTGGCCGTTCTCGTTCAGCACGGTCAGCGTCGGGCCGCCGGCGACGTTGAACTGCTGCAAGTTGATGTCGGCGTTCGAGTTAAACGCCGCCGCGTCGCTGAGGATGTTGGGATCGTTGAAGGCGTCGATGATGGCGATCGTCTGGCCGGCGCCGGTGCCGGACACTCCGCCGACGCTGATCGAGCTGATCCCGTAGGCCCCTTGGATATTGGCCGGGGTGTAGCCGGTGCCGGACGGCGAGTTCGGGTTTGTGAACGCCGGTCCCGCGATCGGGTCGCAGGGAATGGGATCGCAGACAGCGGTAATGCTCAACAGCGCCCGCTGTTCTAACTGCTCGACCCGTAATGCGCGGTATCGCTCCCGGTCCCTTGCCATGCAGTGACACCCTTAGATGCTTGCCCTCTTTGGCACACCCATTATACACGATTTCCCCAGTTCCTTCGAGGGAATTACCCGGCCCTGAGCCCGGCCATCCGGGGGGATGAACCCCCCGGCTCGCTATGACCGCCGGCGCGCTATGACCCCCGGCGCGCTACGTCGCGGGCGGGAAGCGTCGCTGGGTCGCCTGGCGGACCTCGGCGAGCCACTCCCGGCGTTGCTCGGGGGTGCTGAGAATGATCGACTCGAAGTTGCGGCGCTCGACGTCCTCCACGCCGCAGAAATTGAAGACGCAGGCCCGCCAGAGGTTCTCCAGGGGGTCGCCGAAGAGCCGCAACTCGTCCTCGCGGGGCGTGTTGGAGGTCGTCAGCACCAGGGCCGACTTCCCCTTCAGAAGGCCGACGACGCCCGCGGCGGCAAACTCGTAGGCCACGCCCTGGCGCAACACGCGGTCGAGCCAGCCTTTGAGGATCGCCGGCGGCATCGCCCACCAATTGGGATGCACGATCAGGTAGCCGTCGGCTTGGCTGACGTCGCGGCAATGCCGCTGGACGACGGGGTCCAGCGTCGCGCCCTTGGGGATCTCGGCGTCCGGGAGGATGGCGTCGAAGCCCTCCTGGTAGAGGTCGTGGAAGACGACCTCGTGACCGGCGGCGCGGAGTTGCTCCACCGCCGTGGCGGCGATGGCATGGCAGAAGCTCCCCTGCCGCTGGTGTGCGAGAATGACGAGAATGTTCATAATACACAAGGGATTAGGGATTGGGGATTAGGGATTAGGGAAAAGGATGAAGGATCAAGGATGAAGGATCAAGAGACCCGGGGCACCCTTGCGGTTCCCTCCTCCCTAATCCCTGGCCCCTGGTCCCTGGCCCCTCTTCCTCACATCGAACAGCTTAGGCCGCCGGAGGCCGGCAGATAGGTCATGCGGACGTAGTCGGCCACCATGCGGTCGGCGCTGAACCGCCACCCCAGCGAGCTGATGGAATTCATCATGCGGCGGATCCAATGCCGCGGCAGGCCGTCGATGTCGCGGTCGTAGTAGAGGGGGATCACCTCCTCGCTCAGCACGCGAAACAGGTCGGCGGCGTCGCGGGCATCGGTGATGCGGTCGTCGGCGTGCTGGGTGCCGCGGCCGATGGCAAAGCCGTTGCTGCCGTCGTAGGCCTCGGCCCACCAGCCATCGAGGATCGAGAGGTTCAGGGCGCCGTTGAGCACGGCCTTTTGGCCGCTGGTGCCCGAGGCCTCCAGGGGGCGGCGGGGGTTGTTCAGCCAGACGTCCACGCCCTGGATGAGGTGGCGGCAGACGTTGATGTCGTAATCTTCGATGAACACTATGCGGCCGGCGAAGCGGGGATCGTGCCGCAAGTTGGCGATCCGCTTGATCAACTGCTTGCCGGGCTCGTCGGCGGGATGGGCCTTGCCGGCATAGATGATCTGCAAGGGCCGCTCCCGGTCGTTGATCATGGCGGCGATGCGGTCGATATCGGAAAGGATCAGGTCGGCGCGCTTGTAGGTGGCGAAGCGGCGGGCGAACCCGATGGTGAGGATGTTGGGGTCGAGGATGTTGCGGGCGGCCTCCACGGCGTCGTCGCTCTCGCCGCGGCGGCGGCATTGCCGGCTGACGCGGCGGCGGACGAAGGCCAGCAGCAGGTTCTTCAAGGCGTAATGCGTCTCCCACAACTCGCCGGGATCGACCTCGTAGATCCCCTGCCAGATCTCCGGCTCGCTGAGGCGCTCGAGCCAGCCGGGGGCGAAGTTGCGGTCGTAGAGCTGCATCATCTGGTAGGCGAGCCAACTGGGAATGTGCACGCCGTTGGTGATGTGCCCGATGGGGATCTCCTCCTCCGCCCGCCAGGGCCAGAGGTGGGCCCACATGCGGCGCGTGACGTGGCCGTGGAGGTTGCTCACGGCGTTGGCCCGCCGCGAGAGCTTCAACCCCAAGACGGTCATGCAGAAGGGCTCGTGCTCGTTTTGCGGCTCGACCCGCCCCAGGCCCATCAGTTGCTCGAAGGAGATCCCCAACTCGTCGCGCAAGGGCCCGAGGTGTTCCTCGATCAAGGCGCGGTCGAAGCGGTCGTGGCCGGCGGGCACGGGGGTGTGGGTGGTGAAGACGGTGCGGTGGGCCACCTCGCGCAAGGCCGCCTCGAAGCTCATGCCGTCGTCCTTCATGCGCACCCGGATGGCCTCCAAGGTGGCAAAGCCGCTGTGCCCCTCGTTGAGGTGAAACACCCCCGGCGTAATCCCCAGCGCCGTCAACGCCCGCACCCCCCCGATCCCCGCCACCAACTCCTGGCGGATGCGGGTGCGGTTGTCGCCGCCGTAGAGCCGGGCGGTCAATTCCCGGTCTTCCGGGCTGTTGGTCGGCACGTCGCAGTCCAACAGGTACAACTTCACCCGCCCCACCCGCATCAGCCACACCTTGGCCAGCAACTTGCCCGTGCGGGTCTCGATCTGCACCGTGATCGGCTTGCCGTCGTGATCGCGGGCCGGCTCCATGGGCAAGTTCTCCACCTTGGTGTCGAGATACTCCTCCTGCTGGTAGCCGTTGATGTCCAGGTGCTGCTTGAAATAGCCCTGGTCGTAAAACAGGCCGATGGCCACCAGCGGCACCCCCAAGGCGCTGGCGCTCTTGATGTGGTCGCCCGAGAGGACCCCCAAACCGCCCGAATAGACGGGCACCGACTCGTGGACGCCGAACTCCAGCGAAAAATAGGCGACCGGCCGGGAACCCAACACCCCGGTGTGCGTGCGGCCCCAGGCCGGCGTCTCCGCCATGTACTCTTTCAAACGGCGATACGCCTGGTTCACCCGGCTGAACAGCACCAACTCGGATGCCCGCATCTCCAACCGCTCGGGGGTGAATTCCGACAGCAGGGCGATCGGATTGTGGTCCAGTTGACGCCAGCGGATGGGGTCGAGGTCCCGAAAGAGGTTAATCACCTCGGGGTTCCAACTCCACCACAGATTCCTGGCCAGGGCCACGCACTTCTCATACAGCGTCTCCGCTGTAAGTCCATACGAGGCTATAGGTTCGTTCACAACGTCCGGAACCGCTTCCATTTGGCTCATACCTGTCTGCCGCTCCCTCGGGAGGATAGGTCCGCGGTGGGGCCGTATCCAAAAAAGAAACAGTTAATTATACAGCACGCTAGGCACACAAGCGACAGGGGGGCGCCCTCGGCGCCGCCGCAGCCTATCGCCGGGCGCCGATGGTGACGCCGGCGGAAGATGTGTATAATATACCGCTAACGCCGAGGCGCGAAACTATGACGTCTACCACGCGTGTCACCGCCGATCAACTCCTCCACATGCCCAGGGACGGCTACCACCATTACGAACTCGTCGCCGGAGAACTCCGAATTATGACGCCCGCAGGCTGGAGGCACGGTGACGTGGCAGGTTGGCTGCATGGTTTGCTGGCCGCCCATATCAAGTCCCGCGGACTAGGCAAGGTTTTCGCGGCGGAGACGGGATTCCTGCTGGCCCGCGACCCCGATACCGTGCGGGCGCCGGACGTGGCCTTTCTCGCCAACGAGCACATTCCAGCCACCCTGCCCGCGGAAACCTTCTGGCCGGGGGCCCCGGATCTTGCCGTGGAGGTGGTCTCTTTCGACGATTCGGCCCGCGAGGTGGACGAGAAGGCCCGGGGATGGCTGGCCGCCGGGTCGCGGATGGTCTGGGTCGTCAACCCGAAATCGCGGACCGTTGACGTCTATCGCCCGGCCGCCGACGTGGAGACCTTGACGGAAGGCGATTCCCTCAGCGGCGGCGACGTGCTCGCCGGTTTCATCTGCCCGGTTGCCGAGATCTTCCCAAACCGGTAAGCTGGGGACTGTCCCCTTTGCCCACCTTCCCACCAGGAGTTTTTCACCTATGCCCCAAGAGCATCCGGTCCAAGTCCACTGGCATGAGCACGCGGTTTCACGGGCGGAGCGTCAAACGCGCAACGGTCATGCCGGTTGCGTCGTGTGGTTCACCGGTCTGAGTGCCTGCGGCAAGAGCACCGTGGCCAACCTCGTCGACCACAAGCTGCATACCCAGGGGATGCAGAGCTTCGTGCTCGACGGCGACAATGTCCGCCATGGGCTGAACGCCGGGCCCGGCATGCTCAAGGACGTCCACGGCGCGGAATTTGCCCAGCGTTTCGGCCTGGGCTTCTCCGCCCAAGATCGGGAGGAGAATATCCGCCGCATCGGTGCCGTGGCGAAGCTGTTTTGCGACGCGGGGATCATCGCCATCACCGCCTTTATCAGCCCCTATCGGGTGGATCGTGACCGGGTCCGGGCCGCCTTGGGCAGGGGCGACTTCATCGAGATCTTCGTGGATGCACCGATCGAGGTATGCGAGGCCCGCGACCCCAAGGGGCTTTACAAAAAGGCTCGCGCCGGGGAGCTCAAGGGTTTTACCGGCATCGACGACCCCTACGAGACGCCCCTGAAGCCGGAACTCGTGCTCGATGCCGGCCGGCGCGGGGCCGAGGCCCTGGCCGACGAAGTCGTCGCCTATCTCAAGACGGCGGGAAAGCTAGGGATTAGGGATTAGGGATTAGGGATTGGGGATTGGGGATTAGAGGGGGGGGCCAAGGGGCCGTGGCACGACGCTTGCGGTTTCGCAATCCGAATTCCGCCGTCCGCCCTCCCCCTTTCTTTAATTCTGCAAATCGCGCCCAGATCGGCTTGACAGTCCAAATCGCTTGCGATAGATTGGTTATTCGAGGCAGAAGCGGCTCGGATTGGGCCAAAGCGGTTTTTGCTTCAGGCATGGGTGCCGTCGCGGCCAGGAAGGCAGTTGCTTCTTCGGAGCAGCGGAAGGACCGTGACGATCCTTCCGACTCATCTCAACTTGACGTGTGCGGCCGGCGGTACTCCCTGTCAAGCGTGAGGGGGTGCGCACCATGGCAACGGCTTTAGCCACCAGGCAGACTCAGGCCAGGGCCCAGGCGGCCCTGATCGCCAGCCCGTTCTACGAGCTGCGCAAACTGGTGGTGGAGCATTGCGGCGAGGTCTTGGTGCTCTCGGGCGTTGTGTCCAGCTTCTATCACAAGCAAGTCGCCCAAGAGGTGGTCCGCTCCGTCTGCGAAGACCAGGATATCGAGGTCGATAACAGGATTGACGTCCGCTGAACAGGTCCGGCGGCAGCAAGGAGGAGAACCATGCCCAACAGTCCAAAGGCTGAAGCATCGTCGCGGCCCTCGTCTTCGGCCCCTGTGTTTCCCCTGCCCGATACCGTGGAAGAGGCCGAGCGGCTGGTGGCCTCGATCGAGCGGGCCGTCCAGGAGGGAACCAGCGGGGGAGTCGAGGACCTTTGCGTCCAGGTCAATCGCGACGGCGTCCTCTTGACCGGGCGCTGCGAGACCTTCTATTGCAAGCAGTTGGCTCAGCAAGCCGCCATGACGATGCCCGGCGGCCAGCGGCTGGTCAACCACATCCAGGTCTCGTAACAAGGCGGAGGGCGGAAGGGGGAAGGCGAGCCAAGGCGAGCCGCGGGGTTTATCTCGCGGGTGCCCGGCAGCCCTCCCCGCCGCTCATTTATGGCCGTGGCCATGGCCGCCATGCCCGTGATGGCCGTGGTGCCCGTGATGACCATGGTGCCCGTGGTGGCCATGATGGTGACCATGGTGCCCGTGATGGCCGTGGTGCGGATGATGGCCATGGCCATGGTGCCCATGGTGTCCGTGGCCGCCGTGGTAGCCAGGATGCCCGGGGTGGTGATGGTGGATCGGCCGCCAATGATCGTATCCCCATCCCGACCAGGCCCCCGACCCCTGGTTCCAGCCGTTGTTCCAATGCCAGCCGTACCGCCACGGCCACCAGTAATTCCATCCGCAGGGGTAGGCCAACTGCACGGTGTAGTTGCCGGCGGCGGCGAAATAGGCATTCTGCACCGTCGCGTAATCCTGGGTCTGGCGGGCGTAGGCGGCCAGGAACTCGGCCAGGCTCACGCGGCCGTCCTTGTTGGTGTCCATCCACACGAAGAGTTGCTCCGCCCGCGCCCTGTCCGTGACCCACGGGGCGGCGAGGAACTCTTGCAGGGTCAAGTAGCCATCGTGGTTCTTGTCGAGCCACTGGAAGATTTTTTTCGGTCCGGGGTGGTGCGGCCGCGCCTGGGGCACGACCATTGGCCCGGCCTGTGGCGCCAGCGGCGGAGATGTGCTAGGCGGATCAGCCCAGGTTGCCGCGGGCATGGAAAACAGCAGCACGGTGGTCAGACAAAATTGCAGCTTCGACATGGTGTCTCTCCTTTGGAGGCCGAAGGGGAAAATCCCCTTCCGCGGATGTCGCGCTTCCGGCACGCCCGGAAGCCGCATCCCTTGGCCTTCTAAATCTTAGAACCCCGGCGTAGGGGAAAGGTTTCTGGCGGCGTCGGCGGCGGCGGGGCGTGTTTCGCGCAATGTTGCAAAGGGCGCGGAATCTGCCGGATATCCGGATTTGCGCAGGGGAAAAGCCCGGAATTTTTCGTGCGTTGGACACCCTGCACGTTTGAGACCGAGACCCCAGAACGGGCGCAGGCCACGGCTGTCGCGTGACGCCTTTTAATCCGGAGGTTTATCCCCGCGGTTGGTCGGGCCTACGTTGCCGGGCCGTTTAGAAGAAACCGCCGCCGCCGCCGCCGCCGCGACCGCCGAAGGGCATGGGCGTGCCGTTCTGCGCGGCCCGCTGCATCAGGGCCTGCCTATAAATCTGGCCTTGGGCGCGTTCCGCAGGCGTGCTGGAATCGAGAAACCGCTTGGCGCCATCCATGCGCCCTTGGCCGGCAACCCGCCCTTGATTGCCTTGGGCGCCGTTGCGCTGGTTCGGGCCTTGCCCGCCGCCCTGCGCATTGGCCGCGTTGCCCTGCTGGCCGGCTTGCTGGCGGGCAGCCCGCATCGCATCCCTCATCTTCTGCATCTCGGCGAGTTGCTGATCCAGAAAGGCTTCCTTCTTGTCGGGCGGCAGGGCCGCGTAGATGGCGGCCCGCCGGCCCCATTCCCGCCGCATCTGCTCCCCCCTGGACCTCCAGGCCTCCTCGCGCTGCGCGCGGGTGAGCGGCTCCATTGCCTTGCCCAGCTCCTGCATCCGCTTGGCGCGCTCCTGCGCTGAGAGTTTCGGGTCGGACAACTTGGCCTGCAACTGCTGAACGTGCTTCAAGTTCGGATCGGTGCGGCAGATTTTCCAGATTCCCAAGGCCGTCGTGCACGTCAGTAGCAGGACCACTACGATCAGAATCGCTCGGTTGCGGCGGGAGCGGAGGGCCCCGGCGGCCATCTCCAGCAGGACCATCGCGATCAGCATGATTTGCTTGAACACGTTCCGACCTCCTTCATAGTCAATAAGCCGAAACCCCGTTATCCGCGTGCCCGTCAAGGAAAAGGAAATTCTTCCCGCCCAGGTGAAAGTCGATCAAGACCATCGGCAAACTGCTCGCGGACGAACTGCTCGCGGACGAACTGGTGCCGGAGGACGTTCCGTCGGTCGACAACAGGTCGGAGGCGTCCCACGTCGTCGCGTCACAGTTGCAGGCGCCGGGCGGGTAGCCGCCGAAGTCGCCCATGATCCAAATCACCGACGAAGATCGGCCTTGCTGAAACTCGGCGCGGGTCTTGCCGGCGGCACGCCAGCCGAAATATTCGTAACTCAGCCCCTCCTGTTGAAAACAGTGGGCGAAGTCGCCCGGACAGTTAAAGACCTTGGTGTCTTTCTCGATAAAGGGCGCCAGGAGCGTGACCATGGTTTGCTTCTGCGGGAAGGCGGTGGGCAGGCTGGCCGCGTCCGGATAGCGCGCCCCCACGCCGCGCACGTCCATGTAACCCTCAAATGCGATGCCGATCTGGTGCAGGTTGTTCAAGCACTGCGTCCGCCGCGCCGCCTCGCGGACCTTCTGCACCCCCTCCATGCCAAGGCCAACCAGGGTGCCGATGATCGTAATGACCACCAGCAACTCCACCAGCGAAAAGCCCGGACGCCGGTCGGATCTGGAGCGATCGATTCGATTTGCACTCATATTTTCCAACTCCGTCGGCACGCGATGGGTCGAGGCAGAGTCCGGCCGAGCGTGCCGATTGCCAGGGTGGGGCGTGTAGCTAGTTCGTCTCATTATGCCCCGAGTTCGGAAAAAAAGCAATGTCCGCGCCCCACCCTCCAGCGACCGGCCACCTCACGGTAGGAACCTTATCCCACAACTGTCACCTCCGGAATGGACCAGTTATAATAAACCCGTGTGGACGTAACTGGTTGCGAAAAAAAAGGAAATGCACCAGGGAGACACGAAGGGCACGGAGGAAGACGGAACCGGGCAGCGCTTTTAACACATTTTGAGGATGCAAAAATGGGCCTGTTCCCCCCGCGCGGGGCAATCCTGTGGCCACGGCGATTCGGAGCGTGGTTGCTCAGCGCGGCCGCCGCGTGCTGCATGGCAGCGGGGACTCCCGGCGCGGCCCAAGGTCTGGCACCCCCAGCGGCGGAAGGGCCCCCGCCGCGCGGGGCACCCGCCACCGTCCAACAGGTCGATTTCGGTGTGGTCCTGAAGGCCCAAGGGGGCGGCTTCAAGAACCTCACGGTCACCGTCGCCGTCCCCGCCGATTGGCCGGACCAGCAGCGCGTCCGGGTAGTCAAGGAAGACCTCCCCCCTGGTGCGACCGTCACCTACCAGCCGATCGACGACGTCGGCCGACAAATGCGCGTGACGATCCCGTCCTTGCCCGCCAACCGGGAGGTTCGGGCGGTGACGACCTTCGCGGTGGAGAGGCTGACGGCGCCGCCGCTGGCGGAGGAGGCCGGCGGCTTCCGCGCCGCCTCGCGCCACGGCCTGCCCCGCAAGGTGGCCGTCCACCTGACGCCCAGCCCGAAAATCGAAAGCGACAATGCCCAGGTCCATCAGGCCGCCAAGGAGGTGGTCGGCGATCGTAGCGGCGCCTGGGAGAAGGTCGAGGCCATCCACCGCTGGGTCCACGAGAAGATCGAGTTCGCCGGCGACATGGAAAACGTGCAGACCTGCCCGCAGACGCTGCAAGACCGCCGCGGCGTCTGCGCGGAAATGAACTCGTTGAACGTGGCGATGTTGCGGGCGGAAGGGTTTCCGGCGCGCCTGGTCCGCATCCCCGGCCATTGCTACTATGAAGTCTACCTCTTGGACGCCGAGGGCCGGGGACATTGGCTCGCCGGCGATGCCTCGCGAAACGCCACGATTACCCCCGGCCAATCGATCGCGGGCATGATCCTGCAAAAAGGCGACAACGTCACGATCATCGACCCGAAGACGAAGCGGCGGACCAAGGGGCGATTCCTCTCGGAGACGGCCGTCGGTCTGCCGCAATCCAGTGCCGCCAAGCTCTCCTTGCAGGTGATCAGCCCGGCCATGAAGGCCACGCCCAAGAGCACCGTTTCCCCGCATTGAAGACCGCGGACGCGGCCGGGCGTTCAGTCGCCCAGCATCGGGTAGTGGCCCGTCTTGGTCCTCTCGGCGTTCCAAGTCTTGAAGTTGATGCGGGACTGGGTTGTGGGATACTCGGGGATCCGCCAGTCGTTGCTGTTGAACCCTTCGTCGAGGATTTGCGCCGCCGCGTTGTTATTGACCCCGTACTGCTGTTGAATCGCCCGCCACCGCTGCTGGCAGGGCTCGCCCATGCCGAGCTTGTCGACGGCTTCGACGAGGTCGAAGAAGAGTTGCTTCCGCTGCGCCAGGTTCAAGCCGAACTTGATATCCTCCTTGACAGAATTGTTCGTCGTCGCCGGCGGCTTGGGGTCCTCGCCGGAAAACTTCACCACTACGATAATCAAGCCCACCACCAGGACCGCGGCGCCCAGGCCGCCGAGGATGAGGACCTCCACCGGTGGCTTTTTCGCCTGCTTGCGGGCCGGCGAGAGGCTCGCCGGGCGGGGGGGCGGGCCGTTGCCGCCGGCGGACCACGACGGGCCCGTGCTCCGCGGCCTCGTGTCCCGCAAGTCGCCCAGGAAATCCATGCTCCCCGCGCCTGCCCTGGCCGTCAGCGAAGGCGGTCCCGCGGCGGCAGGCTCGGCAGCGGCGGCGCCGGGCGCCACAAACGCGGCCTTGCAATGGGGACACACCACGCGCTGGCCCGCCAATTCCGCGCGCAGGGCCATCTGGCAATCACAGTGGGGGCAAGAAATAGCTTCAGCCATGACAAAATCCAACGGCTCGGCGGGCGACTGTTCCGGAAAACTCGCGGGTACAACCGCTTGAGTATAAACCACGCCGCCGCCCTTGAAAAGCCCCGGGCCCAGGGGCACCCGCACGGCGGCGACTGCCCCGAATTCCGCCTTCCGAACTCCGAATTCCTTACAACCGCCACGGCCCACCGACTCGCCCCCAAGAGGTGCAATTGTTATCTCCGAAACTTCCCCTGCTCTCGGTCGGCGAGGCTGCGGCTGCCAGATTCTTCGCCGCAGGCACTACCATCGTCCAGGCCAGCGATTTCCCGGCAATCAACGCGGAAATGCCGTAATGCGGGCTGCTGGCTGGTCGAATCCACCCATGGCTGCCCGTCGCGGCACACGCCGGCCAAAACCACTACGGCCGCCGCGGACCACCCGCGAGCCCCCGGGAGACCGATCCTCCCGTTGGCCAGCGCCGCGTGTGCCGGGCAGGAAGCAGAAGTTAGAAGTTAGGAGTCAGAAGTTAGAAGTGTTTGACCGCGGGCGTTTCGCGATTCTAACTCCTAACTCCTGACTCCTAACTCCTGGCTTCTAGCTTCCACATTCTCAAAAGGAGTGCAAACCATGCGATGGATCCTCTCCCTGGGGATGCTGGCCGCGGTCTGTGCCTGGGCCGGTTCGGCGGCCGCATACCAGCCGGCTCCCCTCCAGATCGCGTATTATGACTATCAGATCATCCCGGCCTACCGCGGACAGGCCTGTACGATGCCGCCGAGCTTCACCCCCGGACCGATCTGCTGCGAATCCGCCTGCTGTTGCTGCCTCCATGTCTGGGACGACTACTGCCAGCCGAAGCCGTGTTGCCGCCTGCTGCATTGGGGACACCGGGCGTCGGCCTGCGACGGTGGTCAGCCGGCCGGTGACGGCGGCCAGCGGCCCTGTGCCGCCTGTGGTGGGCAATAGCCCCCGCGCAAGAAAGCAAAATCGGCTCCAGGCGGAGAACCGCTGCGGCCGATATAACTAGCATAGACCTGCCGGGAGGGCGGGACACTCGGTGTCCCGTTTCAGGATCAAGATCATGGTACGCCGACGGATCGGTGTACCCTGATCTTTTTTTTGCGCGTCAGCGAGCCGCCGGGTTGATCCGCGTCAGCGAGCCGCCGGGTTGATCCCGGCGGATGGGTGGCGATCTCCAGCGGCGTTTGCCGCCAACCCCGCGCAACCGCGGGGATAAACCACGCGGCTCGCTGCAATCGCCCATCTTACCACTTGCATTCCCCGATTGTGAATCTATAATCACAATGAAGGGGCAAGCCGTGGCAGAGTCGAAACTGGATACCCAAGTACGCCGCGAACAGATCGCCGAAGCGGCCATGAGCCTCGTGGCCAGCCACGGGGTGCGGCGGCTGAGCATCGCGGCGATCGCCCGCCGTGTGGGGCTGGTGCCCTCGGGCCTCTACCGCCACTTCCGCAACAAGGGCGAAGTGCTCGACGCCGTGCTGGACCTGGTGGCCAAACGCCTGCAGGCCAACGTCGAGGCCGCCAAGGCCGAAACTCCCGATCCCTTGGAGCGGCTGCGGGGGATGCTCGTCCGCCATGTGCAATTCATTCGCGAGGGGCGGGCGGTGCCGCGGATCATTTTCTCCGACGAGGCCTTCGGCGATCACCCCGAGCGCAAGGCCCGCGTCTGCCAGATATTGACCAACTACCTGGCCGCGATCGCGGAGACGGTCCGCGAGGGCCAGCAGCAGGGGTGCATCCGCCCGGATGCCGCCGCCGAGACCGTCGCGATGATGTTCCTGGGAATGATTATCCCGGCCGGAATCCTCTGGCACCTGACCGACGGCGGCTTCAACGTGACGCAGCACGCGGGCCGGGCATGGCAGATGTTCCAGGCCGCGATTGCCGCGCCCGGTCCCCCTCTCCCAACCAACCTTCGGTCGCTGTCCGCAGAGGGCCGGGGTGAGGACGCCTCTCATCCGTCCTAAGCAAGACTAACCGTGAATCATCTTTCACAACGCAGGTTCCTATGACCGCTGCCAAGAAAATCGCCTTGCTCCTTCTGGCCCTGCTGGCGCTGGGCGCGTCGGGGTGGTATGCGGTCAAGCACTTTCAGCCCCGCGGCGACGATGCGCTGCGCGTCTCCGGCAACATCGAGGCGACCGAGGTGGGCATCAGCTTCAAGATCTCCGGCCGCGTGATGCGACGCCTGGTCGATGAGGGAGATAAGGTCCACAAAAACCAGTTGATCGCGGTCTTGGACACCGCCGACCTGGAGGCGCAGGCGGCGCTGCGCAGGGCCGAGTTGGCATTGGCGCGGGCGGCGATGGACGAGCTCAACGCCGGTTCCCGACCCCAGGAAATCGACGCCGCCAAGGCGAACATGGCTGCCACGCTGGTGGAAAAGAACCGCCTGCAGACCGAGTTGGGCCGCTCCCGCCGGCTCTTCGAGGGGAAGATGATCTCGCAGGAGGAATACGACCGGGCGGCGGCCGCCGCGGGCGTGGCCGCCGATAGATACCGGCAGGCCTCGGAGCAGTTCAAACTGGTCAAGGCAGGGCCGCGGAAGGAGGCAATCCAGCAGGGCCGGGCGCGGGTCGAGCAGGCGGAGGCCGCGCTCCGCGTCGCCGAGGTGCAACTGGGCTATGCCGAGGTCCGCTCGCCCCTGGACGGCATCGCGCTCTCCAAGAACATCGAGGCGGGGGAATACGTGGCCCCCGGCACGCCCGTGGTTACGGTCGCCGACATGGTGAACGTCTGGCTGCGGGGGTATGTCGACGAGACGGACCTTGCGCGGGTGAAATTTCATCAGCCGGCCGATGTCACCGCGGACTCGCTCCCCGGCAAGGTCTACCACGGCCGGGTCTCCTTCATCGCCCAGGAGGCCGAATTCACGCCCAAGACTGTGCAAACGGAGAAGGAGCGGGTGAAATTGGTCTATCGCATCAAGATCGACATTGAGAATCCGGACATGGAGTTGAAGGCCGGCATGCCGGCAGACGCAATTTTAAGGATGAAGGATCAAGGATGAAGGATCAAAGCCCCTCATCCTTCATCCCTTATCCTTCATCCTTATGTCCATGATTCGCACGGAACACCTCACGAAGAGCTTCGGCGACCTGGCCGCGGTGGTCGATTTGAACCTCGACGTGGCGGAGGGGGAAATCTTCGGCCTGGTGGGCCCCGACGGCGCCGGCAAGACCACCACCATGCGGCTGTTGACGGCCATCATGGACCCTTCGGCCGGCGACGCCTGGGTGGCCGGCCGGCACGTCGTCCGCCAGTCCGAGGCGATCAAGGAAGACATCGGCTACATGAGCCAGCGTTTCGGCCTGTACGCCGACCTGACCGTGATGGAGAACCTCGATTTCTACGCCGACATCTACAACGTCCCGCGCCGCGGCCGGCGGGAGAAGACCGAGCGGCTGCTGGCCTTCAGCAACCTGGGGCCGTTTCGGCGCCGCCTGGCGGGCAATCTCTCCGGCGGCATGAAACAGAAACTCGGCCTCGCCTGCGCCTTGATCCATACCCCCAAGGTCCTCTTCCTCGACGAGCCGACCAACGGAGTCGATCCCGTCTCGCGCCGCGATTTCTGGAAGATCCTCTACCAGTTGCTCCGCCAACGGGTGACGATCTTCGTTTCCACGGCCTATCTCGACGAGGCCGAGCGCTGCAATCGCCTGGCGCTGATCCACCGCGGCAGGCTGCTGGCCTGCGGCACCCCCGGCGAGGTGAAGAAGCTCATGCGGGGGGCGATCCTGGAGGTCCGCGCCCCCGAGCCCCGCAAGGCGGCGGCTCTGCTGCGCGAGCAGGCTTCCTTCGGGTCGGTCGGCCTCTTCGGCGACCGCATCCACGTGGTCACCGGCGCGGTGGCGGAAACGGCCGCGGAGGTGACGGCGATCCTGGCCGCCGGCGGCGTCGGGCCGGTCGAGCTGCGCCCCATCGCGCCCTCGCTGGAGGACGTGTTCGTCTCGGTGCTGTCGCGCGAGGAAGGGGACGCGGGGCCGGCGCCGGGGACCGGAAGCGAGCCGCGGGGTTTATCCCCGCGGTTGCCAGGCGCTACGGAAATGCCTGGTTATCCGGGGGCTAACGCCCCCGGCTCGCCGAATTCCGTGCCCGCGGTGGTGGTCCGAGACCTGGAGAAGCGGTTCGGCGGCTTCACAGCCGTCAATCGGATCAGTTTCCAGGTGGCCCGCGGCGAGATCTTCGGTTTTCTCGGACCCAACGGGGCGGGCAAATCGACCACCATCCGCATGCTCTGCGGCATTCTCGCCCCCAGCGGCGGCGGCGGCACCGTGGCCGGCTTCGACCTGGCCACGCAATCCGAGCAGATCAAGGCCAACATCGGCTACATGAGCCAGAAGTTCTCGCTCTACCAGGACCTGACCGTCGAGGAGAACATCGACTTCTACTGCGGCATCTACCGCATTCCTGCCGCCGAGAAGCGGGCACGGAAACAGTGGGTGATCGACATGGCGGGCCTGGCCGAGCATCGCCACCGCCCCACGGCGGTCCTCTCCGGCGGCTGGAAACAGCGGCTGGCCCTGGGCTGCGCCATCCTCCACCGGCCGCCGATCATCTTCCTCGACGAGCCGACCTCGGGGGTCGATCCGGCCAGCCGCCGCCAGTTCTGGAACCTGATCTACGACATGGCCGCCCAGCACGTGACCGTCTTCGTCACCACGCACTACATGGACGAGGCCGAATACTGCGACCGCCTGGGGCTGATCTATCGCGGCGAGCTGATCGCCTGCGGCACGCCCGAGGCCCTCAAACGCGAGGTGATGCAAGAGGACGTGCTGGAGGTGGTTTGCGACCACCCGGAAGCGGCCATCGAGGCGGTCCAAGGGCTGCCCGGCGTGAAGGAGGCGGCCCTCTTCGGCAATCTCTTGCACGTGGTCGTGTTGCCCGGCGGGGAGGCCGCCGACGCGATCCGCCGGGCATTGGCCGAGCGCGGCCACCAGGTCCAACGGATCGAGAAGATCGTCCCCTCGCTGGAAGACGTCTTCGTGTCGTTGATCGAGGCCCGCGATCGGGCCGAGCAGCCCCAGGCGGAGGTCCAACGATGAACTTTCGCCGCGTGCGGGCAATGGCCCGCAAGGAATTCCTCCACGTCCTCCGCGACCCGCGCAGCCTGCTGATGGCGATTGGCATTCCCGTGCTGATGTTGGTGTTGTTCGGCTACGCGTTGACGCTGGACGTGGACAACGTGCCGCTGATCGTGTGGGACTCCAGCGGCACCCCGGCGAGCCGCGACCTGGTGAGCCGCTTCTCCGGCTCCCGCTATTTCTCGGTGCGGGGCTACGCCGGCGACGCTCGGCAGGTGGTCCGCGCGATCGACCGGGGGGACGTTTTGGCCGGCCTGATTATTCCCCGCACCTTCGCCCAGGACGTGGCCGCCGGCAGGACGGCGCCGGTGCAACTCCTGGTCGACGGCAGCGACGCCAACACCGCCACGCTGGCCATCAGCTACGCCCAGGCCCTCGGCGCGCAATATTCGCTGGCCATGACGACCCGGCAGCTCCAGCGCGCCGCCGGCCCGCGCGTGGAAACGCCCCTGGACGTGCAGCCGCGGGTCTGGTTCAACGCCGACCTGGAGTCGAAGAACTTCATCGTCCCGGGGCTGATCGCCGTCATCATGATGGTCATCGCGGCGCTGTTGACCTCGCTGACCGTGGCCCGCGAATGGGAGCGCGGCACGATGGAGCAGCTCATCGCCACGCCGGTCCGCGGGGCCGAGTTGATCCTCGGCAAGTTGATCCCCTATTTCTGCATCGGCTTGACCGACGTGACGCTGGCCGTGCTCATGGGCCAGTTCCTTTTTCACGTCCCCTTGCGCGGCAGCGTGGCCCTGCTCTTCGCCATGGCGTCGATCTTCCTGGCGGGCGTGCTGGCGATGGGCATGACGATCAGCATCGTGGCCAAGAGCCAACTGCTGGCCAGCCAACTGGCGATGACGCTCACCTTCCTGCCGTCGTTCCTGCTTTCCGGGTTCATGTTCTCGATCGCCAATTTGCCGCGGCCCATCCAGTGGGTCACCTACCTGGTGCCGGCCCGCTACTTCGTGGCCTTGCTGAAGGGGATTTATCTCAAGGGCGTGGGGCTGGAGATCCTCGCCCCCGACGCCATCCTGCTGGTGGTCTTCGGAGTGATTATGGTGATCGTTGCCAACGTGAAGTTCAAGAAGAAGCTGGTGTAATGTTGCGAAACCGCAAGCGGGAGGTTCGGGCGGAAACGAGATTCAGGGCCTCTTCCTAAATCCCTAAATCCCTACGATGTTTGAACGCATCCGCCACATGCTGATCAAGGAGTTCATCCAGGTCTTCCGCGACCCGCGGATGCGGACCGTGATCTTCGTCATCCCCTGCGTCCAGGTGCTGGTGATCGGCTACGCCGTGACGACCGACGTGCGGCACGTGCCCACCGCCGTCTGCGACCTGGACAACAGCACGGCCAGCCGCGAGTTGCTCGCCCGCTTCCTGCGGTCGGGCTACTTCGACGCCGTCGCCTACGTCAAGGACCAGCGCCAGGCCCGCCAGTGCATCGATCGCGGCCAGGCCCTCATGCTCTTGCAGATCAACCGCGGCCTGGCCGACGACCTGCGGGCCGGGCGGACCGCCGTCGTCCAGGTGGTCCTCGACGGCACCGACTCGAACACCGCCGGCATCGTGCTGGGCTACGTCAACACCATCACCACGCAATACTCCAACCAGCTTCTCGTTGCCCGATACTCCCGCGCTCACCGGGCCGCCTCGCCGCCGGGAGAATTGGCGCTGAGCCCCCGCGCCTGGTTCAACGAGAACCTGGAAAGCCGCAACTACTTCGTCCCCGGCGTGATCGTCGTCGTGGTCAGCATCGTTTCCCTGCTGCTGACCAGCATGGGCGTGGTCCGCGAGAAGGAAATCGGCACCATGGAACAGATCCTGGTCACACCCATCACCGCGACGGAGTTCATCTTGGGCAAGACGCTGCCTTTCGCCATCATCGGCCTGGTCGACGTGACCATCGTGGCCGCCGTCGGCACCCTCTGGTTCGAGGTGCCCTTGCGGGGCAACATCGCCCTGCTCTACTTCGCCACCAGCCTGTACCTGATGACAACCCTGGGGATCGGTCTGCTTATCTCGACCGTCAGCCAGACGCAGCAGCAGGCCATGATGAGCACCTTTTTCTTCTTCTTCCCGGCGGTGCTGTTGTCCGGGTTCGCCTTTCCTGTCGCCGCCATGCCCACCGTCGTGCAATGGATTACTTGTGTCAACCCCCTGCGCTATTTCCTCGTGGTGCTGCGGGGCATCTTCCTCAAGGGGATCGGCTTGAACATCCTCTGGCCGGAGATGCTCGTGCTGGGGGTGATGGGGGTGGTGACGCTGGGCGTGGCCGTCCGCCGCTTCCACAAGACGCTGGGGTAAGGATGAAGGATGAAGGATGAAGGATGAAGGATGAAGGATGAAGGATGAAGGATAGAAGGATAGAAGGATAGAAGATGACCTGGGAGGTCTTCTGGGGCGCCCCCTTCATCCTTTATCCTTCATCCTTCATCCTTGATCACCCCCCCTTCCGCATGGGTACTGGTCAAGAGGCTGCCGTTAAGGTAGACTAAATTCAGCCCAGTTCTCCTATTTTCAACGGCAAAGGATCCGATCGATGCGACGTACACGACTTCTTGCCTCCGTGCTCTGTTTGTTGTGGATTGGCCTGGCTTCCGCCGGGGCGGCCGAGAACCAAAAGGACAAGGCTGCGGCCGGTTCGTCGCGGCATGGCAAGGCGGCCAAGGTGTCGCACGGCGGAAGGGGCATCGCCCTCTTGGACGTGGGCGCGCTGTTGAAGGCCGATCCGGAGTTCAAGAAGGCAGAGGAGGAACTCAAGGCCGACATGGCGCGGGCCGAGATCGACCTGAAGAATGAGGGCGGGCGAGTGCAGGCCGAGGGCGCCGACGTGGCGAAACTGCCCGCCGACAGCCCGCAGCGGAGCGGGCGGCAATCGCAACTCAGCCGCCGCCTGGCCGACTTGCAGGTCCGCCTCCAGGGCCTTCGCGACCAGTTTTCCCAGCGGCAATCGAAGGTCTATTCCAAGTTTTTCCAGAAGATCCACGACGTGGTGGATGCCTATGCGAAGGCCCATAAGTTGATCGTCGTCATCAACTTCAGCAGCAACGTGGACAATCCGACCAAGCCGACGGACGTGGCCCGCGAGGTGGGCCAGCCCGTCGTTTGGCACACCGAGGGGATCGACATCACGCCGGCGATTGCCAAGTTGTTGGAGCAAGCCCGTGCGGAGGAGGCGAAGAAGGCGGGCAGCCCGCCGGCAGCCGTAGAGAAACCCGCCGCGCCAGCGAAACCTGTGCCGCCGGTGTCGTCCGCACCTGTGTCGCCGGCGCCGTCCGCACCGGCGAAACCGTCGCCGTTCGCACCGGCCGCGCCCCCGAAAACCGCTCCGCCCGCGGCGCCGTCGGCCGCCCCGGCCGCGCCCCCGAAAACCTCCCCCCCTGCGGCCTCCAAGGGCGCCGCGAAGCACCCCGAGGACTTGTCCGACGATGACGACGAGGACGACTCCCCGGTAGCCGCGCCCCAGGCTGTCAAGCCGGTGGAAAAGAAGGCCGGCACGGCAAAGCTCGCGGAAAAGAAGGGGGAAAAGAAGGCGGAGAAGAAGGCCGCCGCGGCCAAGCCGGGCCAGAAGAAGGCGACCGTCGTCTGCTTCACGATCAAGGGCGACTACCCGGAAGGCCCGACGCAACCCGGCCTGTTCAGCGAAATACAGCCCTCGCTGGCCACGATCATCCAGCGGATGGACCAGGCGGCTGAGGACAAGAGCGTGGCCGCCGTCTTGCTCCGCATCGAGGATTTGGAGATGGGGGGCGGGAAGATCAACGAGCTGCGGGCCGCCGTGGGGCGGATCCGCAAGGCCGGCAAACCAGTCTATGCCGAACTGGCCGATGCCGACACCGGCCAATACCTCTTGGCGGTGGCCTGCAATGAGATCTACATGCCCCCCTGCGGCATGCTCCTCGTGCCCGGCGTCCACGCCGAGGTGACCTTCTACAAGGGGCTCTTGGACAAGCTAGGGCTGAAGTTCGACGCCCTGCGGATGGGCAAGTACAAGGCGGCCATGGAGCCGTTGACCCGCTCCGACATGAGCCCGGCCTTTCGGGAGAACATGGAAGCCATCGTCGACGACAGCTATGAAGCCATGGTCGCGCTGATCGCGGCCGGCCGCGGTCTGAAGGATTACGCGGTAAAGACCTGGGTGGACCAGGGGCTGTTTTCCGCCTCGACCGCCTTGCAGGCCGGCCTGATCGACCGCGTCTGCTATGCCGACCAGTTCGAGGAGGGCCTGGCGAAGAAGCTCAAGGTGGACCGCATCGAGATGCTGACCAACTACAAGAAGAAACGCGTCGACACCGACTTCTCCGGGGTCAGCGGGCTAATGAAGCTGGTCGGGCTGTTCACCGGCACCAAGCCCGTCGAGAAACCCTCCGCCGAGAAACGCATCGCCATCGTCTACGCCGTGGGCGAGATCGTCCAGGGCAAGGCCTCCGGCGACATGTGGGGCAATGCCCCCCTGGGCTCGACGACCCTGATCGAGGCCCTCCACAAGGCCTCCGACGATCCCAAGGTGGTGGCGGTGGTGCTGCGGGTGGATAGCCCCGGCGGCTCGGCCACCGCCAGCGACCTGATCTGGCGGGAGACGGTCCGCTGCAAGAAGCCCCTGATCGCCAGCATGGGCGACGTCGCCGGCAGCGGCGGCTACTACATCGCCATGTCCGCCCGCACGATCGTCGCCGAGCCGGGTACGATCACCGGCTCCATCGGCGTCATCGGCGGCAAGCTGGTGACGGGGGGGCTGTACGACAAGATCGGTCTGAATACCGAGATCATCAGCCGCGGCAAGAACAGCGGCGCGCTCTCTTCCACCCGGCCCTTCACCCCCGACGAACGCAAGGCCTGGACGGCGATGCTGGAAGAGACCTACGGCCAGTTCGTCAGCAAGGCGGCCGAGGGACGGAAGATGGACCGCAAGCGGGTGGAAGAGCTCGCCCAGGGGCGCATCTACACCGGCCGCATGGCCAAGAAACTCGGGCTGATCGACGAGGTCGGCACCCTCCAGGACGCCATCGCGCTGGCCAAGAAAGCGGCCGGCCTGAAGCCCGACGCGGAAGTCGAGCTGTTGATCCTGCCCCAGCCGAAGTCGGTCTTCGAGCAGCTCTTCGGCGACAATGCGGCCGCCTCCGACATGGATTCGCTCCTGCCGGACGTGTTCCACCTCGTCCGCCAGGCGAAGGTCTTGCGGCAGATGTTCCGCGAGAAGACCCTGCTGTGGATGCCCTATCAGGTCCGCCTGCGGTGAGGGCCTACTCGGCAAACTCGGGCACGACCAACTCGGGAATCACCCCGGCGGCGTAGCCGCGGGCCAGCAGTTGCGCGACCGCTTCCCGGCCCCGTGGACCGAAATCCAGCGTCCAGTCGTTGACGTACATGCCCACGAATTGGTCGGCCAGGCCGCGATCCAGGCCGCGGCCGAACGTCAGGGCATATTCCAGGGCCTCCGGGCGGTGTTCGAGGCCGTAGACAATGCTCGCCCGCAGCAACCGTTGCACCGCGGCGATATTCTCGCGGCCGAGGTCGCGGCGGAGGACATTGCCCCCCAAAGGTAGCGGCAGGCCCGTCTCGTCGAACCACCATTGCCCCATGTCGGCCACCAGCACGAGTTGCTGCCGGGCATAGGTGAGTTGGCCTTCGTGGATGACCAGTCCGGCGTCGATAGGCTGCCCCTGGAAGTTGCCGGCCGCCGCCGCGTCCAGGATTTGATCGAAGGGCACGACGACATAAGGAAAATCCCTTCCCAGGCAGAGCCGCAGGGCCAGGTAGGCCGTGGTCAGCGTGCCCGGCACGGCAATCGTCGCCGCGGCCAGGTCCTCCAGGGCCAGCGGCCGGCGGGCCACCACCATCGGGCCGTAGCGGTCGCCCATGCTCGCCCCGCAGGTCGAGAGGACGTAGCGGGCGGTGAGGCGGGCGTAGGCATGCAGGCTGACGGCGGTCAGTTCCAGTTCGCCGCTGAAGGCCCGGCGATTGAGCGTTTCGATGTCGGCCATCTCGTGCACGAAGCGGAAGGGCCCGGTCTGGATCTTACCCTGGGCCAGGGCGTAGAACATGAAGGCGTCGTCGGGATCGGGGCTATGGCCCACGCGGATGAGCAGGCGGTTGTCGGTCATGGGGGCTGGGGACTAGGGGCTGGGGACTAGGGGCTGGGGGCTCGGGACTGGGGGCACTCGGTGGACGCGGGGGGGCAGTCAGATATTGTAAGGTGCCAGGAGGCCGCGGCAATGGCCCACTGGCCCCCACCACCTGTGGACCACTTGCCCCCTATTGCTTGGGGGGGGCGGGTTTTTTCTGATATTCCCTGCCAAACGCTTGACTTATTTGCAGAGTTATGGCATTTTAAGGGTACTTCTTAGTTCACGACGTAACCCCATATCGAGGCAGCGTCTGGTTCGGTCAAGGCCGCCGGCCCTCTGGGCATCGCAAGATGTTCGGGAGGGATTCTTCTTGCGGCTTTGGTTTCCCGCTTCGTAGTGCGACCGGCGGAGATCGCTCCGTGGTTGCGCGGCGTTTTGGGCGACAAGCACCGATGCACTGGATTTTGGGGAGTTTTGCAAGGGGATTCGCTAACAGCGACTTAAACTTTTGGGGGTAAGATGATGATCCGCGGAATGTCGACCACACTTCGCTTACGCACGTTGGTTCTCGCTGTCCTGGTCCTGGGGCTGGCCGCTCCGGTTTGGGCCAACACGGTTGAAGTGTTTCCCGCGTCGCCCATCCCAGCCACAACGACCGACTGGTTCAACTATCTGACGTTTCAGCAGTTCGACCCCAGCCTGGGAACGTTGACGGAGGTGCAACTGACCCTCAGCGGCAGTTTGACCACGGACCTCAACATTGTCAACAGCGCGGAAAGTGCCTCGTCCGGCAATGCGAAAACCGAGCTCCAGATTTTCCTCCAGGACCCGGAGGCCGATCTTGCTCCTTATTCGCCTTTTCCGCAAATCGACGCCTTGTCGCCGGGGTATGTCTATTCCTTGGGCGCCGGCGACAGCATCGATTCGGAAACGCTGGGGAAGCCGATCGCTTCCACCAACGACTACACGGCTCCGAGCGTTCTCAGCGACTTCACGGGGGGTGGCACCATCGCCTTGTCTGCGTCCACCTTCACGCAAACCGACGTGTCCAACACCGGTGGAAACACCTCGGCCAGCCAGATGACCGAGGCGTCCTTGACCGGGAATGTGACCTACACTTACACGCCGTTCCCAATCCCCGAGCCGTCCACGTTTGCCTTGTTGGCGGTCGGCGCCCTTGGGCTGGTGGGATACGGTTGGCGTCGTAGGGCGGTGTAGGGCCGCGGGAGGCTCATGCCTCCAGCGACAGGCCGCCGCTGGGAAACGGTTCCAGGCTCTCGACCGGGGCGGGGTTCGTCCGCCCTGCAGGGGCAGGAACGCGGTCCGCCGGATCGACGCGCTGCGGGGTAACCGTCTGCTGGCACACCCGCTGCCAGGTCTCGCGCTCGATTTCCAGTAGGCGGATCGCGTCGGCCAGTTTCGCTTCGTCGCGGCGGTAGCCGGCCTCGACCAGGCGGCGGAAGATGAAGGCGTAGACCGCCGCCACCCGGTCGGTCAGTTCCAAGTTGGGCTCCTGCTTGACGCCACGGAGCAGCTCGGCCAGGACGGCCTGGGCGTGGAGCAGCGACTGGAGGGCCTGCTCGTCCCGGCCGGCGTGCCACTCTCGGCCGGCGCGCTGCGCCGAGCGAATGGCCGCCTCGATCAGCAGCAATTGCAGTCGCTGCGGCGCCGCGGTGAGCGCCTCCATGGTCAAGTAGTTTTCTCTGGCCGAGGGAGCCATCGACGATTCCTCGCTCACGGTTAGCTGTTTGAGGAATTGCTTGCCGATTCAGCGGCCTGGGCTTGGGCGGCGGCCTGGGAACTGATGATGTCGGCCAGGTTGCTGCCCAAGTCGCTGCCGTTGCTGGGCGCGAAGATGGCCGTCGACGAGCCGTCCGAATTGAGCATGGAGAACGTGTTGACGATGCTCATGTTGGTTTGCAGTTGGGAGATCGCCGATTCCATCTGGTAATAGCGGTTGTAGAGGTTATTCTGCTCGTTGCTGAGCATCGTATTCAACGAGTTGATCTGCTCGGTATTCTGCTGCATCATGTTCGACACCGCGCTGATGCGCGCCGACAGCAGGGAGTTGTTCGCTCCGGCGATCTGCGTCATCAGGTTATTCAACTGGACCGCGAACCCGTTGGTCGCCGGGGCCGCGGTGGTGCCGGTTTGGGTGAAGAACTGCTGGAGGGCCGCGGGGTTCGCGGCGTACGCGCTGCTCAGCGTCGAGCTGTTGAAGGCCAGCGAGCCGTCCGCGTTGACGCTCACGCCGAGTTGCGACAGCGAGCTGATCGAGCCCACGCCGGAGATCTGTCCGGTCATCAGGGTGGCGATTTGCGTGCCGAGTTCCGTGGCGGTCGGATCGCTGGCCAACACGGCGCCGCTGTTCGACGTGGTATTGTAGGCCGTGTCTTGCGTGAAAGTGGAGAGGAAGCTGTTGTAGTCGGTCACCATGGCCTGGACGGCCGCGATCAGGTCGGTGGGGTCGTTGGCCACCGTCAGCGAGACCGGCTGGCCCGTGGCGCTCTGCACCTGCACGGTGGCCCCCGGCAGCACGTTGGTGAAGTTGTTGCTGGAAGAGGAGACGACGATGCTGGAGGCGGAGTCGGCGGCATCGCCGAGGGCCAGCAGGGCGTCCTGTGGCTGAATGACCTGGGTCAGCGACATGCCCGCGCCCATCCCCGAAGTGTCGACGACCAGGGTCCCCGCCTTGCCCGACTGATTGCTCGTCAACAGGAGCCGGTAGGGGTTGCTCGATCCGTCGTTGATGATCGAGGCGGTCACGCCGGCGTTGCGGCTGTTGATGTCCGATACCAGGGTCTGGAGGGAATCGCCGGCGGCTAGGTTGATGGTCTGCGTCGTGGTGCCGTTGATCGTGGTCCCGGTGCTCTGGACGTTGGAGCCGATCAGGCCCAAGTCGGCGGCCGTGGTCGAGCTGCCCGCGGCGACGGTCAGGGCGCCGCCGCCGCCGGCGGTGTCGGTCAGGAGGATGCCGTCGCCGGTGGCATTGATGCTCGCCGTAATGTCGAGGCCGGTCCCCACGCCGAGTTTGTTGATGGCGTTGACGACGTCGCCGACGGTCTGCATGGAGCTTTTGACGGTGAGCGTGGCGCCCTGACCGGCAGAGTTGGTGAGCGTGAGCGTGCCGTCGGCGACGCCGGCCCCGCCGTTGAGATCGGCCAGCGGCGTGTTCATCGAGACGACTTGGAGGTGCAGGTCGCCGCTATTGACCGACGTGACCGCGCCGTCGACGGCGATCCCCAAGGCCGTGGCCGTCCCGGTCCCGTCGGCGTCGTCGGCCACGATCATGTCGCTCGTGGTGCTGCCGGTGGTGTCGACCAGTTCGATGCCGTTGCCGGCGGCGTTGATCTCCGCGGTGATGCCGAGCGGGTCGCCGTTGGCGTCTTTGGCCTGGTTGATGTCGTTGATGACCTGTTGGAGCGTCTGGGCCGAGGAGAGCTCGACGGTGGCCGAGTTGCCGTTGCGATCGGTCAGGTCGAGGTTGCCCAGTTGCCCGAGGCCGTTGCCGCCGTTGAGGCTACTTAAGAGCACGCCCTGCAAGCCGCCGAGGATGTTCCGTCCGGTGATCGTGCCGCCGGCGCCCGTGACCGTGCTCTGGGAGGCCGTGGTGGCGAAACCGAGATCATACAGCGCGCTGGAGCCGTTCTGCGCGGTCAACGAGAACGTGCCGCCGCCGCTGGTCTTGTCGGTGACGACGATCTGGTTGGTGGCCGGATCGATCGAGGCCGAGAGTTCCTTCGGCGCGACGGCGTTGATTTGGGCGATGACCTGGCCCAAGGTGGTATCCGCCACTCCGCTGGTGCCGCCGGTCGGAATGGACCACAGGTCGATCGTGCCGGAGTCGCCGTTGGCCAGCGTGTAACTGATGTCGGGCAGCGCGGTGCTGGTGGAGACTCCCGAGCCGTTGTTCAGGGCGTCGAGGCTCAAGTTGCTGGAGAGGTAGTAAATGTCCCGGCCGTCGATCGTGAAGGAGTTGCCGGTGACTCCGGAACCAATGAGGCCGAGGGAGGCCGCCGTGGTGCCGCCGCCCACCTCCTGGACCGTGAGGTTTGATGTCCCCGCCGCGCTGCCGACCAGGTTGATGCCCGTGCCGGCGGTGTTGATCTGGGCGGTCACTTGGATGCCGGCAGCGTTGATGTCGTTGATCACGTCGCCGATGGTTTGGGCGGTCGACAGGTTGACCACCGCGCTGGCGCCGCTGCCATCGGTGATTTTGATTTCGCCCGGCACGAAGCCCGCCCCGCCGTTGAGGTTATCCAGACTGGCGGTCTGGTTCAGGCTGGCGCCGAAGCGGAAGGTGAACTGGCCGCCGCCCAGGGAGCTGGTCTGGCTCTGGAGGCCGCTGGTGAGCAACTGCTGGGCTTGGGCCGTCTGCAAGGGGGTGAACTGGTAGGTGCCCAGGGCCGGGGAGCCGGTGACCGCGGCCGTCAAGGCCGAGGAATTGCTGCTGGTGGCCGAGCTGGCCGTGTAGAGGGAGCTTTGCTGGAGGCTCTTGGCGGCATTTTGCACGCCCAGCAAATTGGCCATGAGGGTCTGATAGGCCGTTTGCTCGTTCTGGAGTTGCGTGTTCTGGTTATTCAGCGCCGTGACCGGCTGCTCGGAGACGGCCATCAGTTCGCTGACCAACTGGGAGATGTTCAACCCGGTAATAAGGCCAACGCCACTTTGCGTCTGCGACATAGATCACCCCTCCGCAAACGAGGAAGCCCGCTAAGGAGCCACATCCCCAGGGAATCGACAAAACCAGGCGTTAAGGTTTAGCTAAACGCTACAGAACGAAGGATGAAACTCTCCCCGTTCATCCTTGATCCTTCATCCCTCATCCTTGAAAACAGGCCGGTCCGCCCCGGAGACCGGGGCGGAC